>JAFVAL010000024.1 GCA_017480565.1 Lachnospiraceae bacterium | reverse complement strand
GCCAAGGGTTTGCCTACAGCTTCCTTCAGATTCCACCTCGTGATGGACACCCTTGCTGTTCAGCTATGTACTTCGTCGTTGCCTACGCGTACTCGGGACTTTCACCCGTTAGAGCGCGCCCATGGCGCGCAAACTCAAAAAAAGGACTCCTCAGAGTCCTTTTTTAGTTGCAATTTTTTACTTCACTTCAAACCCAAACCACACGAACTTCTCCGACAGATACGCGCCAGGCGCGATATCCACCTTCTGAATCACCCGGTACTCCGCAGGCATGAGCTCTGCGTACGCATCCAGATCCAGTGCAAAGCTCGCCCGCTCGTTGTCCGGGATGGCACGCCCGTAAGCATTGCCTTCGGTCGGAGCAGCGTTCTTTCCGTACACCCAAGGCACCTGATACCAGGTGTCTTCGATCTTAACCTCAAGTGTCGGCGTGGTATCAAAAAACATCGGTCGGTTCTCGCGGTTTCGTACCTCCCAGAGCACGGAATGATCCTTTGTGGAAACTGCTTCCTTCGGGGCAGTTACGATGAGCTCCCAAGCTTTCTTCTGCTCGGTTGTTGTCTCCCCTTCTTCGTCCTCGCCGTCCTCTCGTTGTTCCTGTGTCTCTGGCTCCTGCGTCTCGACCTCTTCCACGATCTGTACCGAAGATTTTCTAAGATCTGAAACGTCCCAGTCCGCAAGCGCTTTCACTTCCGCACCGCCGGTAATCTGAACCCACTCCGGCAGTTCTCCGCCAAAGAATTCATCTGTAATCCAAGCTTTTGCGGCATCGCTCACTGTCTCCGGAAATACCACCCGGAATCCTTCTGCATCCTCAGAGAGTGCAAACCTCACACGTCTCTCCATGCCGGCCTGTCCGGTATAAACCGAGAATTCACTGTACGTACAATCCGGGGCACCCGCATGCTTCTTCGCGTACGCACGCATCGCCCCCAGGAAATTCTTGATCTCCGATGGGAGCTCACGGTTATAGTATTCATTTTTCTCAGAGAGGAAGACAAACTCATCCCTTGTAAACACATCTGCGTTGCAAATGTGCTCTCTCATCCAGGCAGCCTTTTCCTCACTATAATTTACGATTGTGATATAGACACGTCCCTTATCTTCATCCTTTAACACCGGACTAAAGATCACGTCCTCGCTCGGAATCACGAAGCGTCGATACTGCGCAGGCACACGACTGTCCGTCACATACTCCGGGCAAAGATATGGCTGCTCCTCCCCCTCCGGGTATAACACATCCATCGGGTTCTCCGCAGCATAGGTGGCAACCCCCGTCGCAAATGCATCCTCATAATCCTCGATGGTGATCTGCCGCTCCGCCTCTTTTCGTATCGGATCCGGCGGTGTAATCAGTTCCTTCACCTGGCTGCACCCCGTAACCGCAACGATACAAAAAGATGCGAGCAACACTCCCAACGATGCCCGCAAAACCTTTTTGACCATAAAACAACCCTCACTCATTGCCTCGAAAAGTGTGCATTCTTTTCCTCTTGTTACTAATCATCATATCAAGAAGATGTAAATTAAGTTGCATATTTTTCTTAAGATTCTATTAATCTTAAATGTTGTTACTGATATCTCATTGAATTTATCATATCACATAGAAAGAAGATTGTGTCACAAAAGTGTAAATTTTATAAAGAATTTTGTCACTGGCTCACGTGAGACCCTATGATCTATATTTCGCTCCAGAGGGTCTTGGAAATTGGTTCCTCTAAGGCCAGCAAGACCCTGACAGCACAAAACGCTCTGTCAGGGTCCCCAACACATCTATATTCGAAACAAAAGCAGGGTTTGCACACATCCGAAAGCGAATGCACTCCAAGACCGCTACAGCACAACCCCGTCTTTAAAGATCGAGATTGCCCGGATCCCTGCCTCTTCCGACTTCGTCTGCTTTCCGCTCGCGATCTCCATCACAAAATCAAGCAGTCGCTCTCCTGCGTCGTCCAGACTCTCACCCTCCGCCACAGTTCCGGCATTAAAATCGATCCAGCTACTTTTCTTCACAGAGAGTGCGGTATTGCTCGCAATCTTCACCGTCGGTGCGGGCGCGCCAAACGGTGTTCCCCGTCCGGTCGTAAAGAGGACGAGGTGACATCCTGCCGCAGAAAGTGCGGTACTGGAGACAAGATCATTGCCTGGGCCGGAGAGCAAGGACAAGCCTCTCTTTTTCACGCGTTCCCCGTAGCGCAGCACATCTACTACCGGCGCACTGCCGCCCTTTTGCACGCATCCGCAGGACTTGTCTTCCAACGTCGTGATTCCGCCTGCTTTGTTACCGGGACTCGGATTTTCATAAACCACCTGTCCGTGTTTCACAAAATAATCCTTGAAATCCTCCACCATCTGCACGGCGTCCTGATAGACCGCCGCATCCTCGCACCGGTTAAACAGCAGGCTTTCCGCGCCAAACATCTCGGGCACTTCCGTCAGAATGGTGCTCCCGCCAAGCGCGATCAGCCGGTCAGAGAACCGTCCCACGGTCGGATTTGCCGTGATGCCGGAAAGCCCGTCCGAGCCGCCGCATTTTAGACCAACCACCAGGTTCGCTGCGCTCACCTTCCTGCGTACATCCTTTCGCATCTCGGCCGCAATCTCCGCGAGCAATCTGCTGCCCTCGGCAATTTCATCTTCGACATCCTGGCAAATGAGGAACTTCACGCGACTCTCATCCCAGGAACCGAGCGCGTCCTGAAACTGCTGCAGAGTCAGATTCTCACAGCCAAGCCCCAGCACAAGCACACCGCCCGCGTTCGGGTGATGCGCAAGATCAGTCAGAATCTTCTTTGTCTGCTCGTGATCCTCGCCAAGCTGGCTGCAGCCGAACGGATGGGCAAATGTATACAGCCCTTCCACGCTGCCGCCGACAAGGTCTTGATTTCCCTTCACCAGGTTCTCTGCGATCCCGTTTACGCAGCCAACCACCGGGATGATCCAAAGCTCATTCCGGATTCCGACACGTCCGTCTGCACGGACATAGCCCTCAAAGCTGCGATGCTTTGTCTCCGGGAGTGCAAAATGAACCGGCGCATACGCGTACGCAGTCTCCTCCGAAAGCTCCGTCTGCACATTGTGTGAATGCACATGGCTTCCCGCAGCGATCTCCTGCGTTGCCTTTCCGATCACACAGCCGTATTTGATGATGTCTTCTCCGGCAGGGATGTCGCAGATCGCAACCTTGTGACCGCGTACGACGTTCTCTTTTAAACACACCGTCCCGCTCTCGCAGGCAACCGTCGTCCCGACAGGCAGATCGCGCAGCGCGACAGCAACATTATCCCGCGGATGAATCTGAATATAGTCCATGACTTACCCCTGCACTTCGCGCATTGCTTCGTAGATGCCAACCTCGTCGATCCGGTCGAGCGCTTTGATCACTGCCTCAGTAAAGCCAGGCAGGTTCTTAAGCTCCTCTCCCCACATCGCTTCATTTGCAATGACGGCGTTCGCGATCTCTGCATTCGTATCATCCTTGTGCTCATAGTAGAAATCCAGCACCCACGCATCATCAGAGATCTCAAAGGTATCTTCGCCGCGCTTCCCCACCAAAGCCTTCTCGGTGCGCTCTTTGCCTGAGCGGTAGAAATCCATGTAAGCTGCGAAGGAGAATGTTAGGCAAGGTGCCAGCGCACCGTCATTGCGCCTCGCATACTCAAGAAGCGAAGGCATGCAGCGTGCACGCCACTTAGACGTCGAGTTCAGAGAAATCGAAAGCAGCTGATGATCGATGTAAGGATTTGCAAATCGCTCCGCCACGGCCGCTGCAAAATCAAGCAGATCCTCCTTCGGCAGATCGAGCGTCGGGATCACTTCCTCGTAGAGTGTCTTGTTCATGAAGCCCTGGATGACAGGATCTTTCATGCAGTCACGCACGATATTCTGACCCGCCAGGTAGGCGCCCAACACAAAGGACGTGTGCGCACCGTTTAAGATGCGAACCTTTCTCTGCTTATAAGGCGTCACATCGTCCACCACAAGGATCGGCAGCCCCGCCTTCTCAAACGGGAATTCTTCCTTGATCGACTGCGGTCCCTGAATGACCCATGCACCGAAGACCTCTCCGGTATCGATCAGCTGATCCTCATAGCCAAGTTCCTCGCAAATTGTTGCGGCTTCGCTTCTCGGATATCCGGGAACTATGCGGTCTACGAGTGTAGAACAAAATACGTTCTCAGCATCGACCCATGCCGCAAATGTATCCGAAAGTCCCCACTGCTTGATATACGCATGGACACAGCGGTTCAGCTCCTCGCCGTTGTGATCGATCAGCTCGCAGGATAAAATGATAAATCCCGGCAGACCGAGTTCAAAACGATGATACAAAAACTGTGTCAGTTTCCCCGGGAAACTGTTCGCCGGCTTATCGGTAAACTCGCAGGAAGGATCATAGACGATGCCTGCCTCGGTCGTATTCGAGACGATAAACCGCAGATCCGGATTCTTCGCGCAGTCCATCAGCACGTCGTAATCCAGGTAAGCGTTGATGCAACGGTTGATTGCGGAAATGACACGCTTTTTGTTCACCTTCTCGCCATTTTCCTGACCGCGCAGGAATAGAGTGTAAAGGCATTCCTGCTCCGCAAATCTCGCTCTCCCGTCGTAAGGAATCGGCTGCACCACGCAGACTTTTGCGTCAAATCCAGCTTCCTCGTTCATCCGGTCAATAAAATAATCGACAAATGCGCGAAGGAAATTGCCCTCGCCAAACTGCAGCACGCGCTCCGGCGCTTGTTCCAAAAGATAGCCGTCAAACCCCTGCCTCTTCAGGGTTGCATAACTCAGTCTTTCCATGATGGAATGCCCTTCTTTCTCTTCCAAATAATCGATCGTTACAGTCCAAAATGTCTCTTTGCGTTCGTGTAGCTGATTCCTTCCACGATGCGCTTTAATGCCTCTTCATCGTTCGGATACTCCCCGTTCTCGACCCAGTTTCCGATCAGATTGCACATGATCCGGCGGAAATAATCGTGTCTCGTGTAGGAGAGGAACGAACGAGAGTCTGTCAGCATGCCGATGAAGTTACCAAGGATACCAAGGTTCGCAAGCGACTTCATTTGCTCTTCCATGCCGCTCTTCGTGTCGTTGAACCACCAAGCCGGGCCGTGCTGGATCTTGCCAGGCATCTCATCCGACTGGAAGGCACCGATGATCGTCGCGATCTGCGCATTGTCAGCAGGATTTAAGGAGAACACGATCGTCTTCGGCAGCTCCCCGGTCGCATCGAGTGCGCTGAATAGTGCCGCCATGCTGCCGCCACAGGTATTCTGAGAAATGACGTCGTAGCCGGTGTCAGCTCCTTCTAATGCAAACATCCGCTCGTTGACATTTCTCAGACAAGAATAGTGAATCTCCATCGCGATATCATACTTATGATACGCTCTTCCAAGCGTCAAAAGGACTGCCGTCTGGAACTTCTCTGCCTCTTCCACCGTAAGCTTCTCGCCAGCCATTGCTTTGGCAAAGACCGCTTCCACTTCTTCCATCGTAGCTGGACGATACATCACGTAATCAAGGCCGTGATCGCTCGCAACGCACCCATGATCCTTGAAGAAACGAATCCGCTCCACAAGTGCATCGAGCACCTCTTGTGCGCTTGCAAACTCTTCTTTTCCAACCGAGGCAGCAAGCTTGCCCATGTACTCCTTCCAACCGGCTTTCGTGATATTAACCGCCTTATCCGGGCGGAAGGAAGGTCTCACGACGGTCGTAAACGTCGGATCCGCAGCGATCTTCTCATGCCACTTGAGGCTGTCCACCGGATCATCTGTCGTGCCGATATAGGCAACATTGGACTGACGGATCAGGCCGCGCACACTGCACTCCGGATCGTTCTGCAGCTTGTCATTGCACTGATCCCAGATTGCCTTCGCGTTCTTCTTAGAAAGCGGCTCCGTCACGCCAAAATACTTCTTAAGCTCCAAGTTGCACCAGTGATACATCGGATTGCCGATGCAAAGCTCCAGCGCCTCCGCGAACTGCTCAAACCGCTTAAACGGATCCTGCGCATCCGTCACATCCGCCTCTTTGATGCCATTTGCACGAAGAATACGCCACTTGTAATGATCGCCATAATACGACCCATCCGGGTTCTTCCCGCCAAGCCATACCTCACCGATGTCGTGGAACCGGCGATCCTCATAGATCTCCTGCGGGTTTAAATGACAGTGATAATCAATCAGCGGAAGGTTCTCCGCATAGTCATGAAATAAATGCTTCGCTGTCTCAGTCTCCAGAATAAAATCTTTGTCCATAAATGCCTTCATCTGTCTCGTCCTCCACTCAAAATCTTCTCTATTCTCACGGCTGCTTCCCGATATAGGCAAGGATACCGCCATCCACGTAAAGAATCTGTCCGTTCACAAAATTCGAGGCATCCGATGCCAAAAACAGTGCCGGGCCCATCAAATCTTCCGGGGTTCCCCAGCGCCCCGCAGGGGTCTTTGCCACGATAAATGCATCAAATGGATGCCTGCTGCCATCTGGCTGGCGCTCACGAAGCGGTGCGGTCTGCGGCGTCGCAATATAGCCAGGTCCGATGCCGTTGCACTGAATATTCGCCTCGCCAAACTCAGAGCAGATATTCCTCGTAAGCATCTTAAGCCCGCCCTTCGCCGAAGCGTAGGCAGAGACCGTCTCACGTCCCAGTTCACTCATCATCGAGCAGATGTTGATGATCTTGCCATGACCCTTCTTTATCATCCCCGGAATCACTGCCTTTGCGCAAATGAACGGGCCCGTCAGGTCGATATCGATGACCTTGCGAAACTCTTCCACGCTCATCTCCGTCATCGGAATACGGCGGATGATGCCTGCATTGTTGACCAGAATATCGATTGTGCCAAGATCCTGCTCGATCTTCTTTACCAGCGCTAAGACCTCTTCTTCCACCGTCACATCCGCAATATAGCCCTTGGCATCAATTCCCTTCGCCTGATAATCGCTGATCGCCTGCGTCATATGCTTCTCGTCCCGGCAGTTAAACGCGATCTTCGCCCCTGCACCCGCAAGTGCCTCCGCGATCGCAAATCCGATGCCATACGCACCGCCGGTCACCAGCGCAACCTTGCCTTCCAGAGAAAACTGGCTCATCATATCCATATGCTCCACCTCGACTTCTAAAAGTATAGTAAGAGCCTGAAACAAGGTTCAGGCTCTGTTTCACTCTGGATTCTATTGTAGCACAAAGAAAAGTAAGTGGGTATAGTTTATCTGGGAAATGCTCCCGTAATTTCCGAGAAAATGTGACTTATAATGACACTTCAATCATCTCCCAGGGAGGATTGTTATCCGTGAATTTGTGAAGTTGTCCGTGAATTTAACTTTATCATCAGTGACCAGTCTCTTCAGGGTCTCTTGTCTCTTCGCTAGGAGTCTCAGCCTCAGGCAAACTCTCTGCTTCCTTTTTCAGTTTAAATAATACCACCAATGCCACAATCGCCGCCACAAGCATCGCAAGCGACAGAACCACACTAATCGCAATCATAGTCGGCGAAATCAAGACTGGTGATTCACCCATCCGCTTTACGACAAGGCTCCCCGCTGCGGAAAACAGATGAATAAATAACATAAACCAGCGCAATATTTTAAGTGTCCCAGTATGTGCAGACGAGATATCCTCTCCCACCTGGATTAATGTGCCTAATAGTATGAAGAAAACAAATGCTGAAATCACCCCTGACAGCACTACCAATATTGTCAGCTTCTCGGCAGGAATGAACCACGGGCCTACCCACAAAATTGCATTCAAAATTGCCAGCACCAAGGCCATCCATTTCAGATACTTTTTCCCTTCCGTATAGCCCCCAAGCAGATCAACCGAAAGGTAGATGAGAATCCACCCGACAAAATCCGGCAGAATGTTCGCCGAAAGCGCATTCACGTTCAGATTAAAGTCCAGCAAAATCAGCAAAAAGCCTGTCGCAATATAAGACAATGCTTTCTTTATATCCATTTGATACGCACTCCTTTCTGACAAGAAGGTCAGAACTTCCCACCTCCGCCGCCTTTGTCATCATCCATGTACCTCGCACGATTGAAGCGATCTTTGAAATCCGCCACATTCTCAACGACTTTTGCAGAAAGCACTTCTGTGCCCTCGGGTTTCTTCTTAGTCTTGTCCGCCTTTCCTTCCGGCTTTGCTAATAATTTCTTTAACCAAGAAAACATATTCTTTTTATCCTCCAAAGTGTAAAGTCATTGTCCGGTCCAATACATCTGAAAGCTTTGAACCCAGATTAATTTTAGTATAGCACGGAACCAGAATCCTGAAAACTAAATATTCGACTGAAAGAGGTTTTCTGCTCAATGACTCACTGTAAAAGCCTAAGCAATCGGTTAGTTGTTTCGACCATTTCTTAAAATTATAATTAAAAAGTATTTGTCCGGTTGTGCACGGAAAACAACTGCAAATAGATATAAAAGTATAGGAGAACAAAGTGATGAAAAGATTGTTTAGTCTAACCCTGGTATTAGCTATGTGCCTGTTACTGATTGCCTGTGCGGGAGAACGTCAAGCAGAGAATGCATCAGAAACTGAGTCAACTACTGAAGCTGCAACGGAGCCAACAACCGAACCATTACCAACAAAAGATGAGTTATTATCCCAAGCTGAAAAGGCAAGCGCAAATGATATTAATAATGCAGCTTTTGATAATATTGCAAGAACGAAACAGACCTATTGTAATAAAACATTAGAGCTTTCTGGTATGGTGAAAACGATTCAGGAAGATTACGTTGAATTGGCAGGCTTTTACGGTGCAACTTATCTGATTGATGTTTATCTTCCTCTTGATGATTTAGTTAAGCTGGATGCAGGTCAGCAAATCACAGTCGTAGGAAACACGACAGATGAACTGATTGATACATCTGAAAGTGTCGCCGAATATACTTTTGAATATAAACATTTTCAAATGCCCATCGCATATCTTGTTCAGGATAGGATGGAAATCAAAGGAGTATTAAAAGGCGTTAATAACAGCTATGCACCTGCTTATAATATTCAAATTGGAACCAGCAATGTTTTAAAACTTGTATATTTTGCGGATACGGTAGATACAAGTTCTCTGGCCTTTAATCAGGAAATCACTTTTTCCGCCAGAGCTATTAACGTAAATGATAGTTGGCGTTATTATGATGCTGAAATCATCGAATAAGGTTGGCCTCAAATAAAGGTAATTGACCAAGCATTCGAGAGTGTAAATTATTTTGTTGTAAGTGCTCATTTATTCAGGAGAGGTGCCATGCCTCTCCTGTTCTGTCTTATCCTTCAAGAATGGTAGTTTATCTATTCAAAAACCTCTGTTCCTTCAGGCTTCCTCTTCCTCTCCAAACCACGGAATCTTTGAAAGATCAATCTTAAGCTCGCCATCATAGATCGAGACGGGCACCAGATCGCCCTTCCGGTAAACCACTGGAAACACATCTTTCTGCGTATAGACTGCCAACCGTCCCTTCTCAACGTCCAAAACCCAGTACTCTCTCACACCGGCATATAAATATTTACCAAGTTTCAACGTACAGTCCCTTCTTCTTGTCGAAGGAGAGAGCACTTCCACGCAAAGATCTGGGGCTCCCTGGATGTTCTTCCGGGTCACCTTCTTCGGATCACAAACCACGAGGAGATCCGGTTGAAAAGAATCCTTCTTTCCATGCGCATTGTCAAACTGTACGTCAATCGGCGCAGCGAAGACCTTACAATCTCCTCCCTTCTGTGCAACAAATCCGTAAAACTGGAAAAACAGTTCCGACACCGCTGCCTGGTGTACAGTCGTTGGCGCTTCCAGATGAATGATCTCCCCATCAATTAACTCTACCCGGTCCCAAGACGGAAAATTCTCCAGATCCTGAACAGTATACTTGCCCTGTGGTCGACCCGTATCATAAGCAAACTCTGGCTCCCGCAGCACGTTCACCCTCGGATAACCGTCCGGATCGAGGTAAACCTTTTCATATGAATTATGCCTCAATGTCTGTTCATTAAACAATAGATACAAGCGCTCCAATGTTACTCCCCGTGGCACCTCTGTCTTTCCCGTAAATATCTTCTGTACAGTACGGTAAGGAACACCCGTCCTCTTTGAAATCTCCTCGCAGGAAAATCCATATTCTTCTTTTGCCTTTTTCATCTCTTCCAGTGTCATCATCGTTTCAGTCACTCCCCCCAAAACAAAATGGTACAACAAAGACTTTTGTTTGCCTTTATTGTACCATTTTTGTATCCTTTTGTCAACAAAGACTGAAGAATTCAAGATATAATCAGTTACAAAAAGATAAACAGAAGGAACGGCTTTCATCGCCGCTCCTTCTGCGAAATCTTATTCATCCTTGTCATTTTCATCTAGTAAATCTTCAACTTCCCACATTAGATTATTCTGCGCCTTTTCCACTTCGTCTCCCATCTCGTGTTATTCTTCCGCAGGTTCATATTGGACAATCTCTGTTACTTTTTCGATCGGCATGTTATAAAAATCCGCAATCTCTTCGACGGATTTCCCTTGATCTAGGAGTTGAAGAAAAAGCTGCTGTCGTCCTTGAAGAATTCCTTGTTCAAGTCCCTGTTCGCGCCCTTCCTTCAGGCCTTCTTCTCTTCCCGCCTTCCGCTCATCACGGAGTTTCAAGTAATACGCCGCATATTCAGCTTCCCACATCGGATTATTCTGCGCCATCTTCACTTCATCCTCCAATCGTTCCGATAACTCGCCTTCGGGTTTGCCCGTCGCGACATAGTTTAAAAATTCCTGCAGTTTCTCTGAGGCGTTCCCTTCTGTGCCTTTGGCATTTAAGAAGACCTTCTCTACTTCGTCTCCCATCTCGATCGACGGATCATCGACGCATAGGGTGCGAAATACATATCTTCGAAATCCTCTTTTAAACAAGTCAAAGTTACAGATAAAGATCACGTAAGATTTCTTCAGGTCTTCGTAATCTTCGTTGCGATGCAGTGAGTCCATATCTGTCAGCGCCTGGTAGTACCTTGAGCGCTTTGGTATGTTGTCTTGCTTCGTGTTCTGCATCTCAACACAGTAAATGCTTTCTTCATTCTCCACGCGAACATCCAGCCGAATGCCTCTGCCATCAGGTGTAATCTCGATCGGCTCCTGCTGCTCCAGCGTGAGAATATCTTTGATCTTCACGTCCAGAATCGTCTCAATCAATTCTTTGCACAGATCCGGGTTGTTGGTGAGGATCTTGCAGAACATGAAGTCATTGGTAAACCGAAGATTCTTGTAGCTGTTGTTATTCAATTTCTTCCTCCGTTTCTTTTTGCGGAGGCTTCATGCCGGGCAAATAACTTTACTCGCGGATTGCATGAAGCCTCCGAGACTAAATGTTACCTGCCCAGCCAAATCTATTTTGGAAATATTCCTGTTTGGCGTTTAGGACTGGCTTTATTATAACACGGAACGTGTTTGGAGAAAATAGAAATTTAAGTCTATGTCTACCACACTTAGAATGAAAATCTAACTTCCCTTGTTTTCATCTCTCTTCATCTCACTTTTCGTGGATTCATGTGTAATACTGTGCCTGCAAGATGGTACCATTTTCGTGAGTACCATTTTCGAAGATATTTGCCCTCTTTTTCAGTTCATGAAAAGAGGAGGTACCAAATAAGTACCATGACAAAGATGTGAAGACGCAAAAAAGGAGCAGTCCTAAGACCACTCCTTCAAAACCCTTTGTTAATGCGGTTTTTTTACTTAGCCGAAGTATCTCTTCAGCAGACCTGCGAATGCCTTGCCGTGGCGGGCTTTGTCGCGACAAGGTATCAGACGTCGGGCTTATGCCAGTATATATGGGATTCATCTGGAGGAAGATAGCCCTTTTCCGCCAGAAGCTGGTTCCGCCGCATAATCATCTGCTGGAGCTTTTCCTCTGTCACTTCAGATGCCGCTTGAAGACACACCTCCGGAAACTCTGCTTCTTCCCTGCGCCTGTTATCCAAAGTATCTCTCCAACAGCCCCTGGAATCCTTTTCCATGTCTGGCTTCGTCCCTACCAATTTCATGGACAATATCATGGATTGCGTCAAGGTTTAATGCCTTTGCTCTCTTTGCGAGGTCTGCGCGGCCTGCGGTTGCACCGTACTCAGCCTCTGCGCGCAGCTCAAGGTTCTTCTTGGTGGAATCGGTGACGACTTCGCCGAGGAGCTCTGCAAAATGAGCTGCATGCCAAGCCTCTTCAAACGCTGCCTTCTCAAAGAAAGCGCCGACTTCCGGATAACCTTCGCGGATTGCAACACGGCTCATCGCAAGGTACATACCAACCTCGGAGCACTCGCCGTTGAACATATCACGCAGATCCTTCAGAATGTCTTCCGGAGCGCCCTGTGCAACGCCTACCACATGCTCAGCTGCCCAAACCTTTTCACCCGCTACTTCGTTGAACTTCTCTGCAGGCGCCTTACAGACGGGACATCTCTCCGGTGCAGCATCGCCTTCATACACGTAACCGCATACGCTACATACAAATTTCTTCATGTGAATCTCCTTTTTCTGTGAATTATACGCAAGGAAACGATCTGTCTCCTATTAATTTCATTTTATGGGATTGCAGGCGGTTCGTCAAGACTACCCCGCCACATTATCTCTTTCGGATGGTTTCCAGGCGAATGGTGTTGGATTTTCCTTTGCCTTCACCGATGCGGCCGCCCGTCATAACGATGTTGTCGCCTTCTTCCAGGTCAAACATGCGCTGTGCTTCTCTCATCGCGTGGTAGAAAATGACGTCGAGCGAGTCGAACCGTTCGCAGAGTCTTGGCAGGACGCCCCAACTGAGCGCCAGCTTGCGGTAGGCTTTCTCCGAGGTTGTGATGCCCATGATCGGAACCGGGCAGCGGAAACGGCTGATCATGCGGGCGGTAATGCCGCTGACAGAGCTTACCGCAATGCATTTTGCACCAACATCAATGGCCATACGGCAGGCTGCGTGGGAAACGGCATCCAGGTTGCTGGTCGTGGTAAAGCGCACATTTTCAAACCATTCTGCATAATCGATGTGCTGTTCGGTCTCTTCTGCGATATTGGCCATTGCCTGCACCGCTTCTACCGGGTGTTTTCCTGCGGCCGATTCCCCGGAAAGCATGATCGCAGAAGTCCCCTCATAGATTGCATTTGCGATGTCGGACACTTCCGCACGGGTGGGACGGATGTTCTCGATCATAGACTCCAGCATCTCGGTCGCAACCACGACGCGTTTGCCAAGCATCCGGCACTTCTCCACGAGATTCTTCTGTACAGAAGGCACTTGGGTAAATGGAATCTCTACGCCCAAGTCACCTCTTGCCACCATAATTCCATCGGCGTATTTGCAGATCTCATCCACGTGATCAATACCGGACTGATTCTCAATCTTCGCCACGATATCGATGTCCTCTCCGCCGTGCGCATCCAGGAAATCACGCATCTCCTTCGCGTCTGCCCCGTCGGACACGAAAGATGCCGCGACAAAATCAACGCCATGCTCGATGCCAAAAAGAACGTCCGCCTGATCCTGTTCGCTCATATATGCGCCGCGCAAACGCTTGCCAGGGAAATTCATGCTCTTGCGGTCGGACAGTTTGCCGCCGGAGAGCACCTTACAGACGACGTCATTGCCGGACGTCTCCACCACTTCCAGTACGACCAGGCCATTGTTTACCAGCACCTTATCACCCGGATTCATCTCCTGCGCAAATGTCTTGTAGCTTACGGATACTCTCTCTTGATTGCCGACGATTTCGTCGCTCGTAAAGGTAAAGGTATCCCCTTCGTTTAGATAAATCTTGCCTTCTTCAAAGGTTCCGATCCGGTATTCCGGGCCCTTGGTATCCAGCATAATCGCGATCGGAAGATGCAGCTCTTCTCTGACTTTCTTGATCGCTGCAATCTTCTTTTCATGCTCCGGGTGTGTGCCGTGGGAAAAGTTCAGCCTAGCCACGTTCATGCCGGCAAGGCACATCTTTTTTAAGACCTCCTCCGACTCGCTGGCAGGCCCAATGGTACAGATAATTTTTGTCTTTCTCATCACTCAACTCCTATAAAATAAATGCAATGAATCTCCGAACCATTCATTGCATTTATCATATCACAGATTTGTCCAATTGTCTTTATCTATCCTTCCTTTTTTCAAAGGATTTTAATCAAACTGGCTCGCATACATCTGGTAGTAGAAGCCTCTCTTTTGCATGAGCTCTTCGTGCGTGCCCCGCTCGCGGATCCCGCCGTGATCGATGACCAGAATCTGATCCGCATTCTGGATCGTGGACAGGCGGTGGGCAATTACGAAACTGGTCTTTCCTTTCATCAGGCTGCGGATGGCCTTTTGCACCTGCCGCTCGGTGTTGGTGTCGACATTGCTTGTCGCCTCGTCAAGGATCAACATATTCGTGTTATATAACATCGCACGGGCGATCGTAAGAAGCTGCTTCTGGCCTTTGGAAATGTTCCCGCCATCTTCAGAAATCACGGTCTCGTACCCCTCGGGCAGGCGCATGATAAAGCTGTGAATGCGGGCAGCCTTTGCCGCTGCCACGACCTCTTCCATCGTCGCGTCTTCCTTGCCGTAAGCGATGTTATCGTAAATGGTTCCGCGAAATACCCAGGTATCCTGCAGCACCATCGCGTAATTGCGCCGCAAGCTTTCCATCGTGTAATCGGTGTGGTCACGTTCATCCACGAGAATTCGCCCGCTCACAGGGTCATAGAAACGCATCAGCAGGTTGATGATCGTGGTCTTTCCGGCACCCGTCGGACCGACAATCGCGATCGTCTCGCCGGGTTTTGCCTCCAGGGAAACGTCGTGCAGAATCTCTTTCTCCGGCGTGTAGCCGAAGGTAATCTCCTCCGCTTCCACGTGTCCCCTGCAGTCTGTGAGCACTTCTGCCCCGTAGATATCCTTCGCTTCCTCGGGCTGATCGAGCAGGGCAAAGACACGCTCCGCCGCCGCGAGCGCACTGAAGATCTCGTTGATGATGTTAGAAATCTCGTTGATCGGTCCTGAGAATTTGCGGCTATAAAGTACGAAGCTTGAGATCTGTCCCAGACCCACGATCTCGAACAGATAAAGCACCGCGCCGCCCATACCGATCGCCGCAAGTCCGATGTTGGAGATCAGTCCGATCGTCGGGCCCATCGTCATGCCAAGACCGTCCGCGTTTTTGTAAGCCTCCGCCGCCGTGCGGTTGATGTCGCTGAACTTTCGCGATGTCTCATCCTCATAAGCGTAGGCGAGAATCGTCTTCTGCCCGGTAAACATTTCCTCCGCAAAACCATTCATTTGTCCGTACGCAGCACTTCGCTTCGCATAAAGCGGTCTGGTCTTCTTGCTCATCATCCGGGTAAATGCAATCGACACCGGGATCGTAAAGACCATGCAAAGCACGAGCGGGATGGAGATGAGGCACATCATCACAAAGCTTCCCACCACCGTGATCAGACTCGTCAAAATCTGGATCACGTCCGAAGAAAGCGAGGTAGACACCACATCGATGTCGTAGGAGACGCGGGAAATGATGTCGCCCGCCTGGTTGCGGTCAAAATACGAAACCGGCAATTTCTCCAGCTTCTCAAACACATCGGTGCGCATCTGCTTTGCGATCGTACGGCCGACCCGCATCATCCCAATGTGCACCAAAAACGATAGAATGTTTGACCCGACATAGGCAATCAGCATGTAGAGCGCAAACTGTGCCACCCGCGGCATATCCACCGCGCCGACCCCGATCTTGTAGCCCTCTTCCGCGACAGAGATCGCGTTTCCGGCAAAACGAGGCCCCAAAAGGTTACCCAGATTGCTTAAAATCGCAAGAACCAAAAAGAGCAACACCTTCCACTTGTGCACCATCATGTAAGAAAGGATCCGAAGCATCGTGCCTTTGGTATCCTTCGGACGTTCTTTGACCCGTCCGCGGTCACCTCTTCCAGGCATCGCTTACCTCCCTTCCGCAGCCGCTGCGCCTAAAGCGCCCATCTGCACTTCATAGACCTCGCGGTAGGTCTCGCACGTTGCAAGCAGGCTTTCGTGATCACCAAGACCGATTGCCTTGCCATCCTCCATCACCAGAATCTGCGTCATGTTCATGACCGAAGAGACACGCTGTGCGATCATGATGGTCGTCGTGTCCGGGTGATGCTTCGCAATCGCCCGCCGCATCGCTGCATCCGTCTTATAATCCAGTGCCGAAGAGCTGTCGTCCAAGATCAAGATCTCCGGATCTGCGGCCAACGCCCTCGCGACCAGAATTCTCTGTTTCTGCCCGCCGGATAGATTTGCCCCGGCGATTGCGGCTTCATAGGAAAGCCCTTCCGGCAAGGTCTCGATGTAGTCTGCCACCTGCGCATCGTGCGCCGCGGCCCACATCGCCTCCTCGGATACATTTCGCCCGAAATTGATATTCTCTTTTAGGGTATCCTGGAAAATGCGGTCGTTCTGGAACACGGTACCGAACTTGCGCCGCAGTTCATCCTTCTCATAGCTTGCCACGTCGCGGCCATCCACGGTGATCTTGCCCTCATCTGCCTCATAAAAATGCATCAGCAGGTTGACGATCGTGGTCTTGCCGCAGCCCGTCGGGCCAATGATGCCAAGACTCTCGCCTTTGCGAATCTTAAATGTGATATCGCTCAAAGCTTTTTCGCGCTCCAGCCCCATGAACCCTTCATGGTCTGCACTGCCCTCGCCGTAGCTGAAATTCACGTGGTCAAAGACGATGAACGCCTCCTCATCTGCGGGATCCTGAGCGACTTCATTTGCCGCATTGTCCGCCACATGCTCCGAGATCGCGGCACGTTTTGGCTCTGGCTCGACGCACTGCAGCACCTCGTCGATTCGGTCCGCACTCGCGCTCGCCTTAGAGATCGTCATAAAAATTCTCGTCAGACCCATCACGCCCATCGCGATCATATTAAAGTAGGTTAAAAACGCGAGAATCACGCCCGGACGCATATGCCCGGCATTGACACGGAACGCGCCAAAAAGCACAACGACCGTCAGACCGACATTTAAAAACAGCTGCATTAACGGTCCCGGGATTGCCATGATGCTTGCGGCCTTGATATCCTGGCTCGTCATGTCTTCATTTGCCGCGCCGAACCGCTTCTTCTCATAAGATTCTTTGCTCAGCGCCTTGACTACACGGATACCGGTGATGTTTTCACGCATCACACGCACCACGACATCGAGTTTCTGCTGCACCACCGTGAACATCGGGATGCCTTTTCTCACGACGAGCAAGATAATCAGAAGGAGCACGGGCATCAGCACCACGAGGATCATCGCAAGCTCCCAGTCCATAAACAGGGACACGACGATGCCGCCAAAGAGCATCATCGGGGCACGCACGCAGAGCGTCTGCAGCTGCTGCACCACGGTCTGCACGTTATAACTGTCGGAGGTCATGCGGGAAATGAGGGAAGGAAGCCCGAACGTATCGAACGTTTCCCCCGATAGATTGATGGTCTTTTCAAAAAGTGCCTGTCGGATCTCGTAGCTGCTCCGGTTTGCATTGTCTACGCTCTTGCGGTTTGCCATCACATTAAACGTCCGGCAAAGAACCGCAGAGACGAACATCGCAAGCCCCCAAGAGAGCACCAAAACAAGATCGCCCGCAGGGACGACCTCATCGATGATATGCTCCAAAATGTAGGGAAGCAATAATTCAAATATGGTGCCAAATAATTTAATCAAGATGGCGATGGCAATCGGTTTTTTGTACCTCGCCATAGAACGGAAAATTAATTTCATGTAATCCCTATTTTTTCTCTATATTTCTCTTTGTTACGCCTCCGGCGCACCCCAGATCTTCTTCACATTTTCAAGCTTTGCACCCATGCCCATGAGCATCTGATCCACCAGCGTGATGGCTGCCATCGCTTCCACCACCACGACCGCACGTGTCACAACGATCGGGTCGTGACGGCCTTTCACCTGCACCGAGATCTCTTCTCCGTCGCGGTTTATGGTCTGCTGCTCCTTCGCGATCGAAGGCGTCGGCTTAAACGTAGCCCGCACCACGATCGGATCTCCGTCGCTGATTCCGCCTAAAATTCCGCCAGCGTGGTTTGTCGCCTTGCGCGTCTTTCCTTCCGCCACGAACGCATCATTGTTCTCGGAGCCCTTCGCCTCAGCGACACGCACCCCGTCCCCGATCTCCACGGCTTTCACTGCATTGATCGACATGACTGCTTTTGCAAGTTCTGCATCCAGTTTAGCAAATGTAGGCGCTCCGACGCCGGGTTTCACACCCGTAATCACGCACTCTACGACACCGCCGACCGAGTCTTCCTCTGCGATCACCTGATGTAAATACGCTTCTGCGTCCTCCGCACTTTTCTGATCCGGCATGCAAAGCGGACTTGACTTCGCAAACGCCCAGTCATCTGCACCTTCCGGCACCACGACCGGCCCGATCTGCTTGACATAAGCCTGCACCGAAACACCAAGCTCCTTTAACGCCTCACACGCCACCGCACCGGCTGCCACCCTGGCGATCGTCTCTCTCGCAGAGGAGCGCCCGCCGCCGCGGTAATCGCGAAATCCATACTTCTGATCATACGTATAATCTGCATGTCCTGGCCGGTAATATGAGGCGATCTCCGAATAATCCTTCGACCTCTGGTCTTCATTTCTCACAAGCAGCGAGATCGGCGTCCCCGTCGTCTTTCCTTCAAACACGCCGGAGAGAATCTCCACCGTATCGCTTTCTTTACGCTTCGTGGTAAATGCACTCGTCCCCGGTTTTCTGCGGTCTAAGTACGGCTGCAGGATCTCTTCCGAGAGCGCAAGCCCCGCAGGACAGCCATCGATCACAACACCGATCGCCTTGCCGTGAGACTCCCCCCAGCTCGTTACGGTAAAGATGGTTCCGAAACTTGATCCAGCCATACGATCTTTCCTCCTATTTTCTCCGCCTCTTCGGGCAAATGCGTGACGATGATCACGGTCTTGTTCTCAAGACGTGCCTTGATGAAGGTTATCACGAGATCTAACGTCCCTTCATCGAGCCCCTTAAATGGCTCGTCCATCACAATAAGCTCTGCGTCCGCAAGACACGCCCGCACGATCGCCACACGCCTTGCCATGCCGCCGGAGAGCTGCTCTGCTGGCTTCTCTTCATACTCTGAAAGTCCCACCGCGCGAAATGCCTCTTCAGCCTCTCTCTCGGTAACGCCCGCGGCGATGCAGACATTTTCCAGGGCGGTTCGCTCTAACAGCAATCGGTCTTCCTGAAAGACCATCGCAATCTTTTCCGGCACCCCTAAAACCTTTCCCTCGTCTGCCTTTTCAAGCCCCGTGAGAATGCGAAGCAGTGTCGTCTTTCCGTTGCCGGAAGGCCCCATCAAACAGGTCGTTCGGCCCTCCTCAAAGGTCAGGTTAACGCCCCGAAGCACTCTCTGCTCTCCAAACGCTTTGGAGATATGTTCTAACGAAATATCCATACTTATACCCTCAAAGCTTTCTTAAGCAGCCACGTCACAAGCTTTTCAAATCCCGCCGAGAGCACCACGATCACGATCGTCCAGGCAAATAATTCCGGCGTCTCCAGGTAGAGCTTCGCATTATACAGATTTCTTCCGATCGACGGCTGCGGCAGTCCGATGACTTCCGCGGCCACGCCAGCCTTCCAGCACATGCCAAGCCCTAAGGATACTGCAGAGAGCAGGTAGGGACGGATGGCAGGCAGGTAAATGTATCGCAGGCGCTTCGCAAAACCGAAGCGGAACATTTGCGCCATCTCAAGCAGCTTTGCATCGGTCTCGGAAAGCCCCTGCAGCAGGTTCGTATAAACCACCGGGAATACAATCAAGAACGAAATCACGACGGAGAGCTTCGAGGAGCTCACCCACAAAAGCACAACAATCACAAAGGAAGCCACCGGCGTCGCCTTGATGATCTTAATCAAGGGCTCCAAAAGCGTCCTGACAAGCTCTGCGCGGTAGGATGTCCACGCAAGCACCATCCCCGCAATGAGCGCAAGCAGAAAACCTCCGATGATCCGCCCAAAGGAAGAGGCGATGGAAAGCCAAAATGCCTTCGTCCCCACAAGGCCAAACAGCGCTTTTACGGTCACGACCGGCGAGGCCAGCAAAATATTCGATTGTACGATTCTGGCTAAGATCTCCCAGACCAGAATCCAGAACAAGACCGCAAACGGTTTGGACCATTTCTTCATCATTCATACCTTACCTGTGAAACATCAGGAAACACTGCAAATATACCACAAATAACGAGATAAAACAATTCTTGCCGAAGATGAAAATGAGCGGTGAGGCTTCCTCCTACACCGCTCAAATACGCTTTGTCTCCTGATCACTCTTATTTTCTCGCAATGACCTTTCTCACCGCTTCTTTGATGTCATCCTTCGTCATGTGATTCTGCTCCAGAAGCCACGGAAGCAGGCCTACCTCACAGAAGCGATCCGGGATACCGATCATCTCCACCGGCACCGGATCATGGCGAACCAGCGTTTCAGCGACCGCAGATCCAAGGCCGCCGACGACATTCGCATTTTCACAGGTTACCGCGCATCTCGTCTTTGCGACGGACGCAAGCACGGTCTCTGCATCTAACGGCTTGATCGTATGCACACCGATCAGCTCCGCGTCAATCCCTTCCTCTGCAAGCTCTTCCACTGCGCACTTCGCGATCGGAAGTTCGATACCCGATGCGAGCACCGTGACATCCTTGCCTTCTTTTAACAGATCCGCCGTAAACAGATCAAACTCATACGAGTCATCGTAGACATCCTCAACCATCTTGCGGCTCATGCGGATGTACATCGGGCCATCGTAGAGCACCGCATCTTCCAGCACCTGCTTTAACTGTGCTTCATCGACCACATCGACGATCACCATGCCGGGAATGCCGCGGATCACCGCGATATCTTCCACACTGATGTGGGTACCGCCATTTAACTCACCCGTCAGGCCGGCATCGGTGCCGATCAACTTCACCGGGTTCTTCGCATAGCTCACAGAAAGCGTGATCTGGTCGCAGACACGTCTCGTGGAGAACGCGGTAAATGTGGTCGTAAAGGGAATGAATCCCTGGGAAGCAAGGCCTGCTGCCACAGAAACCATGTTTGCCTCCGCGATCCCGCAGTCAAAGACGCGGTCCGGGAAATGCGATCTGACTTCTAAGGTGCCGTTGGAACGGGACAGATCGGATTCGACCATGACGACGCGCTCATCCTTCGCCATCAGCTCGATCATTTTCTCACATAAAACTTCTTTTAACGGACGTTTTGACATGTCGGCACCCCCTTACTCGCTAAGCTCGGCAAGCATCGAGGATACCTGCTCTTTGGTAAATGTCATATAGTGGTTGAAGGCTGCATTCTGAACGATCGAAACGCCTTTACCCTTGACCGTGTGAAGCACGATTAACTGCGGCTTCCCAACGACTTCCTTTGCCGCAAGGAGTGCATTTTCAATGGCTTCCACATCGTGGCCGTCCACTTCCTGCACATCAAACCCGAAGGCCGCATAGCGTTCCTTCGGATCGCCGAGCGTGACCACTTCATCGACCGTCCCGTCGATCTGCTGCTTGTTGTAGTCAAGGAGCACCGTCAGGTTGTCAAGGTGATACTGGTTTGCGAACATGATCGCCTCCCACACCTGGCCTTCCTGGCTCTCGCCGTCGCCCAGGATCACGTAGACGCGTCCCTCAGATCCCTTTAACTTCTGGCCTGCAGCCATGCCCATGGCAACCGAAATGCCCTGGCCCAAAGAGCCGGTGGTCATATCCACGCCAGGGGTGCGGTTCTTGTCACAGTGGCTCGGAAGCAGCGTGTGCGGCTGGTTTAACGTGTGCAGCCACTCCTCCGGGAAAAATCCCCGGGAAGCAAGCGTGGCATAAACTGCCGGACCCGCATGGCCTTTCGAGCAAACCAGCTGATCGCGCCCCTCCATCTTCGGATTTTCCGGATCTACGTTCATAACCCCGTTATACAAAACTGCAAGGACATCCGCAATTGAAAGGGAGCCGCCGATGTGTCCCTCGCCCAAAGAGCCGATGCAATCTACGGTCAGATACCGGATACGCTTCGCTTCTTTCTCTAAGAATTCTTTTCTTTCACGATCCATCTTTCTTTCATACCTTTCACGTGATCCGTCTGGATTACTCCAGATTGTTCATGTAGTCAACGATTTCCTGCACGGTGCCGTTTTCATTTAAGCAAGCCATGAAACGGTCATTTTTCTTGATCGCGCGCAGCAGATCCTGGTCCACATCGCGCAGCACGCTCATGACGTCCTTTGTCACGGAAGCCTTCACGCAGTCAAACAGATTGCGGAACTTCATCTGAGGCTCGTAACGCTCCTTCGGATAACCGCCGCCAAAGTCTGCACCAAACATGTTACGGAACGCATAGCGAAGATTCAGATCTGCGCCCCAGCCAAAGCCCTTTGCGTAAGGAAGCGAAACTGCGTTGCCGCCAACGCCGCAGCCGCAATTGATCTGCGTAAAAAGATAACCGTCGATGGGATCAATCAGATAACCGCAGACGACGCCCGGGTAAGAGTTTAAGGATACAAGCGCGCCCTGGCCGGTACCGCAGCCGGTCACGACAAAATCCACTGCCTTGGAATTTAACAGGATACAAGCCATCAGGCCAAGGTTGACGTAAGACAGCTCTACCTCTCCCTCTTCTCCAGTCATTCCAACGTTATACACGGTATGACCGAAACTCTCCGCTTCGTTCTTAAGCTCCGTAAAAATCACAGGGTTCTTCGGCGCCTGGCTGACTTCATTCATAAGTGCGATTCTCATAACTATCTCCTTTTCTTTTCTGAGAATATGTTGAGGAATTTTCTGCGAAACTTTGCCAGAAAATATCCATTTCCATGACTTCATTATGGCAGAATTTGGAGGAAAGTCAAGAGAAGGATGCATCATTTTACCATTTAAGGTTAGGCTCGACTGTCCCAGATCCTGACATACAAAAGGGCCGTCCTCTCGGACAGCCCAAACATGTGCAAAGATTGGAATGTATTTAGTTTAAGAAAATCTCTTCGCCCGGCAGTGCGCCGCCTACGCTTGCCGGATTCTGATCAAACAGAACCTGAAGATAACCGGACACCTTCGTCTTCATATCATCCCCGGTGATAAATACGATGTTACACATCGGGATGGCTTTCTTGATCACGCCGGCCTTGAACAGATCAAGCTCTTCTAACTTCGCTGCCGCATCATCCACGTTGTTATTGACATACTCGACAGAAGCCTTGTACTCCTCAAGGAAGGCTGCCAGCGCTTCCGGATTCTCTGCTGCCCAATCTGCGTTGACAACCAAAGAACCTGTCGTCACGGTGCTGCCGTTATCGACACTTTTCTCCCACTGCTCGGTCACATCGATTGCAACACGAAGCTTGTCATTCTGCGCCATCGCTGCCGTTACCTGCGGCTGCGGAAGCATACCGATCGCACCTTCGGTCTGTGCGAGAACACCGACAACCTCGGTTGCCTCAGACTTGTACTCAATCGTAACATCCTTGTCAGGATCGATTCCGTTCTGGGAAAGCACGAAACGAAGTGTATACTCCGGTGTGGTTCCCTGGCCCATGGAATAGATGGTCTTGCCCTTTAAGTCTTCGATCGACTGGATTGACTCCCCGTTCTCCAAAATGTAGAGGACACCGAGTGTATTTATGGCCGCGATGCGTACCTTACCCTCCGTCTTGTTATAAAGAACGCTTGCGAGGTTCGTAGGAACCGCTGCAATCTGGATCTCACCCTTGATCAGGCCGGGTGTAATCTCATCCGCTGCGCCTGCGATGGTGAAGTTGTAATTGTTCGCGGTATTTCCTTCCGCTGCATCAGCGATGACCTTCGTCATACCGATGACGGTCGGTCCCTTGAGTGCCGCGATGTTGACGTCTACCTTCTTGGCAGCCTCTGTCGTGGTCTCTTCGGTGGTGGTCTCCGTGGTGGTCTCCGTTACGGTTGTCGTCTCCTGCGTTGTTGCTTCAGTAGTTGTCTCTTCCTTCTGTGTATTGCCACAGCCTACCAAAACAGACATCGTGAGGACGAGAACCAGAGCCCATGCAATGATTCGTTTCATAATTCGTTCTCCTTTTCTTGGATTGCAGCAGATTCTTCTTACTGCTTCTCCCCTTCTGTTTTGTAATTCTTCCCGGTTCCAACAGGTTCCGGTCAGATGACCTGCATAGTATAGCACTTCGTTAATTCTGCGTCAAGCGCTCCCATGTTTCTTCAAATGTCATCGCCTCACGGCTCTTCGGATGCACAAAGGCCAGGTGATGGCAGCAAAGTCCCAGGCGTGTCTCGGTTGTCTTCTGGTTGTACTTGCGGTCTCCGAAAAGCCCCATGCTGCGCGCTGCCATCTGCACGCGGATCTGGTGGTGTCTCCCTGTGATCAGCTCCACGTCAAATAACGTTTTGCCCTCAAAGATCCTCAGCCCGGTGTAAAAAAGCTCTGCCCGCTTCGCCCCAGGTGTCCCTTCAGAAACCACCTTGGAAGCATTTTCGCGTTTATCCTGCAAAAGCCAGTCCACTGCCTTAGTTCTTACCCCGATCGTTTCCGGGAACTCTCCTTCTGCCAAGGCATAGTACCGCTTGGTAAATGTCTCCCCTTCCTGCACCTGTTTTCCTAAGAAGGCTGCGGCCTGCTTACTCTTCGCATACACCATCAGCCCCGCCACAGGCTTATCAAGCCTATGGACACAGAAAATCTCCGGCACTTTCTTGTCCCGGAGAAATAGTTGATTTTTCAGCGCATTGACCACGTCCGGCGCACTGCCGCGATCGCTCTGCGAGGCGATGCCCGCCGGCTTTACGATCACGAGGATCTGCGCATCCTCATAAAGAATGTCTATCTTCTGCATCATACCTTAAACCGATATCCGACGCCCCAGATCGTCTCGATATACTGCGGCTTGCTGGAATCATACTCGATTTTTTCACGAATCTTCTTGATATGCACTGTGACGGTCGCGGTATCCCCGCCGATCGCCTGCATATCCCAGATCTCTTCAAACAGCTCGGTCTTTGTAAAGACGCGGTTCGGGTGCGTCGCCAGGAATAAGAGCAGGTCGAATTCCTTCGTCGTAAATGTCTTCTCCACCCCGTTGATCCAGACGCGCCTTGCCGTCTTGTCGATCTTCAGTCCGCGGATCTCTACGACCTCATTTGCCGGTGCTGCAGCACCCACCAGGCGCTCGTATCTTGCCAGATGTGCTTTGACACGTGCCACCAGCTCGCTCGGGCTAAATGGCTTCGTAATATAATCGTCCGCGCCAAGTCCCAGGCCCTGGATCTTATCAACCTCTTCTTTTTTCGCCGAGACCAGCAAAATCGGGATATTTTTCTTCTCCCGGATCTCCTTTAAGACGTCAAATCCGTCCATCCCCGGCAGCATCAGATCCAAAATGATCAACTGATAGTCCCCTGCGAGTGCATTTGCCAGGCCTGTCGTCCCATCCGCCGCGATATCCGCGTCGATCTGGGAAAGCTCCAGATAATCCTTCTCAAGCTCCGCGATCGAAGGCTCATCTTCTACAATCAATACCTTATAACTCATTGCCATGATCCTCTCTATCCATCAAGCAGAAGCCGGCAGCTTCTTTTCACTGTCCACTTTCTTTAGCGTAAATGTAATCGTCGTTCCGACACCCTTGGCACCGTCCGCCCAGATCTTGCCGCCGTGATCTTCAATGATCTTCTTACAGATGGAAAGTCCCAGGCCGGAGCCGAGTTTGGCTGCACTGCGCGCCGCATCCGCACGGTAAAACCGCTCGAAGATCTTCTCGCGATCCGCCTCATCGATGCCGCGGCCGTTGTCCGCGATCGAGACCTTCACCGCATCGGGTTCATTTTCAATCAAAAGGTGAATCGTGCCCTCCGGCTTATCCATATACTTGATGGAATTGCCGATGATGTTGTTGACCACACGCTTTAGCTGCTCCGGATCCGCCGCAACCGCGACGTTTTTGCTCACATAATTCGTGTAGCTGACACGGATATTTTGCATCTCCAGATCGAGGCTCACCTCGCTGATGCAGTCGAAGAAGAACTGATCCACATTGACATCCGCGAAGTTGTAGACGATCGTCCCCTGCTCAATCTTGGCAAACTCTGCCAGCTCATCCACCAGATACTGCATATCATTTGCCTTAGAGAGGATCGTCTTTAAGTACTTCTCCCTGCGCTCCGGCGTGTCCGCAATCCCATCCATGATACCTTCGGTATAGCCCTTGATGGCAGTGAGCGGGGTCTTTAAATCGTGGGAAATATTTCCCATCATCTCGAGTGCATTCTTCTCGTACGCGAGCTGACTGTTCATCGTCTCGTTCAGACGCTCGCGCATGTGATCAAAGTCCTGACAAAGCAAGGTGATGTTGTCATCGTCGTCGTCATTGTACTTGATCTCGTAGTCTAAGTTCCCCTGCTCCATCTCATGCGTCGCTTTTCTAAGCTCGTTGATCGGACGCAGGATGCCCTGATAAATCCAGATCGTTAGGATGGAAGCCGAGATGATGATGATCAGGAAAATGGTAAATGCAATCTGCACCGCAACCGGCCGCATCCGCGGCAAAATCTGGTAGACATCCGAGATCAAAAACGCTGTACCCTGCTCCCCGTCGGAGAACACCATGTCCTTGTGACGCACCAGATACTGGGTGTCGCCGATGTTCATATAAAGAGGGTCTCCCGACTCCTCCTCCTCGGTATAGAGCGGCAGACGCTCGAATCCGTCCATAAGCGCGCCACCGCTGCCGTTGTAGCAGATCTTGTCCCCTTTTCTCACCAGAAGGAAGGACGAACGCTGCCCAAACCTCGTATTGAGCGTCTGGCAGAAGGTGTCGTCTAAAAACGCATCCGGGTTTTCCAAAACCGCATCCGACATCCCCTCATACAGCTCTTGCGTGACCGCGTCCAGGATCTTCATCGGACTGGTCAGCACCTCGAGGAAAGAGTTGTCCACGTTGTAATTGCGCCGCAGCGAACTATTATTCAGTTGTAAAATGCCCGCGCCCAGCACCACCACCAAAAGCAACGGCAGCACCGTCATAATCACAAACGCTGTGACCAGTCTGTTTTTTAATTTCATGTTTCCTCGCAGGCAGTCCCTGCGCCTTTTATCCTCGGGAATCCTTGACGGCTCTCACCATCCGGATTCGGTTTTCCTTGACATCAAGCACGTGGAAGGTCCAGCCCTGATACGTCACTTCCGGCCGCTCTCCCTCCACGGGAATCCGCCCCAAAAGCGAGATCAGCAGACCATTTAAAGTCTCATAATCCTCCGGCGCTTCGATCCCGAGCTCGTCCGCGACATCCTCCAGGTTCGCAAGCCCCCGGATCACATATCTGCCCTCGCTCTGCTTGATGATCTCCCGCTCTTCCACGTCGTACTCATCGAAGATATTTCCCACGATTTCTTCGAGAATATCTTCCATCGCAACCAGACCCTCCGTCTGCCCGTACTCATCCACCACGATCGCCATATGCGTGTGGCGCGCCTGCATCTCCCGAAACAGATCATCGATATCCATGCTGCCCGGCACAAAATACGGCTTCCTCGCGATGTCCGCAAGCGTCTTTGTCTCGTCTTCCTCGTAGATCACACACCGGGTCAAGTCCTTCAAATGCACGATGCCGATCACATGATCGATGTCTTCTTCATACAACGGATATCTTGAGAATGTCTGCCCCAACATGAAGCGCAGCGCCTCTTCGATGGGCATCTCTGCGTCAATCCCGACGATCTTCTTGCGGGGTGTCATGATATCCGCCGCATCCTTGCGGTCCAGCTCCATCACGCGGCCGATCATCTCGGCCTCGCCCTCTTCCAAGATTCCCTGTTCCGAGCCCTCGTTGACGATATCTAAGATATCCTCCTCCGTCATCGGATCGCCCTTGACTTTATGTAACAATTGTTCCCAAAAACCAGCCATCTCAGTCTACAATCTTCCCCCCGCGAAGATACAGTCTCGGTACACGCTTTCCAATATCGCATACCACTTCATAGTTAAAGGACTCAGAGAGCGTTCCCATCTCTTCTGCGGAAATGCACTCCTCCCCGTCACGTCCCAGAAGCGTCACATCATCACCCTCTTTGACGTCCGGCACATCCGTCACATCCACCATAAACTGATCCATGCACACACGCCCCAGAATCGGGCAGCTCCTCCCGTGAATCAGGACTCTCGCCCGGTTTGACTGTGCGCGGGAATAGCCGTCTGCATACCCGACCGGAATCGTCGCGACGAGTCTCGGCTCTTTGGTCACATAAGTGAGTCCATAGCCGATCCCGACGCCAGCAGGCAGCTCTTTGACGTAGGAGACGCGCGCTCTCCATGACATCGCCGGGTGCAGCGGATAGGACACTTCCTGCATCCCATCCGACGGATACATACCGTAAAGGGTGATCCCGCAGCGCACCATATCCAGATACGTCTCCGGCATCTCCATGATCGCCGCAGAATTTGCCGCATGCTTTACGGGCACCTCAATCCCGACCTCTAAGAGCCAGTCCGCAAACTGCGTAAATCTAGCAAACTGCTCTCTCGCTGAGGTCTTATCTTCCTGATCTGCACAGGCAAAATGGGTGAACATACCAGTGATCTCAACGCCCGGATAAGCCGCCATCTTCTGCACCAGCGCGACATTTTCCTTCGTCGCAGCCATGCCGATACGGCTCATGCCGGTATCGATCTTCAGATGAATCTGCGCCTTCTTTCCCTGGCGCAGCGCTTCCTCGGAAAGCTGACGGGTCATCTCCTCGGTAAATGCCGCAAGCGTGATGTCATGCGCGATCATATCCGCATACCACTCATGCGCCACAAAGCCCAGGATCAAGATCGTCTTTTCACATCCCGCCTCGCGCAGCTGGAGCGCCTCGCCCGGCTCTGCCACGCCATAGGCATCCGCCAGATCATCAATCTCCTGCATCACGCGCAGTGCACCGTGCCCGTAGCCGTCTGCCTTGACAACCGCGAGCAGTTTCACATCCGGCCCGATCTTTTCCCTTGCCTGCATAAAATTCAACCGGATCGCGTCCAGATCGATCTCTGCCCGCGTCCGCACAAATCTTTTATCTAAATTCATCTATCTTTCCTCACAATTACTGTATTCCCTTTTGGAGCAGCACATCCCCGATGCCATCGATGAGATCCCCTGCAAGCATCGCATAGCGCGAGCGCTTCTTCGCTGCCGCATCCCCGGCAAGGCCATGTAAATACACGCCCAGACACGCGGCTTTCATCGGCTCTGCCTTTTGTGCCAAGAGCCCGCCGATCATCCCCGCAAGCACATCCCCGGATCCGCCGGTCGCCATGCCGTCATTGCCGCTGGTATTAATATATACCATCTCTGTGTCACTGACAAATGTTCTTGCGTCTTTTAACACCAAAATCCCGGCATTTTCTGCGGCCGTCCTCTCACAGACACCCCGCACATCCTCTGCCACCTCACGCACTGAGATGCCAAGGAAATCCGCCATCTCCTTCACGTGCGGCGTTAAGATCACATTTGCGGGAATGCCTTCTTGTCTCTCTTTGAGCAAATGAATCGCATCCGCATCCACTACGGTCGGTTTTTTCTCAAGAAGTGCCAGCGTAAGAAGCTTCGCTGCGAAATTAGTTTTCCCAATTCCCGGGCCAATCACGATCGCATCCGCCCACGCAAACGCACTGCGAAGCGAGGCTGCCTCTGCCTGATCATCATACACCGAAAGCAAGGCCTCCGGCACCAGCGTTCCCACAATCGTCCGGTTCACCTCATGCGTCAGCACCTTCACAAGCCCCGCACCCATCCGGTACGCAGCCTTCGCAGCCAGATACGCACACCCGGCACTCTCCTTCGAGCCTGCCACAACGAGCACCCGCCCGTAGGTTCCTTTATTCGAATAAGCCTTCCTTTTTGGCAGCCAGGCAAAATCTTCCTCCGAGGCCGCATACACCTGACTTCTCACGGTCTGCATCGCTTCTTCCGGGAAAATGTCTTCGACCACGATCTGCCCGGCATAAAGACACCCCGGATACACCGTAAGGCCGATCAGAGACGTCCCAAAGGTCACCGTCTTTTTGGCATGTACCGCGCATCCAAGCACCTTGCCCGTCGCGGCATCAATCCCGGAAGGAATATCCACGGCGATCACCGGTGCTCCTGCGGCATCCATGGCCTCAATCCAGGCTGCATAGGAACCGTTTACCTCGCGGGAGAGCCCGATCCCAAAGACCGCATCCACGATCAGATCGTAGCTTGAGAGGAAATCTGCGATCTCCCGCCCCGCAAGCTCTGCATAGAGATTGACCTCGCATTCCTTGGCCTGCTCCCACTGCACAAGCACCTCCGGTGTCGCGGCATCGATCCGGCCGATCATAATGGCCTCTGCATCGATCCCCTCGTTCCGAAGCAGTCTTGCCACCGCAATCCCGTCACCGCCGTTATTGCCACTTCCGCAGACACAGATCACGCTCTTTGGGGCTTCCTTTTTCACTTCTCTTGCCACCGCCATCGCGGCGCGCTCCATGAGGGAAAGGGAAGGCACCTGAAGCGTCTCGATCGCATAGCGGTCGATCGCTTTTTTCTCTTTACCGGTACAAACTCGTATCATATCGCAACCTCAAACACAAAATATGGTAGTATTATACACTTAATTTGGCAAATGTAAAAGGGCAGGCGGAAAGGATTCTTCCGACTGCCCGGCGAAATAAACGTCACGCTTCTTCTTTTTCTTTTAAGCTGTAGGAAAGACGCATCAGACTGTCAAGCAGCCACACATTTTCCACAATATAATCTTTCGGAAGCTCCAAATCAATCGGTGCGAAATTCCAGATCGACTTCGCGCCCCAATCTTTTAAGTTGTGCGCGATCTCGACCGCCGCACTCTTCGGCACCGTCAGCGCCGCGACATCGACCACATGATCCTTTAAATACGCTTCCAAAGAGTCCATCGGCTGGATCGTAACGCCGCGGATCTCCTTGCCGATCACTTCTTCTCTGACATCAAAAATCGCACTCACATCAAAATTGCGCTTGCCAAAAGAGGAATATCCAGCGAGTGCCTGGCCTAAGTTGCCGGCACCGATGATGATCATGTGATGCGGCGTATCAACGCCTAAAATCTTGCCGATCTCCGTGTGAAGCTTCGCGACATTATATCCGTAGCCTTGCTGGCCAAATCCCCCGAAATTGTTCAAATCCTGCCGGATCTGCGAGGCTGTCATCTGGAGCGCGTCTGAAAGCTCCTGCGATGAGACCCTCTCCACCCCGGCATCCTCCAGGTTTCCGAGATACCGATAATAGGTCGGCAGCCTGCGAATGACCGCCATCGATATATACTTTTCCTTCATGCTAAACTCCTAAATACACCATATAAATACTATCAAAGTATTATATCTTCCCCAATCCATACAATATTATAGTAAAGCAAAACCTGTTTGTCAAACCCTCTCTTGCGGCTTCATTTGTCTCAAAAACCGCATAGATACACCATTTTCACGGATTTGACAATCCTGCCCCAAACGATTATACTCGGAGAGGAATCCGCCGGGTGCGCGGGTCCATTTGTAAGGAAAAAACCTCTGACGGAGACAGATTATGATATTAGGCTGCACGAAAATTAGCAAAAGCTTCGGAACAGACGTTGTTCTAACCGATGTTTCTTTTCATATCAATGAACGCGAGAAGGCTGCGATCATCGGCGTCAACGGTGCCGGAAAGACCACCCTTCTTCGTATCATTATGGGCGAAGAGCCCGCCGATACCGGAAGTGTCATTTTTGCAAATGATGCCTCGGTGGGCTATCTTGCGCAGCACCAGGATCTGACCTCGGAGAAGACTATTTATGAAGAGCTTCTGACGGTCAAGGAAGACGTCACGGAGCTGGACCGCAAGATGCGCGCGCTCGAAGAAGAGATGAAGCATCTCTCCGGCGACGCGCTCGAACAGGCCTTAGAGAGCTATACCCGGTACAATCATGCATTTGAACAGAAGAACGGATACGCCTATAAGAGCGAACTGACCGGCGTGTTAAAGGGCTTGGGCTTTGCGGAAGATGAATTTGACAAGCAGATCTGCAACCTCTCCGGCGGGCAGAAGACGCGCGTTTTCCTGGGAAAGCTGCTGCTCACCAAGCCGGATCTGATCTTGCTCGATGAGCCGACCAACCATCTGGACATGAATTCGATCGCCTGGCTTGAGACGTATCTGAAAAACTATCCCGGCGCGGTGGTCATCGTCTCGCACGACCGCTATTTCTTAGACCGCGTCGTCACCAAAGTCATCGAGATCGAACGCACCCAGGCACGTGTCTATGAAGGCAATTACACGGCCTATTCGCAGAAAAAAGAACAGCTGCGCTCTGCGCTGATCGCCCAGTACAAGAACCAGCAGCGCGAGATCAAGCATCAGGAAGAGGTCATAGCGAAACTCAAGTCGTTCAACCGCGAGAAGTCCATCAAGCGTGCGGAAAGCCGTGAAAAGATGCTCTCAAAGATCGAAGTCCTGGACAAACCGGTCTTTGACGATGCGCATATTCATTTGCGCCTCGAGCCGCAGATCACCAGCGGCAACGACGTCCTCTCAGTCAAAGGTCTCGCAAAGTCCTTCGGGGAGAATCACCTTTTCTCAGGCGTCTCCTTTGAAGTCAAGCGTGGAGACCGCGTCGCGATCATCGGCAACAACGGAACCGGCAAGACTACGCTTTTAAAGATCCTAAACGATCTGGAAGAAGCGGACGCCGGCGAAATCCGTCTTGGGGCGAAAGTTCACATCGGCTATTACGACCAGGAGATGCAGGTGCTCCACATGGAGAAGACGCTCTTTGAGGAGATCTCCGACGCCGACCCGGATCTTGACAATACCCGGATTCGAAATGTCCTCGCTTCCTTTTTATTTACCGGAGACGATGTGTTTAAGCGCATCGGTGACCTCTCCGGCGGCGAGCGCGGACGCGTCTCTCTGGCAAAATTGATGCTCTCCGAGTCAAACTTTATCATCCTCGATGAGCCGACCAACCACTTAGACATTTCCTCCAAGGAAATCTTAGAGAGCGCGTTAAATCACTACACCGGAACGATCCTCTACGTCTCGCACGATCGTTTCTTTATCAACCGGACCGCGACACGCATCCTCGATCTGACACACGAGCAGCTCGTGGCCTACACCGGCAACTACGATTATTATCTGGAGAAAAAAGAAGAGACTGAGGCACGCCTCTTTGGGACAGGTGCTTTCACTGCCGCAAAAGAAGCCACCGAGTCCAAACTCGACTGGCAGAAGAAGAAAGAGCTCCAGTCACAGATCCGCAGGCTCCAGGCAAAGAGCGAGCGTCTGCAAAAAGAGCTGGAAACGTTGGAGAATCGCATCGCTGAGATCGACGAGGATCTGACCAAAGAAGAGGTCTTCACAGACCCGGATAAGCTCATCGCCCTCCAAGAGGAGCGCACCGAGGCCGAGTCTAAGACGGAAGAACTGATGGAAGCGTGGGAAGAAACCGAAGAAGCATTAGGGGAGCTTGTGTAAGCTCCCCTTCATCATTCTTTATTCTGTTTATGCAAGTGCCTCACCGAGTGCTTTGCAAGCTGCCACAGCGTCATCGTCGGGCGCATCATTTGCGGTCACACCATCGCTGACCAAGTCTGCACCGTCCGCTCTGCAGCGCTCTTCCCAGTTTCTCATCCACTCACCGTCGCCCCAGCCATAAGAGCCGAACAGGCCGATCTTCTTGCCGGAAAGTGCACCCTCAAGTGCGGTAAACATCGGATCAAACTCATCCTCTTCCAGCACTTCAGCACCCATCGCCGGGCAGCCAAATGCGATCGCATCGTACTCAGCCACTTCTGCTGCGGTCAGCGCACCCGTCATCGTAACGACAGCGCCTTTTCCTGCTGCACCAGCCTTGACAGCTTCTGCCATCGCCTCGGTATTACCAGTTCCACTCCAATACACAATCGCAACTTTACTCATAATGATAAACTCCTTTTTCTTTATTAGAACTCTGCGCACTGCACACCGCGGCTTGCCACCGTCAGCTGCTCCAGAGATCTTCCCTCTTTAAACACTTTGTCATAGATTTTCTGGCACTTTTTATACTTTGCAAATGTCTTCGCAGCGGCCTTCTCATCGCCATAGACCCGGTAGGTGCCCACACATTTGCTCTGCGCCTGTCCTTCCATAAACCCACGCACATCCTCCGCAGGATAATCAAGGAACAATCCGATCTCATGCGGGAACTGTTTATCCTGACGCAGATGCTTGATCAGGCAGACAAGGCTTCTCGCGGTCTGCCCGCAAGGGTAGCCCTTCTCCTGCAAAAGCTTCGCCGCCTCCGGCTTGGAAAGGCAAGCGGAAAGCTGCGCCGGCCGGTACAGATACACCAGCGTATGATCTCCCTCGGTTCTTAAGGGAATCATGCAAAGCCCTCTCTTAGAAAACATCTTGTTCAGATTCTTTAAATCCTCCCAAAGCTCTTCTTTTGACTCATGCAGCACCGAAAACATGCTGCCGCACTTCATCCCCGCTAACGTCGGCGAGCAATGTTTGATGATATCGTAATCACACATTACGCAGTCACCCCTGATAAAATCTCCTGCAAAGAAGCGATCGAACTCTTATGGGAGCGGATCACCGTCGTCGCCTCTGTGATGTTGGCAAGTGCACACTGCACCATCTTATGAGACACGGTATGCGTAAATAAAATCAACAAATCCGGACTTCCGATCCGGTTCTTCATATCTCCACACGGCTTTAAAAAGACCTTCGCCTTACAGCCATGCTTCTTACATAGATTGGTGTATTCTCGTTCCATACACTCATTACCGCCGATGATGACAACACTCATGGGAACCTCCAATTCATTCCTGTTCTGGGTTTGTCGTGACTAACTATTGTTTTGAAAGATACCGCATCCGCCGGTGCAGATGCGGTTAGCTTCAACTAACATTATACACGGCTCCGCTTGCTTGTCAAGCAGAAATGCAAAAAGGCTGAGACCTTGTCGTCCCAGCCTTCCATTCTCACATTATCAACTTTTACAGCACAACTTTGTCAAGCTTCCAGATCTCGTTCGCATACTCTTCAATCGTACGGTCAGAAGAGAACTTGCCCACATGCGCCACATTGAGCATCGCGGACTTCGCCCAGCCGGCACGGTCCTTGTACTTCTCTTCGATCTTTCTATGCGCTTCTGCGTAAGACTTGAAGTCCTTTAAGATGAAGTAGCGGTCTGCCGGATCAAAGCCCTTGCGGTCAAGCAGAGATTCATACAGATTGCGGAACAGATCCGGGTTCTCCGGAGAGTACTGTCCGTTGATCAGCTGTGTGACAACCGTACGGATCTCGTAATCACTGTTGTAGATGTCTCTCGGGTTGTAGCTGCCGTTGCGCTCATACTCCATGACTTCGTCTGCGGACAAGCCAAAGATCACGGCGTTCTCCTCGCCAACCTCTTCGACGATCTCCACATTTGCACCGTCCATGGTGCCAAGCGTAATTGCACCATTTAACATGAACTTCATGTTGCCGGTACCGGAAGCTTCCTTACTTGCGGTCGAAATCTGCTCAGATACATCCGCTGCCGCAAAAATGATCTCTGCATTGGACACGCGGTAGTTCTCGATGAAGACAACCTTGATCTTGCCGCCGATGGTCTTATCGTTGTTGATCACGTCAGCAACGTTGTTGATCAGCTTGATGATGTTCTTCGCGGTTGCATAACCGGCAGAAGCCTTCGCACCAAAGATAAATGTATGCGGATACAGATCCATGTCCGGATGCATCTTCAGCTCATTGTAAAGGTACATTACATGCAAAATGTTAAGCAGCTGTCTCTTATACTCATGCAAACGCTTCACCTGCACATCGAAAATGGATCTCGGATCCACATCGATCCCGTTGTGCTCCTTGATGTACTTCGCAAGGCGAACCTTGTTCTGATACTTGATCTGCATGAACTCTCTCTGCGCAAGCTCGTTGTCGCAGTAAACCTCAAGTTCCTTAATATGAGACAGATCTGTGATCCAGTCATCGCCGATCTTTACGGTCACCCAGTCTGCAAGCAGCGGATTGCCGTGCAGCAAGAAACGTCTCTGCGTGATACCGTTGGTCTTATTGTTGAACTTCTCCGGCATCATTTCATAGAAATCATGCAGCTCGCGGTTCTTTAAGATTTCGGTATGTAGTCTTGCAACGCCGTTGACAGAGAAGCTTGCCGCGATGGCAAGATGTGCCATGCGAACCTGGCCATCGTAAATGATCGCCATCTTCTGAATCTTGCGCAGATCGTTCGGATACATCTCCGAAATCTTTGCGACGAAACGACGGTTGATCTCCTCAACGATCTGGTAAATACGAGGAAGCAGACGCGAGAACAGCTCAAGCGGCCACTTCTCCAGCGCTTCGCTCATGATCGTATGGTTGGTGTAGGCACAAGCCTTGGTCGTGATCGCCCAAGCCTCATTCCAGTGCAGGAAATAATCATCCAGAAGGATACGCATCAGCTCTGCCACCGCAACGGTCGGATGGGTATCATTCATCTGGAAAATGACCTTGTCAGCGAGTCCATGGATATCGTCATGATTCTCCATGTAACGCTCCACCGCAGTCTGTAGGGAAGCAGACACGAAGAAATACTGCTGCTTTAAGCGCAGTTCTTTCCCTGCGGTATGATGATCATTTGGATACAATACTTCGGTGATGGTATTGGCAAGGTTCTGCTGCTCCACCGCCTTGTGATAGTCGCCCTTGTCAAAGGAATCCAGGCTGAAGTCATCGATCGCCTCCGCATCCCAGATGCGCAGCGTATTCACGATCCCGTTGCCATAGCCGACGATCGGAAGATCATACGGAACCGCCAGAACGGACTGATAATTCTCCTGCGAGAAACGCTCTCTGCCATCCTCATCAAAGACCATGCGGATATCGCCGCCAAACTTGATCTCCTTCGCATACTCCGGACGCTTGATCTCAAACGGATAACCGCGCTTTAACCAGTTGTCGGGTGCCTCGATCTGATAGCCATCCTCGATCTTCTGCTTAAACATACCGTACTTGTAACGGATGCCGCAGCCATACGCAGGATACCCCAAAGTAGAAAGCGAATCTAAGAAACAGGCTGCCAGACGGCCAAGACCGCCGTTGCCAAGAGCGGGATCCGGCTCTTCCTCTTCCATGTCCTCAAGGTTTAAATTCAGCTCTTCGAGCGCTTCGCGGATCGGCTTGCTTGCCTTTAAGTTCAGGATCATGTTGCCCATCGCACGGCCCATCAGAAACTCCATGGACAGGTAATACACAGTCTTCGCGTCCTGATCCACATAAGCCTTATGGGTCTCCATCCAATGATCCACGACGATATCTTTTACCGCATAGGCTACGGCCTGATACTGCTGTTGCTTACTTGCCTTGTCAATGGTTTTGCGGCAGAGTACGCGGCAATAATTCTCTACGCTCTTCTTGAAGTCATCTTTGTTGACCTGATCAAATTGATTTACCATAAAATAATTCCCCATTACATTCAAATCTCAAATCTGCAAATGATGTCGAAAATCATCATTTTCTGCGGGTTACGAATCACCACAGTAAGTCATATTAAAGCATTTTTGCCACTTTATGTCAATAAGCGATTGTGATATAATAGGCTCAGATCATGGATAAATGAAATGAAATCTACATCTTTTCATCTTCTGATGCACGGACGACTTAATTAGGAGAATCACAAGATGCCCAATGTAACCAGCAATTTTATCATCCTGGATTTGGAGTGGAACGGTCATCCCGACGGCAAGGCCGCCCACGACGAAGCGATGCCATTTGAGATCATCGAGATCGGTGCGGTAAAAGTAAGCCCCTCCGGTGATTTTCTCGATGAATTCCAAGCCTATATCAGACCTCAGGTCTACCCGAAGCTTCATTATAAGACAAGGGAGCTCTTAGGCATCACATATAAAGATCTGAAAAATGCCCGCACCTTCCCGGAAGTCATCGAGCAGTTTTTCACCTGGTGTGGCCGCGGCTACCGCTTCTGCACCTGGGGCAGCATGGATCTGACCGAGATCCAGCGCAATCTCTCTTACTACGGGATTTCGCGTTATTTCACCAAACCGGTGTTATATTATAATCTGCAGCAAATATTTTCTCTGACTCAAGAAGAACCCGGTGCCAGGACGCTTCAGTACGCCGTAAAGGCTCTGAATCTCCCTGAGACCAGGCCTTATCACGACGCCCTTGACGACGCCAAATACACTGCGGAAGTCATGCAGAAGCTCGATCTCGAACTCATTTTAAAGAACTTTTCGGTTGACTACTACCGGCACCCGCAGTCCAAGGCCGAAGAGATCTATCTCTCCTACGAAGACTACTCGGAGTTCATCTCCCGCGAGTATACCAAACGCGAGGATCTGCTGCGCTCCCACAACGTCGCAACCTTGACCTGCCCGCTCTGCGGCGCAAAGACAAACCGGGAGGTTTCGTGGTTCTCCAGCAACATCAAGAATTATTACTGCCTCGGCAGCTGTAAGAGGCACGGCTACGTCCAAGGCAAGCTTCACTTAAAGCGTACGGCCGATCTTCACTACTTTGTCATCAAGACAAGCCGTATCGTAAGCGCCACCGAGGCAAATGAGCTCCTCGCCCGCTACGAAGACCTAAACGCACGCAAAGAAGCAAAAAAGCAGGCGGCCAAGCTCGCCAAACGTGCCAAAAAAGCATCACTCCTGACAAGGAGTATCCGCAAAAAAACCAAGGAGGAATCGTAAGATGCTGGTTTCAACAAAAGGAAGATACGCCCTGCGCACCATGATTGACCTTGCAGAACACAGCTGCACAGGCGAAGACATTTCCGGATATCGCTTCGTTCCTCTGACGGAGGTTGCGACAAGACAGGAGATCTCAGAAAAGTACCTCGAATCTATCGTCAAGCTTTTAGTGACCGCGAAGTTTCTGGAAGGCGTCCGCGGCAAAGGCGGCGGCTACCGCCTCACCCGCAAGCCGGAAGCCTACACGGTCGGCGAGATTCTGCGCCTGACAGAACTAAGTCTCGCACCCGTCGCGTGTCTGAGCGAAGAGGTCAACACCTGCGAACGCGCACCACAGTGCAGAACCCTGCCGATGTGGAAAGGGCTCGCAGATCTGGTAAATGAGTACTTTGACGGGATCACGCTGAAGGAGCTCAGTAAGGAGGATGTGTAAATCGTCGCAGTTTCGATCTTGGCAGGGACTTCTCGCGGGATGCACGTAAAAGAAAAGCCTGGAGGGTTAACAGATCATTACAGATGGCTTGTTCGAGTTTACTCGATGACAAGACATCTGTTGATCTGTTCGTTGCGAAAGCAACGCTCCAGGCTTTGTTATATTTAATTCAAACGCGGGAGTCACGGCCGCTTATGTGTCCGCTACTGGCGTATATAGTTTTTGCCATGTGAGATGCGTAGCATCTCTCAGAGCAAAATCGTAAAACGATTTTGCTCTACCCCCTGCACACGGAAAGATTCGACGAGCCCCATTGCGAGCTTACTCATCCTTCTTATTCTTCTCCAGCACGACTTTGATCTCTCCGCCTTCCCCGGCATACACCGTGTTGCTCTTCAAGATATCACGGCTCTCAATGATACAGTTCTCGATCGTCGTATTCTCTCCGATGTAGACATCCTCCATGATGATCGAATTGCGGATCACCGATCCATGCCCCACAAACGCATTGCGGAAAATCACCGAATTCTCGATCGTACCATTGATGATGCTTCCCGAAGCCACCAGACTATTCTTAATCGCAGAACCATAATTATACTTTGCCGGCGGCAGATCATCCGCCTTCGTATACACCGGCGGATACTGCTTAAAGAAGTAATCTCTCACTTCCGGCTTCAAGAAATCCATGTTCGTCTCGTAATAGCTCTCGATCGTCGTGACGTTATTCCAGTATCCCTTCGTCTCAAACGCATAGACCTTCAATGTCGGCAAAAGGCGAATCAGCACGTCCTGCACAAAGTTGTAGCGTCCTTCGCCACAAGTTCTATCAAGCAGATCGATCAACAGACGTCTGCGAATGAGATAGACACCGGTCGAAACCAGCTGACTCTTCGCATTTAACGGCTTCTCTTCGAGGCTTAAGACGCGTCCGTTCTCATCGGTTTCCGCGACGCCAAAACGTGTCAGGTCTGCGCCTTCCGGCATGCGCTTCACCACAATCGTGATGTCCGCATCCTTCTGAACATGCGCATCCAGCACCTCGTTATAGTCCATTTTGGAAATGCCGTCGCCGGAGCAGATAACAACATAAGGCTCATGGCTTTTCACCAAAAACTCCATGTTCTGATGCATTGCATCCGCGGTCCCGCGGTACCAGCTGTTGTTCTCGTAGGTGATGGTCGGATGCATAACGAAGAGTCCGCCCTGCTTGCGGCCAAAATCCCACCACTTGGAGGAATTCAGATGCTCGGTCAACGACTTCGCATTAAACTGAGGCAGTACTTCTACCCTCTCAATGCCGGAGTTGCTCATGTTGCTGAGTGCAAAATCAATCGCACGGTATCCACCTGCGACCGGCATCGCTGCAGATGCACGGCGGCTTGTCAGATCGCCCATACGGTTGCCGCTTCCGCCGGCTAAAATGATTCCGATCGCTTTCATAGGTCATCGTCCTCCTTGATCAGTGCTTTGCCGGAGGCAAGCACGCCCTCCGGATAATCCGCCGCTTCCGTTACGCCGGAAATCACAACATTGCGTCCGATCTTGACGCCTTCCGGCACCACGCTCTTCTCGCCAATGGTCACCAGTCCGCCGCCGTAAATGTCCGCGCGCAGTTCATTTTCCGCATCGCCAAACAGACCGATCTCGGTCTTCGCCCCGATCGCCACGTCTTCTGCGACAATCGCTCTCTCAATCACAGCGTCTTCGCCGATCACGGTATGGTTCATGATGATGGAATCCTTCACAACCGCGCCTTTTGCGATCATGACACCGTTGCCAATGACAGAATTCTCGACATGTCCTTCGATCTCACAACCATCGCCTAAGATGCTTCCGACAATCTGCGCATCCTCACCGATAAACTGCGGCGGCAGCGCCTCTGCCTTCGTGTAGATCTTCCAGTACTCTTCGTAGAGATTGAACTCCGGCACCACATCGATCAGTTCCATGTTCGCTTCCCAGTAAGAAAGCAGCGTGCCGACATCGCGCCAATAGCTGTTAAATTCATACGCGAAGATCCGTCTGTCATTCTCGTGGCAGTACGGAATGATGTGCTTGCCGAAGTCGCAGCCCGGCTGCTTGCGCAGGGTGATCAAAGCCTCGCGGAGCACTTCCCATTTGAAAATGTAGATGCCCATGGACGCCAGATTGCTGCGCGGGTGCGCAGGCTTCTCTTCAAATTCATGAATTCTGCCTGTCTCGTCAGTGATCACCACGCCAAACCGGCTCGCCTCTTCAATCGGCACCGGAATCGTCGCGATGGTGATGTCCGCATCATTCTCCTTATGGAACTTTAACATCGCCTCGTAGTCCATTTTGTAAATGTGGTCGCCGCCGAGAATTAAGACGTACTCAGGGTTGTAATACTCCATGAACTCCAGGTTCTGATAAATTGCATTTGCCGTACCGGAATACCAGTCGCTGCCCTCCTTCTTCTCGTAGGGAGGTAAAATGGTCACGCCGCCGATGTTGCGGTCAAGATCCCACGGGATACCGATCCCGATGTGGGTGTTGAGTCTGAGCGGCTGATACTGCGTCAAAACACCGACCGTGTCGACGCCGGAATTAATACAGTTGCTGAGAGGAAAATCGATGATACGATACTTTCCTCCAAAAGATACTGCGGGCTTGGCGATCTTCTGGGTCAAAATACCGAGTCTTGAGCCCTGTCCGCCGGCCAACAGCATGGCAATCATTTCTTTCTTAATCATTCCCGTACACTCCTTGCTTGAGTTTTCAGCCGTTTTATTATATCATAAGAAGAGTCCTGTGAAAAGGCGTACTTTAAAATAACCAGGAAGTATAAGATAATGTATAAAATTGATTTTCAACATCCATGTCATATTCATTTTATCGGAATCGGCGGCATCAGCATGAGCGGATTTGCAACGCTCCTCCACGAAGCCGGATTTACCGTCACCGGTTCTGACGGGAAGCAGTCGGCCGTTACCGATGAACTGGTGCGTCAGGGCATCCAGGTCGTGATCGGCCAGCGCGCGGAGAACATCACGAAAGACATCGATGTCGTTGTCTACACCGCAGCGATTAACCCGGACAATCCTGAGTTTGTCGCAGCTGTAAACGCAGGCGTGCCCATGATGGACCGCGCCGAGATGGTCGGACAGGTCATGCGCATTTACGCAGAGTCCATCGCGGTTGCCGGCACGCACGGAAAGACGACCACCACATCGATGCTCGCACACATTTTACTCGAAGCGGACAAGGATCCGACGATCTCTGTCGGCGGTATGCTCCCGGCCATTGGCGGGCAGATTCGCGTCGGTCATTCCGACACTTTTCTTCTGGAGGCCTGCGAGTATACGAACAGCTTCTTAAAATTCTTCCCGCAGATTTCCATCATATTAAATGTAGACGCAGATCATCTGGATTTCTTTAAGGACTTAGACGATATCCGTAACTCCTTCCGTCTGTTTGCAAGAAAGCTCCCGGAGGATGGCTTGCTCGTCATCAACGGTGAGATCCCGAATCTGGACTATTTTATGGAAGATCTTCCTTGCCGCAACGTTCTGACCTTCGGCAGAGATGGGGGCCAGTACAATTACAGCGCCGCGGATGTTACCTTCGACGAATCAGGATGTCCGAGCTACACCCTGATCAAGGACGGCAAGGCGCAGGAGCGCATCGATCTGCACGTTGTCGGCGATCACAATGTCACCAACTCCCTCTCCGCGATCGCGGTGGCGGACTACATCGGGATTCCGAGAGAACAGACCCTGGCAGGCCTTGCTTCCTTCCACGGCACCGACCGCCGCTTCCAGCACAAAGGCGAGTTAAACGGCTTTACCATCGTCGATGATTATGCACATCACCCGACCGAGATCGAAGCAACATTAAAGGCGGTGCGCAACACCTCCTACACCAAGGTCTGGTGCGTCTTCCAGCCGCACACGTATTCCAGGACAAAAGAGCTGCTGCATCAGTTTGCCGAAGCACTCTCCCTGGCAGACCACGTGATTTTAGCAGACATCTACGCGGCAAGAGAAGTCGATCCGGGGGATATCTCCTCCCGCGATCTGCAGAAATTGATCGCCGAGAAGGGCACCCCTTGCGAGTACTTCCCTAGCTTTAGCGAGATCGAAAAATTTATTTTAAAAAATGTCATGCCCGGTGAATTGTTGATAACTATGGGAGCCGGAGACGTTGTAAATATTGGAGAATCGCTCCTTCGCGGTTAAGTTATCCACATCATCCACATTTTTATCATCCGACTGTCGATGAGAAAAATGTGGATGATTTTTCATTTATCCACAAGGGAAAATGATCCCCAAAGTGGTGAATAACCGCCCTTTTTTGCCGAAAATCGCCTAGTTGTCCACAAAGTTATCCACTTTATCCACATTTTTATTCAACGCCCATAGAACGTCTCCGGCGCGTTTGCAATTTCCAAAAAGGGTGTTATACTAGGTTCATGTTTTGGGGGATTTTGGAGAAATAACATGACTGATTCTGCGATTTTTTCGATTGAACCGGCGCTAGAACCATCGCATCTTGCGGTCTCCACTGTGTTCATCGATCGATATATGCCAAGTGCCAACGGCACATTTGTGAAAATCTATTTAAGCCTGCTGCTGTGTGAAAAGACACGGCCGGAACAGCTGACTCTGACCTATCTGGCGGACCTTCTCGGAGAGACAATCTCTGACATTTACCGAGGGATCCAGTACTGGGAGCGTGAGGGTCTGCTTCGCGTGACGGAAGACGCGGAAGGCAACATCGTCTCTCTGCAGATGATTGAGCCGGAAGAGGAAGAGGCTGCCGCTCCTGCGCCTGCAAAGACGCGCAAGATGGCGCGCAGCACGCGGGCAAAGAAGGAAGCTCCGGTGGCTGTGGTTCCTCAGGAGAAGGCGGATCTTGACTCGCTCCTCGCTGTCATCGAGTGTTATCTTGGCCGGACGTTGACGAAGGATGATACCGATTTTGTGGATTACCTCTATGAGGAATTACATTTCTCGGAAGATCTGATCGACTATCTTTATGAATACTGCGTGGGTGTGAAGAAGACCGGACGTCTCTCCTACATCCGCACGGTGGCGCTTGGCTGGCACAAGGCTGGCATCACGACCCCCGCGGAGGCCGCGAATGAGACCGCGCTTTATACGACCGAGTTTCAGGTTGTCAACAAGGCATTTGGCTTAAACCGCGCACCTGGCAAGGCAGAGCGCGACTACTTAAATCGGTGGTTTCGCATCTGGGGCTTCTCTTCCGAGATGGTCGAGGAAGCCTGCAGCCGCACCCTGCTTTCGGTCAGCCGGCCAGACTTTAAGTATGCTGACGGGATCTTAAAGAAATGGCAGGAAGCCGGCGTTTTCACCAAAGAAGCGCTTGCGCAGGCCGACGCTGCCCATCAGCTTCAGGCTTCGCAGGAAGGTGAGAAGAAGAGCCGCACTCGCGGCGTAAAGCAGGTACAGACCGGCGTCTTCTATACATTTCCACAACGCGAGAGCACGGCAGCCGAAGACGAAGCACTTGAGAAGAAACTGTTAAAGAAGAACCGCAAAGAGTAATCCCTGGAGGTGTCCGTATGGCTTTAAGAAATGCTCAGTACGACCGCATTTTGCGAGAATATGACCGCAGGCGGCTTGCAAACCGTAGAGAAGAAGTCCGCCGCCGCGAAGAAGTCTTTGCACAGATCCCGGGCTTTGAAGAGCTCGTAGATGCGCTGCCGTCAGCAACGCTCTCCTCAGTGAGAAGCCTCTTTTCTGAGCCGAAGGGGCCCGATTCCTACGAGGCAGGCAACGTTCTTTCTGCGCTGCGCGAGCAAAGCGAAGAGATCGCCGATCGAAAGCATGAACTCCTCACTTCCTACGGATTCCCGGCAGACTATCTGGATCCGATCTATACCTGCCCAGACTGTCAGGACACCGGCTTTGTGGACGGAGAAAAGTGTCACTGCTTTAAGAAGGCTGTCGTGGACTTAGTCTATGCGCAGTCAGAGCTTAAGGACATTTTGCAGAAGGAAAACTTTGCGCATTTTTCGGAGCGCTACTACGATGATACGGTTGTGGACGAAGCGACCGGGCTGACACCACTTGAGAACATCCGCGAAGTCAAAGAGATGTGCCTCTCCTTTGTCAGACATTTCGACGACCGCCCCGGCAATCTTTATTTCTATGGCAACACCGGCGTTGGGAAGACATTTCTCTGCCACTGCATCGCCAAAGAACTGCTCGATGCTGCGCACACAGTGATTTATTTCTCCGCGCCAGCCCTGTTTGATGTCTTTGAAACCTTGCAGTTTGACCGCCGCTCCGAGGACTATGCCCTGCGGGAAGAACAGCTTGGCTATCTTTTTGAGAGCGACTTGTTAATCATCGATGATCTTGGCACCGAGGTGCCCAACAGCTTCATCGCCTCCTGCCTGTTAGAGTGCATGGAACGGCGCAGTGCGGCTGGATTATCGACGGTGATCTCTTCTAATTATCCGCTCAGCGAGATCCGCAGGCTCTATTCCGAACGCGTCTATTCACGCCTCGCAAGAGACTATACGATCATCAAAGTAAGCGGCAGCGATATCCGCACAAAGCAAGCCTTAGAAGATTGAAAATGCTTGATTTTTCGCCATTTTCCAGGTTGACGTAAACCGCGAACTATGTTATAAAAATAGTGCTTTAACCATTGAATGTCTATGACGAGAAGGAGAAAGATCCATCATGCCACGCAATATCACGGATGATTCCATTCCGGTCAGTTCCCTTGGAATCATCGCCTTAGAGAGCAGCAAAGAAATCGGTCAGAAAGTCAATGACTACATTGTCAAGTGGAGAGGCGAAAGAGAACATCCGCAGAGCGAATCGGTCGCCTTCAACGGTTACCAGAGAGATTCCTATCTCATCAGCGCTTCCTGCCCCAGATTCGGATCCGGCGAAGCCAAGGGCGTCATCAATGAATCGGTCCGCGGCGATGACATTTACCTGATCGTGGATGTGTGCAACTATAGCCTCACCTATACGGTCTGCGGTTTCCAGAATCACATGTCTCCCGACGATCACTATCAGGATCTGAAGCGTATGATCTCTGCCATCGGCGGCAAGGCAAAGCGCCTGACCGTGATCATGCCATTCCTCTACGAAGGCCGTCAGCACAAGCGTGGCGGGCGTGAGTCTTTAGACTGCGCGCTGGCACTGCAGGAGCTCACTTCGATGGGTGTGGATAACATCATCACCTTCGACGCACATGATCCCCGTGTACAGAACGCGATTCCGTTAAAGGGATTTGAGAACATCATGCCCTCTTATCAGTTCATCAAGGCGATCCTGATGCACGTGGATGACATCAAGATGAACAAGGATCACATGATGGTCATCAGCCCAGACGAAGGCGCGATGAACCGCTCCGTCTTTATCGCCAACATGCTCGGTGTCGACATGGGCATGTTCTATAAGAGACGCGATTACTCGACCATCATCGACGGCCGCAACCCGATCGTGGCTCACGAATTCCTGGGCGACGACATCACCGGCAAGGACATGCTTATCATCGATGACATGATCTCCTCCGGCGACAGCATGCTCGATGTGGCGAAGGAATTGAAGCGCCGCGGCGCAGGCCGTATCTTCGTCCTGGCAACCTTTGGCCTGTTCACGAACGGTCTGGAGAAGTTTGATGAAGCGCATGAAGCAGGCATGATCGATTACCTGCTCACCACCAACCTGGTTTATCAGTCTCCGGAGCTTCTCTCCCGCGACTACTACATCAGCGTGGACATGAGCAAGTACATCGCACTCTTAATCGACACCTTAAACCATGATGAATCGATCAGTGATTTCTTGACTCCGGTCGACCGCATCAACCGTATCCTGACCAAGTACGGCCAGAAGTAAGAAAGGCAAAGCTCCGCATCATTCTGCGGAGCTTGATTTTTCAATATGCGTCCATTTGATTTTACGATTCGCACAAAACAGGACGTCGTAGACGCCGTGAACCGTCTCGGCTTCCTGCCCTATTTTGAAAATCGCATCGAAGGCTTTTCGATCGAAGAACACGTCGGAAGTGAGGCCTGGTTTGACAGCGCAGAAGGCGTCTGGGAGTGGAAAGGCCCTCTCATCAGGGAAAATGCGTTCGCCTACGGCAAGTTCTTCGACAAGAAGGCGGTCTTCATGACCAAGGAGTGGTTCTTAGATTACGCGAATTATCGCCGCGATGGCTACGATTTCGATGCACGATTTGACGACGAGCTCGCTTCCTTTAAAGACAAAGCCCTCTTTGACCTGATCGATGCCAACGCCCCGGTTCTCTCAAAGAACCTTAAAAAGCTTGGCAACTACAGAAAAGATGGAAACAAAGGCTTTGACACGCTGATCGTCCGCCTGCAGGAACAAGGCTACGTCCTGATCTCCGACTTCATTTACGAAAAAGACAGGCACGGTGCCACCTACGGCTGGGGCGTCGCGCAGTACTCCACGCCGGAACATTTCTTCGGAGAAGATTTCTCTGCAAATGTCTACCGTCGCACGCCGGAGGAATCCTACGAGCGATTATTCGCGCACTTAAAAAGCCTCTTCCCCGAAGAAGATGAGGCCGTGATCCGAAAGTTTTTGAAATAGTTTACGCCTTTTGATAGTAAAGGAGTTTCCCATGACACAGAAGCAGGTAAAACAATATCTCAACGAAGAAAAGGTGAATAGGGCACGTCTAATAGGCATCATCATGGCCATCATTGGCGGGTCTTTACTCTTGGAGGGGATCTTTGCCTATGCCTCCATGCTTTCTGAGACAAGTTCGGGTCTCTCCTTTACTGCCGAAAATATCGCTTCCCTCATTTCCATTCTTGGCGTTATCTTATTCGTTTTATTGATTCCGTATCTGCTTTTTTCCGGAGGCATTCGCAGAATCCATGAGGCAAATCTGGCAGAGAAGTATAACGAAGTTTTTGCAAATGATACCACCGGGTATCTGTTAGCTTCCGACCTTGCCGCGACCCTGCGGATCTCTAACAACCGCATTGGCTCTCAGATGCGCACGCTCATCAAGCGTGATTATCTGAAAAATGTACAGCTCGTGGAAGGCGATCCCACCTGTATTTTACTGGTAAAAGATACAAGATCTCTCTGGCGCAGCGCCTGCTATCTCAATGAGCGAAATGCCTTTGACGTGCAGTTTAACAATGGCTTTACCATGTATGTCTGGGGATTGTTCTCCCTTGCGATCCTCGTCTTTCTTCCTGTCATTTTTGTGACCAGTATCAAAAACGGCTCCACGGATGACTACTCCTTTGCCTTCTCTTTCCTTCTGATGGCTGCCTTGTTAGTCTATCTCTGGTATGTCTCCTTCCGCAGCCGTGCCCGCATCCGCCGTGCAGGTTTCTACAACCAATACCTGGAGGACAGTGCAAATGCAAGAGTCACCTTGCGTTCTTTGGCAGAGCGTCTTGGCCTCTCTTCAAAAACTGTGGAACGTGACGTTCATTGGCTCTTCGGCAAGCAGATTCTAAAAGGATGCAGGCTTGATGTGGATGAAGACACCTCGTTATTGTTGGAAGATGTCTCGGATGGAAAGGCCGAATTTGCCGCAGTCTCTTGCGATGGCTGCGGTGCCACCTCCCGCATTCGCATGGGCCGTGTCGGCAAATGCAGCTACTGTGGTCGGTTTTTAGCCGCACCGTTAGGTGGTTCCCACAAATCCGTATCCACAGTGAAGTACACCCCACGCACTTTCGTCAGCTCTGCAAAAGCTGGCACTTATCTGAATCAAGACGTGTTAGCGAAGATGGAAGGCAAGAAAAACTCTCTCCGGTTCTACGGTATTTTATTGATCTTCCTTGGGTGTTCTACCTTTATTTCGCTTCTTCGGTTCCTACCGGAAACACATAAAGTAATCTCCGCTGTATCATCGCTATTATACTGCACGTTCATCGTCGTGCCCGGCATTCTGCTGCTTCGCAGAGGTCTTCTCCACGGGGATGCAGCTCATTTTGCAACGCTCTGCGACCCGCTCTTTGGCCAGTCAGAGGCTCCGGAACTGTCTGTGGAAGAAATCGCACAAAGCCTCGGAATGACGCCGGAGAAGGTGAAATCGCTCCTTCTCGCATTGCAGCGCCAAGATGCCCTGAAGAACTGCTATTACAACGAAGGCATCGTCAGACTCACCGACAGTGCGCACGGAGACTACGCCTACCGGCACACCACCTGCAAGCACTGCGGCGCACCTCTTACCATCAAACGAGGTTTCGTCGCCCTGTGCCGCTACTGCGGTTCTTATGTCGACGAAAACGGCCAGTTCCACGATAAAGACGATAAAAATGAACAGGCCATTGTGCTTCGTTCCGCAGGCGAAAACCGCGGTGCCGTGATCGCTTACATCCGCGACCTCACCGGCATGAATCAGGAAGAGCTCAATGCGTTGCTCTCAGAGCTTCCCACAACCATCGCGAAGACCGGTGCAACAGGGGCTGCAAGGATCCGCAGCGATCTGAAGAAACTGGGTGCGGAAGCGGACGAATAATCTCACGAATCTATTTCTACACACGACAAAAACCGCGAGGATGTCTTTGATTCCTCGCGGTTTTCGTTTCTTCTCCTTGGTTTCAGAGTTTCTAAGTTCATTTTAATAGACAGCCAGGATTCGCTCCATGAGTTCATTTACGGCTTCTTCCTGCTCCCAGGGTCCATGGATAAAGATAAAATAGGCAACGGTATCGCTAATCATAAATACGTCTGACCGAGCAAATTGATCCCTACCTTCGGTTCTAATAAAATAGCCCATCTTCCCCTGTTCTGTGTGAAACTCCTCAAGCTCTGTTGTCTCAAGGTAGTCCCAACCATTCGGCTGATCATCAGACGCAGTCGTGAATTGAAACGTCCAAACTTGAACTCCAATCTCTCCTGTCTGATAAAAAGACTCTGTCATATATTTGCAAGGTGTTCCGTCTCGCTCTCCATTGATCGTCATCAATATACCGTAAGGCATGGGAAGGTCTTCACCGAGATCCTCTTCGAAATCCTCTCCCTGCATCACCATCGTAACGTCGGACAAATCACCTTGGCCAAAAGGCATCTCGACATCCATGAGGCCACTGCGCTCATAAAAATCATCCCAGGAGACAAACTGAACATAATAACATCCGGCTTCTCTGTCTCGATACGGCGTGTACTCCTTATAATCCTGAATGATCGCCTGTTTCCACTTTTCCGCAGAGCTACCTTGAAATTCTGCAGGGATGCTCTTTATCACATATTGCAATTGCACTGCTAGTCTGGAAAACCCCTCTCTCTTGAAAGGTTCAGAGATACGCATTGCTGGTGCAGGAGGCATGGGCGGGAATTCGGGTTCTTCCTCGATTGCGACTTTCTCTGGCAATGTTGACTCAGGCTCAGTTGTGGTCTCATTTGCAGCAATTTCTGTGGTAGTGTCAGTCACTACCGTTGTTTCTTCCTGTGTTTTATGGCTTGTACAACCAGCTAAAAGGATAGTTGCCACAAGAACAATCCAAATCCATCTCTTCATCGTTTTTTCCTCTCATCTACCAACCTAATCCTTCACTATGATTTTATCACGAACTTGCTCTCAGTATGTAAATTAAGTGTAAATTCTTCGTTAGATTTTCCGAACCATCGGGACAAATCAAGTCGTCTCCCCTCAACACAAACGGCAGGCCTTTCGGCCTGCCGCATCCATCAATTCACCTCATTCAACCCTTCGCAAGCCATCCGCCGCTGCGTCTGACCGCATCGCGCCAACCTTCAACTAACGCTTCTCTCTTCTTAGCATCCATCTTCGGATCAAACTCTCCGCCGACGGCCCAGTTTTCCTTAATCTTGTCGCGGCTCTCATAATATCCTACCGCAAGTCCGGCAAGATAGGCTGCGCCGAGTGCGGTGGTCTCAATCACCACCGGGCGTTCCACCAGGGCTCCAAGGATGTCCGCCTGGAACTGCAGAAGGAAGTTATTTGCGCTGGCGCCGCCGTCCACTTTCAGGACGCTGAGCGGTGCGCCTAAGTCCTCCGACATCGCCTGCAGCACGTCTGTCGTCTGATAGGCCATCGACTCTAACGCCGCGCGGATAAAATGTTCTTTCTTCGTCCCGCGGGTCAGTCCAAAGACCGTGCCTCTCGCGTACGCATCCCAGTGCGGTGCGCCAAGACCCGTAAACGCAGGCACGATATAGACGCCGTTCGAGTCTTCCACCGCGGTTGCATACTTCTCGGATTCTGCCGCGCTGCGAATCATGCGCATCTCGTCTCGCAGCCACTGAATCACCGCGCCAGAGACAAATACACTGCCTTCCAGCGCATACTCAACCTTGCCGTCAAGTCCAACCGCGATCGTGGTAAGCAAACCATGCTTCGAATCAATCGCCTGCTCTCCGGTGTTCATCAAAAGGAAGCCGCCGGTTCCGTACGTGTTCTTTGCTTCGCCCGGTGCAAAGCAGCACTGTCCGAAGAGTGCGGACTGCTGGTCGCCTGCAACGCCCGCGATCGGGACGCGCGCGCCCATATTCTCCACGGAAGCATAGCCAAACAAGCCGCTCGAATCCTTTACCTCCGGCAGCATGCTCTCCGGCACGCCAAAGAGCTCCAGAAGCTCCTTATCCCAGCAAAGATCATGAATGTTGTAGAGCATCGTACGCGACGCGTTGGTCACGTCCGTTGCGTGGATCTCTCCGTCAGAAAGCTTGTACATCAGCCATGTATCCACGGTGCCGAAGGCAAGCTCGCCCGCCTCCGCTTTCGCCCGCGCGCCCGGCACATTATCGAGAATCCACTTGATCTTACTTGCCGAGAAATACGGATCCACCACAAGGCCTGTCTTCGCCTTGATCATATCGGTGTGCCCTGCCGCCACAATCTCATCAATCATCGACGCGGTACGTCTGCACTGCCACACAATCGCATTGTAGATCGGCTGTCCGGTCTTTTTGTCCCAAATGATCGTCGTCTCCCGCTGGTTCGTGATACCGATGGCCACGATCTCCTCCGGCATGATGCCCGCCTGCGCCTTCGCCTCCGTCATCACAGAAAGCTGGCTTGCCCAGATCTCATTCGGATCGTGCTCCACCCAGCCGTTCTGCGGATAGATTTGCCGAAACTCGCGCTGCGTCGTGATCACGATCTCGCCCTTTTCGTTGAAAATGATACAGCGGGAACTGGTGGTTCCCTGATCCAGTGCCATAATGTAACCGCTCATATTCTTTCTCCTCGATGATAAAATTTTCTTCGATTTAGTCACGTACTTGTCACGTAAGACGATTATAACATAAATTGACGATGATGTTTAGAAACTATTTAAAAAATCATCATACATTCTTCTTATTTTCCTGTTATACTAGGAATAGAAATTGACGATTGGAGGTATCATCATGCAGCCCGATTATAATTGCTACCGTGAAGCGTTTTTCTCCACCGGAGACTGCGTCTTTGAATATGACCTGTTCCGCGATACCTTTACCGCCGGCCGCGAGCAGTGGAGCCAGATGTTTGGCTATGTGCCGGTCAATTATCACGAAATCATCGACAAGTTACAAGAGATCATCACACCCAACGAGCGCGAGGCTTTTCTTGATATCTTTTCGTTAAATGAAGTCTTAAAGCAGGCACGCGGCGGCGCGACGAAGATCCGTCGTTCCTTCCCGGTCATGCTCACCAACAACTCCTATCAGTGGCTTTCCTTCACCCTCCTTCCGGTGACGGAAAATGGCCAGGTTACGATGCTTCTTGGCTGCATCACGGATGTCAAGCCGCAGGACCGCGACGATCAGATCCGCGAGTACCGTCAGACGCACGATGAGCTGACCGGCCTGTTAAACCGCTACGAAGGAGAAGAAGCGGTCACCCGCTTCCTCGCGGGCAAAGGCGATGGCAAGTGCGCCTTCATTTTAATCGACATCGATAACTTCCGTGTCATCAACGAGACGCTCGGCCACGGCTTCGGTGATTACGTGCTTAAAATGGTTGCGCGCCAGCTCGAGAGCTTCTTCGGGGACAACGCGATTTTGATGCGCTTTGGCGGCGATGAATTTGTGGTCTTCTTAAAAAACTATCCGAACCGCACTTACTTGGACGATCAGCTTACCAAGCTCTCCGATGCGATGAACCAAGAGCTGATGCATCACGACAACATGCTCTCCGTGGATCTTGCCGAGAGCTTTGGTGTCGCCTGCTATCCCGACCACGGCACGACCTTCCGCAGACTCTACGAGTGCGCAGACACTGCACTTTACCAGGCAAAGAAGCGTGGCGACCACAAGTATGTGATCTTCGGGAGATAATCATTTTACAAAGATTTTACAGAAAATTGCAGACATATCTTACATGAAAAGATCATTATGGTATACTATCCTTGAATTCAAAAAAGGAGTTGCCACAATGATCTTTTGTGTTGATGACGATCAGTCCATTCTGGATCTGATGATTTATACATTAAAACTGGCAGGTCTCTCGGCCAAAGGCTTTCCTGACGCCGCGGCCCTCTGGGAGGCGATGAAGACCGAGCAGCCGCAGCTCATCGTCCTTGACATCATGCTGCCGGGCGAGGATGGAATCTCGGTGCTTAAAAAGCTTCGCGCTTCCGCCCAGACCGCGCACATCCCTGTCATCATGGCCACCGCCCGGGGAAATGAGTACGACCGGGTCATCGGTCTCGATCTTGGCGCAGACGATTACCTGTGCAAGCCGTTTAGCATGATGGAAATGGTCTCTCGCATCAAGGCTGTGCTTCGCCGCACCAGCGGCTCCGAGAATCGCCTTTTGCTGCGCCACGGAGATCTGACGATGGATCATTCCCGCCACGTCGTCTACGTTGGGGAGAAAGAAGTCATTTTAACCCTCAAGGAGTATGACTTGCTGCACCTCTTTATGGAAAATCTCGGCATGGCCTTTACCAGAGACCAGTTGCTCGCCTCCGTCTGGGGCGTGAACTTCACCGGCGAGACCCGCACCGTAGATGTCCACATCGGAACGCTTCGCACGAAGCTAGGCGCTTGTGGAGAAATGATTCAGACTGTCCGCGGTGTTGGCTATAGGATGGATCCGCTATGAGCCGTAAAATCTTTTTATCCATCTGGCTTGTGACCTTAAGCGTCCTGTTAGTCTGCCTCACAATCGTTCTTGCGGTGGTCTACAATTATTTCACCGAAGAGCAGCTCCAGCAGCTGCGCAATGAAACCCAGCTGGTCACCCAAGGCGTCACGCTAAACGGGACAGAATACCTGACAGATCTGGACACCTCAGACTTCCGCGTCACCCTGATGACCGCGGACGGTACGATTCTTTATGACACCGAGGCAGACCAGACAGTCATGGAAAATCATCTGGAGCGTGAGGAGATCCGGCAAGCCTTAAGTGAAGGCTACGGGGAGAGCCACCGGTATTCTTCCACCCTCTCTGAACGTCAGATTTACGCCGCAAAACGGCTCTCCGACGGTACGATCCTTCGTCTATCCATCACGCAGGCTTCCATCCTGCATCTGTTCACCCGGTTTTTCCTGCAAATTCTGGGCGTCATCGTGGTGGCCTTGGTGCTCTCTGGTGTCCTGGCCTCACGCCTGTCATCGCGCATCATGGAGCCGATCAACATGGTCAATTTGGACGATCCAATCAGCGTGCTCGATAATCCGGCTTATGAGGAGATTCGCCCACTGCTGGTTCGCCTAAACGACCAGCACAAGCAGATCGAGCATGACCGCGAGGAGATCGAAAAAACCGCTCTTATCCGCCAGGAATTTACCGCAAATGCATCGCACGAGCTAAAGTCTCCGCTGCATGTCATCTCCGGGTACGCAGAGCTTTTGCAGTCCGGCATGGTCACCGGCGAAGACCAACAGATGTTAGCAGGAAAGATTCGTCAGGAAGCAGAGCGCATGACCAATCTCGTCGAAGATATCATCGACTTATCCAGGCTTGACAGCGGCGCGGTAGGAATGGACCGCGAAGCCACAGATCTCTACCGGATCGCCGGAAATGCGGTCGAAAGCCTGGACCAGATGGCCGTGGACGCAGGCGTCTCGGTCACGCTGCGCGGTGAAAGGGCGCTTGTCAGCGGTATTCCGCAGGTGCTCTACAGCATGGTCTACAACGTCTGTATGAACGCCATCAAGTATTCCAATCTGGGCGGCTCAGTCCTCGTGACCGTCCGCAATTTTGAAGGCAGCGTCATCCTCTCGGTGCAGGATAACGGCATCGGCATCCCTAAGGAAGACCTTTCCCGCATCTTCGAGCGCTTCTACCGCGTCGATAAAAGCCATTCCAAAGAAGTCGGCGGCACTGGCCTAGGCCTCTCCATCGTCAAACATGGTGCGAAAATCCACGACGCAGAGATCGCCGTCGAGAGCGAAGTCGGCCGTGGAACCACATTTACCTTTACCTTTCCCGGTGTGCAGTAACCCCTGCACACCTCTTTTGATTTTACCTCGATTTTACATTTCTCAGATCACAGATTTGATCTTTTCCGTCTAAGATAAATTTCCGTAGGCAAAAATAAGCACAAGAAATGAAAGAGAAGAAATGTCCATTTACGATGTATTTATCTTATTGGGTGGCGTAGGATTGTTTTTATATGGCATGACGATCATGTCCACAGGCCTTAAAAATGCCTGCGGCGAGAACCTGCGCGTTCTCCTGGAAAATTCTACGAAAAACAAATTTACCTCGGTGCTTGTCGGCATCCTAGTCACCATTTTTATCCAGAGCTCTTCCGCAACGGATGTCATGGTGATCGGCTTTGTGACCTCCTCCCTGATGACCCTGACCCAGGCAATCGGCGTCATTATGGGCGCGAACATCGGAACCACGATCACCGCACAGATCACCGCATTTAACATCGGCGCCTATGCGCCGTTCATCCTCTTTATCGGCGCGATCATCAGCCTGTTTGTCAAACACAAAACCATCCGCCACGTCGGTTCGGTCATCCTGGGCTTTGGCATGTTATTTGAAGGCATTACGCTGATGAAATCTGCGATCGCTCCACTCTCCGAGACACCCGCATTTATCAACCTTGTCTCGAACCTGGAGCACCCGATCATCACCGTGCTTTTTGGCATCATTTTTACCGCCATTTTGCAGAGTTCCTCGTCCGCGACGGTCATTTTCCAGGCCTTCGCTGTGCAGGGCATCATCTCCTACCGCATTGCGGTTTACCTGATCATCGGTGCTGCAATCGGTGCGGTAACGCCAAACCTGTTGGCCGGCTTGACCGCCAACCGCGCAGGCAGACGTTGCTCAGTACTGAATCTGCTCTTTAACACGCTGCGCGCCCTGCTGATCCTCGTTCTGATCACGCTCGTCCCGCAGATCCTCACCTGGATCCAGGCACTCTCGCCCGGCGACGTTGCAAGGCAGATCGCAAATACCCACACCATCTTCGCGATTGTCGCAGTGCTTGCGCTCCTGCCGTTCTCCGAAAAGATCGTAAAACTCTCCGAGGTCTTGATCCCGGTTACGCCGGAGGAAACCAAGGCGCAGGAAGAGCAGCGGCTCATTTACCTGACTCAGACCGACCGCATCCCGGCAGCCCTTGCGATTCGCCAGGCACATTTGGAGATCACGCGCCTCGGCCACATCGCCATGGACAATCTCTACCTTGCCATCGACTGCTTCTTCAGCCTCGATGACGAGAAAAAGGAGCAGGTCAAAGCCACCGAATTAACGGTCGACTATCTGACCCACGCAATCGTCGAAAAGCTCGTCGAACTGCGCTCCCTCGACCTTTCCGGTCGGCAAATGAGTCAGCTCTACGGTATGATTCAGGCGGTGGATGACTTAGAACGCATCTCCGATCATGCGGAGAACATCGTAGAATACGAAGAAATGTTAAAAGAAGGCCGTGCAAAAATCAGTGAAATCGGTCTGGCAGAGCTTAAGAAGCTTTCCGAAGTGACAACGAAATCGCTGCACACCTGCCTCTCAATTTTTGAAAAAGAAACCTTCGACCGCTTGCCGGAAGCCCGCGCGCTCGAGCAACTCGTCGACGACACCCGTGACGCGAACATCGAAGGCCACGTCAAACGCCTAATGAAGGATCGCTGCGATCCCCAGGGCGGCATCATTTTCACCGACATGTCCAGCGACTTGGAGCGCTGCTCAGACCACGCGATCAATGTCGCAACTGCGATGCACGTGCACCCGGTCACTTTGCATGCCTGAGATGTGAGGTCGTAGCATGAATATGAATATACCGATATTTGCCATGCTGGCTTTACTGTTTTTGGCTGTCTTTTTGCAGATTGTCTGGCTCCGCAGAAGACAGCTCATCACGAATTATCACGATGCACCGCTGCAGATCGCCTGTGCATCGGATCTCACCGAAGAGATCATCAATGAAATCGTAGTTCATGACTGTGATGTACTCTACCTGCGCGTGTCTGAGGAAGTTCCCCTCCCCGATGTGCCCGCAGGCTGCACACACGTCATTGTGCTAAATGTGGATGCAAGAGGCGACCAAAACCGATATTGTAAGCTGTTGGCCGCCATCGCATCCCTGCCGAAGGTGCTCGCTGTGCAAGAGTTTGAGAATCTGCCGGCATAACGGAGCAGGTTCATCCACCGGGAGTTGATTGCAAGGTCAGATAACCCACTATCGCAAAAAACCTCAATAACCGCTGTCTCTGAGGCAAGCTCACAGATGACTTGCTTTCCGTGACGTGACTCCCTGGAGTACATGTTTGTGTAGCCACTCCACGGAGGAGCAGGCTTCGATCTGCAGGGTCTTTGAGACAGTCGGCACTTGGCGGGCGCGCATCGGCTACGACTCGCGGGGGATAGCGTAAATCAAAAAAGTTTGGAGGATTAACAATACATGTCTCGGACACTCCTTTGCTTGCAAAGTGGAGTGGATGAGACTGTATTGTTCGTTGCGACAGCAACGCTCCAAACTTTTATCATATACCTATATTCGCGGGAGTGACGATGGAAGGCCGCTTACGTGTCCGCTACTGGCGAAACGAAACCGCGAGGTGTCCCTGCCAAGATCAAAACTGCGACGTTTTAATCCCATCCATCTCCGCTTCCGCCTTCTCCTCCATCACTCGGTGGTGGTGTAACCGGCTCGCTGCTTCCGCCTTCGCCGCCATTTCCACCAGGTTCCTGCGTGACAGGCTCCTCCGGAATCTCCGGTTCTGGCTTCCAGTCTGCGGTATGCGTCGTGCAAGGCGCTTTCTTGATCGCGCCGACGGTGTAAGGCGAATCCTCTGTGGTGGAGGTTTCGGTCTTCTTCAGTGCAACTTTCGTAATCACCTCAGGGCAGTACTCGGTTGCGAGCATGCCGGTTTCTTTACAGATCTTAACTTCCTCGCAGCAATCACAGGTCCCGGACGGTACCGTTCCGGCTGCAAAATACTCCGTGCGTGTCATGCTGCCGCCAATATAGGAGGAGCACATGCTGGAAGCACGTTTGCCGCACTTGACGCAGATTGTTGCGGAGGTGATTCCTTCCGGACGTTCAAACTTGGAAATCACTTCCAGGTTTTCATGCACCTTTTCCATGATGGCTTTCCAAAGTGCTTTGTGATAGTTCGAATCGGTCTGCTTGACATTGTGGTCATAACCGCTCCAGATGGCTGCGGTGTAGTAAGGCGTGAAGCCTGCAAACCAGATATCGTATACGTGGGAAGTGGTTCCGGTCTTGCCGGCCTGGGCCATATTTCCACGCATCTTTGCGGCATGGCCGGTTCCGCCGGTGCCGGAGACAACGTCCACCATCGCATCGGTTAAGAGCCATGCGGTGGATTCTTTCATGACCTGAACATTCTCGGGCTCATGCTTTAAGAGGACATTTCCATCATGGTCTAAGACCATGGAATAGAAGGTCGGTTTGTTATAGTAACCCTTGTTGGCGATCGTTGCATAAGCAGCGGTCAGTTCAAGGTTCGAGACACCATCTGTCAGACCGCCGAGGGCGGTAGAAAGGTTGATGTCTGAATAAATCTGGCCATTGACGGTGCGGGACTCCACGATCGTGGTAAAGCCCAGACGCTGCAGATACATGTAGCTGAGCGAAGGGGTGATCTGCTCCATGACTTTAACGGTGACAACGTTCATGGAACGCGTGATTGCCTCACGGATTGTGGTCATGCCGCGGTAGCGGTTGGTCTCCCAGTTGTTGACCTGCTTGCCACCGGAGTAATAATATTCTGCGTCGTCAAAGGTAGATCCAAGCGTCAGGCCGCCGGCATCGAGGGCTGCGGCATAGACTGCGACTACTTTAAAGGTAGATCCGGGCTGGCGAAGACTCGAAGTCGCACGGTTTAAGGTACGGCTGGCAGCTTTGGTCTCTGGGTAGCGGCCGCCGACGATCGCCTTGACTTCTCCATTGTGCTGATCCATCAGCGTGAAGGAAATCTGCGGCTGGATCGTCATGGCTTTGCGTTCGCCAAGCACCGTATCGGTCTCTGCAATCTTGGCTTCTTTAAACTTCTCGATGATCTCATCGGCACCGTCTTCGGTGTAGAAGTAAAGGTTCGTGCCGAGGCCTTCTTCTTCCATGAACTTGCGTACATGGCTTTCGTTATAATGGGTCTGCGTCTCATCTTCATGCTGCAGTGAGAGCGCATAGGTCAGTTCGTAATAAGACTTTGACGGATAATAATCCGGGTCGTTGGCGACATCGTCGCAGATCTTTTGCAGATCCGGATCCTGCGTCGCATAGATGCTTAAGCCGCCGCGGTAAATGAGGTTGTAGGCTTCATTTTGCGTGTAACCAAGGGCTTCCAGATCCTCATAGAGCTGGTCGATCAGGGCATCTACGAAGTAGGAGTTGATCGTGCTTCCGACATTTGCTTTATAATTCTCGTTGACTTCTGCGATCCGCTCGTAGACCGGATCGCGCAGGGCAGCTTCCTTTTCTTCGGTGGAAATGTATCCCTGGCGCTCCATGTATTCCAGAACGATCGCACGCTTTTCCTTGTTGTGCTCCGGATAATTGATCGGATCGTAGTAGGAAGGATTCTGCGTAATGCCCGCGATGACCGCTGCCTCAGAGAGGTTTAGGGTCGAGACGGAACGCCCGAAATAACGCTGCGAAGCGGCCTCTACGCCAAGTGTATTGTGCGCGAGGTTGATCGTGTTCAGATAATACTCCAGAATCTGTTCCTTGGACAGCTGCTCCTCCAGCCAGACCGCGAGCTTTTGTTCCTGAAGCTTACGCTTGACCTTGTCGACAGTCTCGACCTCACGGCCACCGTTAAAGACCTGGTTTTTGATCAGCTGCTGGGTCAGTGTACTTGCGCCGGAGTCAAAGTCTCCGCTCGTCACACCGTTGTAGCCGGCACGAATGATGCCGCGGATATCGATGCCCTTGTGGGTCCAGAAACGTTCGTCCTCGATCGCGACAAAAGCGTTGCGTACGACGTTCGGAATCTTATCGAGCTCGACGTAGATACGGTTCGCATCGGAGCCGACAAGTTTCTGGATCGCATTGCCGTTGGCGTCGTAGACGGTGGAAGAGTAGCCGGTCGGCACCACATCGTCTGCGGACATCTCCGGCGTGTCATCCAAAATCCCCTTGACCACACCGTAGCCCGTGGCACAGCCAAAGACCACCAGTGCGAATAAAAAGACGATAAAAATGCGGAAGACACCGACTTTCGCTTTGGAGGTCAGCTTATCGGACGCAGAGTTTAACTGGCGCTCCTTCTGCTTGACATTGTTTTTACTATAATTCATTCATAATCCTCCAATAATCTTTCATCCTCGAAAATATGACTTTCCCCATAAATGCATGCGGTTCCCCTAAAACAAATCACGCCGCATACATACAAGTATAGTATACCAAAAAAAGAAATTGAAATAAAGCGATATTTCTTTTACAATAGAAACGTATAGAAATTCTTAAGTTTTGACACGCTTTCTTAATAAGCATAGTGTGGTAAGATAGATGTGGCAAATGTCTGCGAAAGGACGGTGAAGTCGGTGAATCGGATCGTGCTTGTGCCCGGTGAGGACGAGATCATTGAGAAGAAATCCAGATTTATCGGTGAACTGGTGCCGATTACTTCGGAAGAGGATGCATTTGCCTATCTGGAATCGGTCAGAAAAAAGCATTATAATGCAAGCCATCACTGTTTTGCTTACGTGCTGGGAGAGAAGAACCAGACCGAGCGGGCGAGCGATGACGGAGAGCCGTCGGGAACGGCGGGACGCCCGATTTTACATGTGCTTGAGGGCGAGGAGATCCACAATGCACTGATCGTGGTGACGCGGTATTTTGGCGGCACGTTGCTTGGCACGGGTGGCCTGACAAGGGCGTACACCGCCGCGGCAAAAGCAGCTGTGGAGGCCGCGCAGACCGTGGAACGTCTTTCGGGGCTGCGGTACCATGTGCGCATGGATTATACAAGTCTTGGCAAGGTTCAGTACATCATTGGGCAAATGAATTTATTTACCGAGGAGATTTTATACCGGGAGGACGTAGAAGCGGTTGTCATCGCGCCGGCGGAGCTTGGCGGTGCTTTCGTCAAGAAGGTGACGGAGGCGACGGGCGCGAAAGCGTTGATCTCGGAGGGAGAACCGGTTAGTTACGGATGTGTGAACGGAGCACTGAAGTTGTTATAGAGAAGCGATGAGCTTCGGATTGGGGAGAAAGATGTCAGAGGAAAAAGAGAGCAGAAATCAAAAGATGCGAAGCCGGATTCAGGATAACCCGATGCTGACGCGGTGCATTTATCTCGGCGTGACGTTGTTTGCGGTGATCTTGGCGAGCTTGATTTTGGGCTTTTTGATCTTTAATGTGAGCTCGATCGCAAAAAGTATCGGCAGGGTTGTCAGTATCCTTCTGCCGTTTGTCTATGGATTTGCGTTCGCATTTCTGATGCTGCCGCTTTATAATGCGGTTTATGACTGGGTCAAGAATTATTTAAAGAGCCGAACGACCTGGACGATCGCCACGATCAAGAGCTGGGCGAAGATCGCTGCGATTATCTGCGCGGTCGCGGTGTTTTTATTGATCGTTGTCGGTTTGATTTCACTGGTCATTCCGCAGTTGATCGAGAGTATCACAAAGCTGATCAATGAGATCCCGGATGCACTGGCCGCACTGGAGAAGTGGCTGGCGAAGGTCTTTGAAGACAATCCGCAGGTCTATGAGTCGATCGATCGGTTCATCGATCAGATCGCAGAGAGAGTCAATGTCTGGGTCAACGAATCGCTGATTCCGCAGGCAGAGAGCATTTTGACACGTGTCACCAGTGGTGTGGCATCGGTGTTCCGCTTCTTCTATAACGTGATCATCGGCCTGATTGCTGCGATTTATATGTTGCTTTCGAAGGACAAATTTGCCGCGCAGGGCAAGATGATCATCAAGGCAATGTTCCGCGAGACGGCCGCAGACCGCATTCTGACAGCGACGTTAAAGACGCATGAAATCTTCGGCGGATTTATCAGCGGCAAGCTGATCGATTCTCTGATCATCGGCGTGATCTGCTTCATATTGATGCTAATTCTGAGACTGCCTTATGCACTGTTAATCAGTGTGATCATCGGCGTGACGAACATCATTCCGTTCTTCGGACCGCTCTTTGGGGCGATCCCGTCCGCCATCATTTTGCTGACGGAGAATCCATGGAATGCGCTGACGTTCTTGATCATGGTGGTGATCTTGCAGCAGTTTGATGGCAACTATTTAGGACCTCGGATTCTGGGCGAGACGACCGGTATCGCGGGCTTCTGGGTGATGTTCTCAATCGTCTTATTTGGCGGGCTCTGGGGCTTTGTCGGCATGGTGGTCGGCGTCCCGATCTGGGCACTGCTTTACTATTTCTTCTCCGAGTGGATCAAGGATCGTCTGGAGAAACGGGGACTGCCGCGCGACGTGCCTTACTATGAAGAAGAGAATAAGTCACGCAAGAGGGAGCGCGATAAGGCAAAGAGAGCGGAGCAGGCAAAGCAGAGAGAGAAAAGCGATGCGGTGTTAGGCAGAATCAAGGAGAAATTAAAGTGCCTGTGGACGAAGATCCGCGCGTTGTTTGGCAAGATAGGAAAGAAGAGGTAAGGGTTCCATGAAGGGAAAACGCATTCTCGCCTGGGTGGGAATCATCCTGCTCGTGGGTATGTATGTGGTGACGCTTGTAACCGGACTGATGCACGGAGAGAAGGCAGATGTCTGGTTTAAAATGAGTATCGCGTGTACGATTGCACTGCCGATTTTACTTTACGGCTACGGACTCATTTATAAATTGATCAAGAGAGACAAGGAGAAAAATGAACATGAGTTTACTGACACAGTGGAGAGATGAAGCATATAACAGCGACAGAGATCAGAGAGCGGATCAGCTTTTCTGGGTCAATCATTTCAACCAGGAAAAGGCAATGTATGAGCAGATCTTAGCGGAGCCTGAAGTTGTCGTGAGCGGAACCGTCGCGGAGCTTGCCGCAAAGTATGACATGGATGTTCTTCATTTTACCGGCGTGCTTGACGGCATCAACACCAGTTTAAAGACACCGAACCCGATCGAAGAGATGACCGAAGAGACCGTCGTTTCGCTGGATTTTGAGCCGGAAGAACTCTACAAGAACATGGTGGCCTGTAAGGCAGAGTGGCTGTATGAACTGCCGCAGTGGGATGCAATTCTTAGCCCGGAGCGCAGAAAGGAACTCTATCTCCTGCAGAAGAAGTCCAACACCGTGATCAAGCCAAAGAAGATCGGGAGAAATGATCCCTGCCCTTGCGGAAGTGGTAAGAAGTACAAGAATTGCTGCGGTAGGAATGCATGAAGTACGTGATTTCTGATCTCCACGGGATGTATGACCTCTACCGGAAGATGCTTGACCGCCTGGCGCTTACGGAGGAGGACACTCTCTACGTGCTCGGTGATGTCTTCGACCGCGGGCCGCACCCGGTGAAGATTCTCCTCGACATGATGCAGAGGGACAACGTGATCCCGATCCTTGGAAATCACGAGTGGATGGGGATGAAGTGCCTCCGCTTTTTGCTGGAGGAGATCACGGATGAGAGCATCCTGCGCATGGACGAGGAAATGATCGAAAACCTCCAGATCTGGGAGAGAAATGGCAACTGGTCGACCCTGCAGGAGATGCAGGCGCTAGACTCCTGGGACCGTGAGATGGTGCTCGATTATATCGAAGGATTTGGGCTCTGGGAAGAAGTGGAAGCTGGCGGAAAGCAGTTCTTGCTGGTGCACGGCGGACTGGCGAATTTTTCACCGAGAAAGTCGCTTTATGACTATACGGTGGAGGAACTCGTTTGGGATCGCCCGGATTATTCGCGCGTTTATTTCCCAGATAAGTATCTGGTGACCGGCCATACACCGACCGGCTACATTCCAGGAAACCCGCGGGCAGAATACATTTACCAGGCAAATCATCATATCGCGATCGACTGCGGGGCGGTCTTTACGGGGCGTCTTGGGGCGATCTGTCTGGACACGCTAGAAGAGATCTATGTGACAGAAGAGATGTGAAAGATCATCACTTTTCATGAATTACATTTGTTCAAAATAATTCGGCAGAATGATGAAACGATCATTCTGCCGTTTCTCGTTCATTGTGAAACTACAGATACTTTTTAGAGAATCTAAAGAGAATCTGTACTTACCCCAGATCTTAATAATGCATGTGAGCAGATCATTTTTTAGGGTTTAAATAAGAAAGAATTTCTGCGTCTTTATTGCGTTTCTTGGGGTTAAGTGATACACTGAAGTTTAGATTGTCATAGTGTTAGTTAAAGCAAAAATTAAATTGAATTGTCGAGGAAGGGGATGACCTATGGGGACATATTATTGTGTGAATTGTGGAGTCAATGTTGTTGAGAACCCGGGAGATGTCTGTGAGCTTTGCGCGATCGGACAGGATCCTTATGCTGCGAGCCTGCAGGGGCCGACGAGAGTGATCTACGGAGGGCAGAACAACAACAATGCAAATACCAGACAGGGCGGAGCATCATCTACCTCTACGTACCAGCCCAGAAGCGGTGCCGGACGTAAGGTCTTGATCGGCGGAGCCGCAACTACGAACAACGCTGTAGCGAACGTGGATCCTTACGGCAATGACATGACGGTGCAGGATACGGGCAGTTCCAATGTACAGGTTTATCGACCGGGACAAGCTGCTACGACGGTACAGACTCCAGTTCCTACGCAGACGCAGTCCCAGACACAGGCGATTGCCAAGGGCGGTCCTGAGACTTCGGGTATCATCAAGAATTTGGTGACCGATAAAGAAGAGAGATCAATCTTAGTGAAGATTATTCGCTCCATTTTCCTTGGCGCTCCATTTACCTTGGACAATGAAGTGACAAGCTTCCAGGTTTTCCCGGACTATACCGGCACTTCCATGAATGCGCAGGGCAATGCGTGCGATCAGGTGGTCATTTACGGTAAGGTGACCGCTGGAACGGTTGCGGAGAATAACCAGGTGGAAGTCTACGGTAAGAGAGACCGCAGCAACAACATCGTTGCGAAGAGCATCAAGAACGTTGCAAGTGGTACGATCGTTACCCCGCAGGGTGCGATCAGCGCTGCCATTATCCGGATTCTTGCGCTTATCGTCATCGCGCTGTTAGCAACCGTAATCATGGGGCTTGGCGGGCTTAGCACAAGCACCATTATCTGGATCATCGTCGGTATCCTTTGCCTGACCAACCTGCCTCTTGTGATCAAGATTTTGGGGGCATTTATCGCGATGGTATTTAGTATCATCGGAGGATTGTTTAGAAGACACTAATTCATTCGAGTGAGGGGAGAACGAGATGGATCAGTACAGGGCAGCATATTCATCGGCGGAGCGCAATTACGCGCTTTGCCGCAAAGATTTGGACCTGATTCCGAATGGCAATTTTCTTTCCAATGGCTATGAGGAATGCAGAAATATGGAGTTTTTCCGGATTCACGGAATCTCCCGGTTTTGGGAAGAGGGCAAGGGTTTCCAGATCACTTCGTTAATCGGCGATGTGTTAAATGGATGCGCCAGACACGGCGTGCCTTTTGCCTTTCTTATCATTGGAAATGAGCAGGGGATCTCTGTCTACATCGGTACGATGAAGATCCTCTTAGAGAGCGTAAAGTCTTCGTATGAATCGATGTTTCCGGGTATGGAGACAGAGCCGGTCTACAGTAACCCGCTGCGGTTTTGTCCGAGCAAGTTCGGCGGCATGTTTACCGGAATTCCTACGGATAAGACAGGCGAAGAGAAGCACACCGAGCAGATCGAGAGCATTTGCCGCGGCATGCAGGGAAAGAATTTCACCTACGCCGTGATTGCTTCCGGTATCTCGAATCTTGCGGTGACATTTGGCCATGATAAGATTTTAGAAGAGATGGCGGATGTCTTCTCCTTAATCAACCAGACCATTACCGGCGGTGCGATGGGCAATACGTCCGCGCAGCGTCAGGATTTTGCAAGCAAGAATTATTTTGACAATCTGGAGAGACTGGAGAAGATTTTACAGACCGGTGTCGCCAGAGGAATGTGGCGTGTCAACGGCTATTATGCTTCGGACAATCAGCTGGATGCAAGGCGTCTTGGCAATCTGATCAAGGCGGCTTACTCCGGGGATGATTCCAAGCCCGAGCCGCTTCGCGTCATCGATTACAATTCTATTCATGACGTTTTAGTCAACACTTATATGATGGCAGACCTGATTGAGAACCCTGACATTCATCCGCTTGGAAGATGGATGCGTCAGGGCCTTCAGAATGCAATCACACTTTATATTTACAAGTATCAGACGATCTTAAACAGTGATCAGCTCGCAACGATCTGCCAGCTGCCGATCAAGGAATTTTCCGGATATTATATCGATGAATATGTGGAATTTGATGTCTCCAACCGCATGCGCGGCAAGCAAAAGCATCCGGTTCCGATCGGGGATATCCGAACTGCGGGCAGAAATGAAGCGGCGTCGACGGACAACACTTACTGTGTCGAGAAGAATGATTTTACCAGACATGCCCTGATCATCGGCATCACCGGCGGTGGTAAGACAAACACGTCCAAGTCCATCTTAAGCACCTTGTGGAACAAAGAGAAGATTCCGTTCCTGGTCATTGAGTCCGCGAAGCGTGAATATTGGGAGCTTCGCAACATCAAGGGATTTGAAGATCTGATCGTCTTTACGCTGGGTGCGGAGGCAAAGGAGACGTCCGTGCGTTACCGCATCAATCCGTTTGAGACCAACCCGGGCATCTCCCTGCAGACGCATATTGACTATCTGCTCTCCACGTTTAAGGCGGCCTTTGATTTGTATCCGCCGATGCCTTACATTCTGGAGAAAGCGGTCTATGAGATCTACAGTGACCGTGGCTGGGACATCGTGGAAAACAAGAACCGCTACGGATTGAAACTGTATCCGACACTTTCCGATCTGTACAACAAGATCGATGTGATCGTGGATGATATGGGTTATCACCAGGAAGTGCAGTCCAACGTCAAAGCCGCACTGCAGGCGCGTGTCTACTCGCTGATGATCGGCGGCAAAGGCGCCATGTTAAACACACCGAAGTCCGTGCCGATCGGAGAACTTTTGCAGCGACCAGTGGTGATGGAGCTGGAAGACCTGGGCGATGATGAGACGAAGTCCTTTGTTATCGGTATCTTGCTGGTACAGCTTTATGAGTACCGAAAGTCGTTGATGACCAAAGGAAGCAAGGATCTCTCGCACATTTTGATGGTTGAGGAAGCGCACCGCCTTTTGAAAAATGTATCCGAAGGCGGGGAAGGCGGAAGCACCAAGGCAAAGTCCGTCGAGTTCTTCTGTAACTTGCTTGCTGAGATCCGTACATTCGGCCAGGGCATCCTGATCGCAGACCAGATTCCGACAAAGCTGGCACCGGATACGATCAAGAATACGAACTTAAAGATCGTGCACCGGACGGTTGCGCAGGAGGACCGTGAGACGATCGGGCGGGCCATGAACATGAACCCGGAGCAGATCGAGTATCTAAGCTCGCTGCGCAGAGGTTATGCGGCGGTCTATGCAGAGGGCGATAACCGGCCAAAGTGCGTAAAACTGCCCCTTGTGACATCATTTTATGATAAGAATCGTCAGGACGTCATTAAGGAGGCCAGAAACCGGGTCTATAACATTGCAAAAGACTATGACGATGTGATTTCTCATCATGCCGGGTGCGCGTACTGTGAGCACCGTTGCAAACATTATGAGAAGGTGAGATCGTACCTGAATGAGAAGGTGTCGGTCGAACGAGTTTTGGAGAATTTGGCGGGAAAGGGCTTTTCCGAGGTTTCGCTCAATGCCTTCGTGCATTCGAATCTGATGAAGCCTGCAAATCTGACAGATCCGATGGAGGAGATCTGTCTGTTGGGAACTTTGCTCGCCGAGAAAAAAGATCTGAACGATGGCCAGAGACAGAAATATATCGCCGGCTATCTGAGATATAAACACAATCATTAATGTATAAGGAGGATGGGGTAAATGGCAGATTATACAATCAGCGCTGCGAATCTAAACGCGATTGAGAACAACCTGAATGTTATCCATCAGGATCTGGACGTTGTCAACTCGAATATTAATACGACAAATGACAACGTAAAAGTTGTCTATGATGAGATCGGACAACTGGCACAGGACTTTAAAAACTACATCAGTTACCAGCAGAGAGTCAACAATAAGCAGGACGCGCAGAACCGTCTGGTTGACCTTCAGCTCAAAATGGATAAGCAGTTTGGGCATTATGATGTAGTCAGAAGAACCGCAACCGGTATCCTGCAGGCAGATGATCTTGGTATCGTCAAGAATGAGACTATCAGCAATGCTTCGGAAGAACTGATGATTTCCACGCCCGGTTACTGGCTGGCACCTGCTTTGGTTGCTCTGGCCGCATGGATCAACAATCAACCGGAACTTGCGGACAAGGCAGTCCGTGAGGCAATCAAGAGAGACGATGAGAAGACTTCCTTGTTCTTCGCACTCATTTGCCGCAGAGCGGACAGAAAGCAGGCGGCGCTTAAGTGGACGCAGCGCTTCTTAGAGAACCAGGATGAGGAGAATCTGGATCGTAAGACCGTCATCATTTTGGATGCATTTGCAAGCGGACTTTTAGGAACCGACAGTGAGGGTGTGGTTTCCAAGCAGATTGAGGCTTGGTTAGATCATTTGTCCGATAAGCCGGGATTCGTGGAGCAGCAGATCAGTCAGTGGTCTGACGCAATCAACTTAAAGAGAGAGCCTGTCGATACCAGCGAGTACACCTATCTTCGCAAGTACAGCCACACCTGGCCTGTCCTGGAAGACATCATGGAGGGGGCAAATCTTCATGCGATCATGTACAATTATCTCGATGGTATCTTCTCGCAGGAAGTCTCCACAGATACGTTAAAAGAGCAGTTGGATGATATCTTAAATAGCCTCGTAACAGAGTTCGATGACGAAGAGCTGCCGATTCGCAGAGAGATGAAGTACAACGAGATGGTCGTGGAGTTTGACGGCGATGTCGACCGTGCCCGTCAGAATATGGCCATCGAACAGACCGCATTTGAGACGCATAAGGATTTCACACAGCTTCTTACCGATGCTGCGATGAAGCCGGAGAGCTCTCATGCAAGTGTTTCTACCCAGAAGTTTGCGATCGCCCTGACCAAGGACTGGATCACGGATGCGTACAATGATATCATCGCGCAGAACCGTGCGAAGATTCCGTTTGAGATCGAGCTCAATGTCGATACTTATAACGACAAGACCCAGGATGGCAGCGACGAAGAGACGCACGTTCGTCAGTTTAATGAGTTAGTAGACAGAGAGAAAGCAGCAGCACTTGACAAGTGTAAGATGTCGATGTTTGAGCAGTATGCAATGTATGCCGGCATCGCCATCGGTGTCGTAGGTCTGATTATGATGCTTGCGCATCACGGTTTCCTCGGATTTATCGCGATTGTCGCCGGTATCGGTATGGTGATCTATCATTTCTCCAAGAAGAAACAGATTGAGACCACCCGCCAGAACATTGAGAATCAGTGCGAGAATAAACGTACCAATGGCACACAGATTATCCGGGCAACGATCGCAGAAGTCGTTGATTTCCGTATGGCCTTCGAAGAGAAAGACGCCGAGAGCCAGAATGTACTCGACTTCTTAGAGCAGGTCAACCCGGAGCAGTACGTCAGAAAGCTTGCTGACACTAACCGCAGAATTCGCGTGAACTAATAGAATGGAGATTGTTATGGACGTTAATGTACTGAATGCCGTAGTCTCCGGTCAGGAAAAGATCTGCCCGGGTTGCGGGGCAAGAAACCAAGCCGACAGCAGGTTCTGCTTTGCCTGCGGAACATCCCTGATTGATGTACCTGTGGTAAAAGAAGAGGCCGAAACGGCGGCTGAGACTGCATTTGAAACCGTAAAAGAGACCGCAACCGAGAGCGCATTCGCTCCGGTGAAGGAAGAAGTCAAAGAAGAAGTGAAAGAATCTGCGGCTGCATTTGCACCGGCAGATAACAATACGCCTGCGTTTGGTGCAGCGAAGAAGAGATCTTTCCTGCCTCCAACCGGGGCTGGAGAGGTGAAGGCTGAGACCGGAAAAGAAGATCAGCCCGCAGCAGCATTTAACCCGGTGAAGAAGAGAGAGATGCCGGTGAAAAACGTGGAAGAGAAGGCTGCGCCGAAGGAAGTCAAGCCTGCATTTGAGGCTGCAAAGCCGCAGAAGGCATCCCAGAAGTCCCATGACGGCTGGTATAAAGAGCCGGAAGCTGTCTTTGCACAGGGTCTTCCGGAGTGGACCATTGAGCCGCCGCAGGTCATGGTAAGGAGGAAGAAACACTGATGGCTACGATCAATCCCCCTAAAACCTATGCAGAATGGGTTGCAGTGTTAGATGCACTGAAGAATAAAAAAGCCGATGACGAGACGATTCTCGCTGCGATGCAGCGAGGATCCCTCCAGTGGCAGTCTGGTGTCGCAGAGCGTTTCTCCAAGAAGCTCGTCGAAGCGATCAACACCAGAATGAACACGGCGACAGACCGTTTCCAGAAGGAAATGGGTCGTGCCGGTGGTCAGGAGAGGGTCCTGGTACAGTCGTTAATGGCACTGCGCAAGGAGTTTTCCTTCTTGACCAAGGCCATCAATGTCCCTGTGATCCCCGAGAAGGACCGCGCACAGTATGTGCGTCTGGTGCTTGAGCAGGCGGACAGTGTTCAGAATTCTCTGGAAGATTCCGCGAAAAGAGACCGTACCGGCAAGCTTGCCAGCATCATTCGGTCGAACAAAGTCAATTCTTTCTAAGTCGAGGTACCCTAAATGAGTAATGTAGCAGAATGTAAAGAGCTATTAACCAGATATTCCATTGCCCGCATTCCTTTTATTGCGGTCAATACCATTGAGCGTGCGAGAACGCTCACCATCCTTCGGGACATTTCCGAAGAACTTCAGCTGCCATTTTACGTGCATACCCTTTCCAAAGGCCTTTATGATCTGACCTCCGGAAAGATGATCAACGAGGACAAGTCCATTTACGGCGCCATCGATTATATGCAGGAGCAGATGGCTCGTAAGCAGTATATGACCCTGGTTCTGACTGAGGTGCCGGACATCAGCACCGACAACTCCGATGCGAAGCAGATCCTTGCACTTTGTACGTTGGCAAATGAATCTGGCGGCGTGGTCATCGTTCTGACCAACAACCCGGTCTGGAATCAGCTGCAGAGACAGGGCATGATCGTCAAGGTCGATCTGCCAAATGAGGATGAAATGTACGGTATCATCAAGGAGTACATCGATGCTTACCGTTCCGAGATCCCGATTGAGTGGGACAACACGGACATCCGTGAAGCAGCTTCGACGCTTGCTGGCGTGACACAGATCGAAGCCGAGAACGTCATGGCAGCGCTGATTGCAAACCGTCAGATCCGCAAATCGGACATGGACGAGATCCATTATGCAAAGGATCGTCTTTTCTCCGATATCTCCGGCCTTGAGAAAATCGATGTCGACGAGAGCGTCAAAGATGTCGGTGGACTTGAGGGTCTGCGCAAATGGCTCAACGAGAAGAAAGAGCTTCTGACCCCTGAGAAGAGAGATGAACTCAAAGCCAAAGGCTTGCAGCCGCCGCGCGGCATTCTGTTAGTCGGTGTTCCCGGCTGCGGAAAGTCCCTGTCGGCAAAATCCATTTCCGCAAACTGGAAGCTCCCGTTGTATCGTCTTGACTTTGCAACCGTGCAGGGCAGCTATGTAGGCCAGACCGAGCAACAGTTAAAGGATGCTCTGACAACCGCAGAAAATGTATCTCCTTGTATCCTTTGGATCGACGAGATTGAGAAAGGCTTGTCCGGTGCAACCGGCGGTGGCGGAGACGGCGGTGTCTCCACACGTATGGTCGGCCAGTTCCTGTTCTGGCTGCAGGAGTGCAAGAAGCAGGTCTTCGTCGTAGCAACCGCAAACGACGTTTCGATGCTTCCTTCCGAGCTTCTGCGCCGCGGAAGATTTGATGAGCTGTTCTTCGTTGACCTTCCGACGGCAGACGAGAGAAGAGATATTCTTTCCCTTTACATGCGCAAGTATCTGAATGTAGAGTTTGCAGGACCATTTGCAGATAAGGTCGTGGAAATCTCCGACGGATTCACAGGCGCTGACCTTGAGTCGACCGTTCGTGATCTTGCTTACCGCGCACTTGCAAATGATCGCTTTGTCCTGAATGAGGAAAACATCGTGACCGCATTTAACAACGTGGTACCGCTTTCCCAGACAAGCCCTGAGAAGATCGAAGCGATCCGTGACTGGGGCAAAGAGCGTGCAGTACCGGCATCTGGCAAACCGATTGGCGGCGAAGAGCTGAGCATGAAGAAGACCGGACCGAAGATGAGAAAAGTTTTGGTATAAATTTGTGCATAGGAATTGCAGGGCTGCTGCAGGGCAGCCCTGTTGGTTTATGTGAAGAGTATGGGGAGCTTCCCGGAGTGCGGTGTTGGGCGTGATTGGTTGCACCTGGGTTTGGTGCGCGATTGGACTCAGCGACAGACAAATATGGTTGGCGAGTCTTGGATTACGCCGCGTTTGGGGGAAACTTTGACTCTGAGACAGACAAGTAAGGGATACAGAGTCAAAAGCAAGGGTGTCTTAGAGTTGAACATTGACTCTGGGACAGACAAATCAAGGTTGGTGAGTCAAGAGCAAAGCTAGGTTTGGGATAAGCTTTGACTCTGAGACAGACAAGTAAGGGATACAGAGTCAAAAGCAAAGCTTGTGTTAGGTTAAACTTTGACTCTGGAATAGACAAATATGGGATGGCGAGTCATTGAAGCATCATTCCAGATTGGAGCATCATTATGGCATTCAAGTTTACAAATAGAAAGAATCAAGAAGTCAAAGAGACGCAGGAAGAGAAGCCTGTAGAACAGGTGGACAGCCGTGAGGCTGATGAGGCGGCTGATGATTTCGAGGATTGTGCGCAAGAGACCGAAGAGGTGACTGAGAGCACAGAGGGAACCGATGCCGATACTGGTGCAGAGGTGGCTGAAGAAGCAGCGGACGATTTTGATGACTGCGCTGCAGAAGTGGAAGAGACAAAAGAGGAAGTCTCTGAGGAAGCCGAAGAAACAAATGAAAAGACCGATGAAACAGATGACTTTGACGATTGTTCATCGGAAGTAGAAGAAGAAAATGAAGACACCGATGAGGCGGATGAAGATACAGAAGAAGTAGACGAGGATACTGATGAAGTAGACGAGGATACCGATGAGGTAGATGAAGATACCGACGAAGTCGAAGAAGAGACTGATGAAGTTGACGAGGATACCGATGAGGTAGACGAAGAAACCGACGAGGTAGACGAAGAGACTGATGAAGTAGACGAAGATACGGATGAAGTCGATGAGAATACCGATGAGGTAGAGGAAGAAACTGACGAAGTAGACGAAGAGACTGATGAAGTTGACGAGGATACCGATGAGG
>JAFVAL010000023.1 GCA_017480565.1 Lachnospiraceae bacterium | reverse complement strand
GATAAATTCGTTATAGTCGCTCATTTCCACGATAAAGATGTTTCTCATCATGTTAAAGGGAACGGAGCCGAGACTGGTGAGCAGGATACAGACGACCAGAGGAATGAAGTTGCCGCCGACAAACCAGATGCCGAGATAGCCGATCATGACAACGATGAAACCGGCGATGGACATTTTTGCAAGTCCGTATTTCCGGTGCCATCTGGGAAGAAGGAACGCCAGAGGCAGACCGACGATCGTGAATACGCTTGTCACGCCCATCAGGGCCGTGCTGCCGACAATACGCTGCCAGTAGTAGATGCCGACGCCCATGTTGGTGATGGTGCTGTAAATCAGGATGGCGAGGGAGATAATGATCACATAGCCGTTCGTCTTCAGAAGCGTAACAATATCATGAAGCTTCAGCTGAGCCTTACCTACCTTGGTGTCATCTTCGTTGTTGTACTGCTCCTTGATGGTCAGCATACGCAGAACGCCGACAATGGTGAGCGGGAGACCGAAGAGGGCGAGCAGCTTGCTCCAGCCTGCGGGAGAAGTCGCCAGCTTAGCCATGGCCATGGGGAAGCCGAAGTTAAAGATGATCGACGCGCCCATGGTGAAGAAGCTGCCGTAGGCCGTGACCTTGACCTGCTGTACCTTTGTCTTGAACGCGCGGACCAGGTACACGACATTGTTGCCGTTGAGGAAGGTCTTGCTGACGGCATTGGCAAAGGAGTAGGTGCAGAAGAGCCAAATGCACTTGCCGACCGTGGAGAAGCCGACGGGGGTGGAGAACATCATCCAGGTGCTCAGCCACAGGAAGAGCATAAAGATCTCGTAAGGTCTGCCTTTGCCCCATTTGGTGTTTGTCCGGTCGATGACGAAGCCAACCAGGGCGTCCGTCACCGCGTCAAGGATCTTGCTTGCCATGAAGAGCGTTCCGACCAGCGCAGGGTTGAGCTGCAGGGCGTCCGTGCAGTAGACGGTTACAAACCCCATCGCCAGGGTGTTCAGCGCTACGGATACAGAGCTGGACTGCCAGAGAGCCAGTCTGCCGAAGCCTACCCGGTTATCCGGGTCTTTCAGTCTTTTTTCTTTTGCCATTATTCTACCTCCAAATATCTTTCATGTGTCTACATTCTATCGATTTGTATTCCGTTGTAATATTCCAAAATTGGTTTTCTTTTTCCAAAATTCGCTCTTTTTCATTCCACGATCACACGGACGCGGTCAAGATTCCGAATCTGCGTAAAGATTTCGCCCTTGATCCCGTTTTTTTTTTCGGTGGGAATCACACTGCCCTGCACCGGGAACAGTCCCTTGATTCGTTCAGGGAAGCCCCAGCGATCCGGGAAGTCAAAAGCGATCTTAGTGATCTGTCCGGCATTTTCAGGGAGCGTAGCCTCCTCTACGTCCACATACACATCCTGATACTCCGGGTCCGAGAGTGCGTGGTAGATTTCTTTTTCCATGGTTCCGCCTGATATATTTGTGCTTTTTGTTTTTCTGGACGCAGAGAGGTGAAATTCAGGACTTGAATTTTTTCGCTCTCTGCGTTATTATATTTTCCAGGGAAGCATAGCTCAGCTGGGATGAGCGTTCGCCTCACACGCGAGAGGTCGCAGGTTCGAGCCCTGTTGCTTCCACTTGAATTGAGGTTGAGGCCGCTGTTTGCGCAGCAAACAGCGGCCTCACTTTCATAATTGGTATTGTCCGGGAAGGAGCAGTGATGTCTGATATTAAGTGTTTCATTTTTGACATGGACGGAACCTTGATCGATACGGAGAAGATTTACCGTGTGATGTGGCCGAAGGCGACCAAAGAGTTTGGCTATGAGATGAGTGATGAACAGTGCTTGCAGCTGCGTTCTCTGGGGGCTCCTTACGGGAGATTGAAGTTAGAAGAGTTTTTCGGACCGGACTTTCCTTACCTGGAGGTGCGTACCTACAGGCGTAAACTCGTGGCGGATTATCTGGAAGAGCATCCGATCGAGTTAAAGCCCGGTTGCGTTGAGATCTTACATTTCTTAAAAGAAAAAGGCATCGGCCGGGCGATCTGTACGTCTTCTGATATGGAGCGGACGACCAAGTATCTTAAAAGACTGGGTCTGGGGGATTTATTTGACCATGTGATCTCCACTGCGATGGTGGAGAAGGGCAAGCCTGCCCCGGATGCGTATCTTTACGCGGTGGAGCAGATGGGGCTTCCGAAGGAGGCCTGTGTTGCGGTGGAAGACTCTCCGAATGGCGTTCAGAGTGCCTATGCCGCAGGGCTTCGTGTCATCATGGTGCCGGATCAGTCAGAGCCTGATGAGGAACTTAAGAAGTTACTGTTTGCGAGAGTGGACAGTTTGTTGGATTTAAAGAAATTTGTGTAAAAAGAGATGTCATTGCAATGGATTACCGGAAGTTCCGGTGCGGGCAAGTCTTATGTTGCCTACCGGCAAGTCATAGAAGAAGCGCTCGCAAGACCTGAGGAGCGCTTTTTTGTATTGGTGCCGGAACAGTTTTCGCTGCAGACCCAGAAGACCATCGTTGGGCTTCACCCCCGAAAGGGTATTTTGAATATCGACCTCCTGACATTTGCAAGGCTGGGCTACCGGGTCTTTGACGCGGTGGGCATGGCTGAGGATCCGGTCCTTGATGATACCGGAAAGGTGTTGGTGTTGCGACGCATTTTATCAGAGCAGCAGGAGAATCTGACGGTGCTCTCTTCAAGTGCGGGCAAATCCGGGTTCGCCTCTGAGGTCAAGTCGATGATCTCCGAGTTTTCGCAGTATAATGTGAGCCCGCAGATCCTCTCAGAGCTTTTAGAGGAGCTGAGCCAGACCGGGACGTTATCCGGAAAGTTACGCGATCTTTTGTTGTTATACGGAGAGTTTCAGAAGGCACTTTCCGGCAAATATACGACCACAGAATGGATGATGCAGGAGCTTGCGGATCGGATCGAGGAAGCTTCGTTCTTGCGTGGCGCGACCGTACTTTTGGACGGCTATACCGGCTTTACGCCGCAGCAGCTTGTGGTGCTAAGAAAGCTTTTTGCGGTCTGCCGAAAGGTCATCATCACGGTGACGTTAGATCCTAACGAGACGCCGGGTGAGAAAAGCGAAGAGCACACACTCTTTCACTTAAGCCAGGAGACGATCCGCCTGGTCAGAGAGCAGGCGATTTTGGCGGGGTGTGAAGAAGAGGAGATTCAGACCATCGGAGGAACACCGTATCGGTTCCGGGAGAGCGAGGATCTGGCGACCTTGGAGAAGAATCTGTATCGCTACCCGTGGGTGCCTTCGGAGGAAACTCCGGAGGATATCGCACTCATTTCCTGCAAGAACCCATTAACTGAGGCCTACGTGGTGGCGGAGAAGATCCGCGCGTATGCGCGGGAGTTTGGCTGGAAGTACAATGAATTTGCGGTCGTGACCGGAGATCTTGGCACTTATGGAAGACTCCTCTCCGGGGCGTTTCGGCAAATGGGGATTCCTTGCTTTGTGGATCAGAATGAGGAAGTCTTTGGCAGTCCGTTGCCGGAGTTTTTGATGGGCGCGCTTCGCATTGTGTCGGAGAGATTTAAGCCCCAATATGTGTTTCAGATGTTGCGGTCCGGGCTCACGGCTCTTACGCGTGAGGAAGTGGATTTGTTAGAGAACTATGTCCGCGCGCATGGGGTGCGAAGCCTGGCAGCGTGGAGCAGGCCTTTTGCCTATGGGGAGGATGCGCAGGTTTGCGAGCCGATTCGTGTCAAATGGATGGAGATCATTTCTCCGTTTGTCGCGGAGGTAAAGGAAGCGCAGAATGCCGCGGATCTGACCAGGGCACTGTACCAGCTGATGGAATCGCAGGAGGCGTTCCAGACCCTTGCTGAGACCAAGGAAGGCTGGGAAGAGGAGGCGTTAAGACCTGAGACCTCCACCTCTTTTGAGAGAATCTACGCGGCTGTGCTGCATTTATTTGACCAGATCATCGCACTGATGGGGGAGGAAGCGCTCTCGGTGCATGATTACGCGAAGGTGCTGGAAGAGGGCTTAAGAGCCATCAGCGTCGGGCAGATTCCAGGTTCGGCAAACCAGGTGATGATCGGAGATTTAAAGCGTACGAGACTCAAAGATATCCGTGCACTTTTTGTCGTGGGTGTCAACGACGGTGTGACACCGGCACCGGGAAGTTCCGGGGGGATCTTGACGGACCGAGAGAAGGAAAAGTTGAAAGATCTAGGGCTTACGCTGGCACCGACCAGAAAAGAAGAGAGCTACCAGGATATCTTTTATCTGTATATGAATCTGACGAAGCCGGAACGAAAGCTTGTGATGACCCTGGCAAGAAGTGATGCGTCCGGGAAATTGCTTCGCCCGTCTGGCGTGATCGCAAAGCTGCAGCAGATTTTCACAAAGCTTCCGCTTTTGCAGGACGAAGATCGAAACGACGATCCGTCTGCGCTGCTTCGCGAGGACGATGGCCTTTCGTATCTGGTGCGCGTCCTGCGGGAAGAAGAGGAGCCTTCCGCATTTTCGGAAGAACTGATGCGCTACTATGCGGCACATTTCTCGGAAGAAGAGTTAGAAGACTGGATTGCGGGGATTTATTTCTCCGGAGATACAAAAAAGTTGACGCCGGAGGAAGCGATCCAGTTGTACGGAGAACATTTGCAGGGCAGTGTGACGAAACTGCAGGATTACGCGGGGTGTCCGTTTGCCTACTATGCTGGAGCAGGGCTGTTACTTAAAGAGCGTAGGGATTATGAAGCATCCCCCGTGGATTTGGGCAATCTGCTTCATGAAGCGATGTGCCGGTTTGGCAGAGCGTGTCTGTCAAGGGGCATCTCCTGGGGCAGTTTATCGGACGAGGAGCGTGACTCGCTTGCCGAGCAGTGCTTACAGGAGGCTGTCAGTGGCGAGTCTGGCGAGGTGTTTTTGCAGGATCACCGCAGCGAGTATCTGATCAAACGGCTTTCGCACACATTTCTCAGGACGATGGAAGTGCTCTGCAGACAGGTCGCGGAGAGTGATTTTGAGCCGTTGCGCTTCGAGCTGCCGTTCGATCGGATTCCTGAGCTGACGTACGATCTTGGCGAGGGAAAGAAGTTGTCGCTTCGCGGTAAGATTGACCGGATTGATCTGGCAGAGGTGGATGGCAAAACGTATCTTAAGGTGTTGGATTACAAGACCGGTGCGCAGAAATACGACTGGACAAGGATGTATTACGGGCTGCAGATGCAGCTTCCGGTATATCTAAAAGGCGCGCTTTCCGGGGAGAGCAGGCTTTCTCGCGGGGAAGTACATCCTGCTGGAATTTTCTATTCTCGGATTCAGGATCCGTATCTGAGCGATGTCAAAGGGGATCCGAAAGATGCTTTTTACGGGAAGTTTCAGGTGGATGGCCTGGCAAATGAGACGCCCAGGGTGCTTGCAGCCTTAGATCACAATCTGGGAGATGCCGAGGGCTTGAATCCGGGCGTAAAATCGCTGCAGATCCCAGTTTCGCTTAAAAAAGATGGGACGCCGGACGTGCATTCTAAGGTGATCTCTGAGATTGGCCTAAAGAAGGTGCTTGATCGCACAGATCACAATCTGAAGCGGATGGGGAAAGAGATCTTAGACGGTGTCAACGAGATCGCGCCGATGCAGTTTGATGCGAGCGGAAAGAGCGATGCCTGTTCGTATTGCTCTTACCGAGACGTGTGCGGATTTGATGCAAGGCTTGGCGGGTTTGGCTACCGCAAGATGAAGAAACTTGAGAAAGAAGAAGCACTGCAAAGGATGGCCGCAGAAGGAGGAGAGGAAGATGTCTGAGATTCGTTGGACCGACGAACAGGAGACGGTGCTTCGTCTCCGAGATAAAAGCATTTTGGTCTCCGCGGCTGCCGGTTCCGGAAAGACAGCGGTGTTAGTCGAACGCATTTTGCGCCACATCATGGACGAAGAGCATCCGGTCGATTTAGACCGGCTTCTTGTGGTGACATTTACAAGAGCCGCGGCTGCCCAGATGAAAGAACGCATCAGGGAGGCTTTATTTGCCAAATTAAAAGTCGATCCGGGTAACCCTAGGCTGCAGCGGCAGGAAATGTTGCTTGCAACTGCGAACATCACGACCATCGACAGCTTCTGCCTGCAGGTCGTGCGGGAGCATGTACAGGAACTGCCGATCGATCCGGGCTTTCGGGTTGTGGATGAGAAGGAGCTCGAGTTGCTTTCCAGAGAAGTGATCGAGGATCTCTTAGAGGACTGTTACGAAGCGCAGGATCCGAAGTTTCTGGCCTTTATTGATGCCTATGCGGACATGCGAAATGATGACGTTGCCTCGGACATGATCCTGAAGCTTGTGAGGGCCGCAAATGCGCAGCCATGGCCGGAAAAGTGGCTGTTAAAGTCGCTAAAGAGCTTTGAAATCAATTCGTTAGAAGAGCTTGCGCAGACCGACTGGATGCAGGCGGGGCTTTCGCAGGTAAAGCGTGGGCTTTCGGGGATGTATTCTCTTGCAGCGCTTGCCAAGGAGATTGCCGAGGAAGCGGACGGTCCGGAGATGTATCTGCCTCTTTTGACCGAAGAGTGCGACGCGATCGAAGCCATGTGTCAGATGGACGACTATGCACAGATCGGCGAAGCTCTCGCGCACTTTGTCTCCTCCCTTGGCAGACTTTCCACAAAGCGTGGGACGAACGAGGAGAAAAAGGAAGAGGCGAAGGCGTTAAGAAATCAGTATAAAGACCGCGCAAAGGAGATTCTAGCGCGTTACTACGCGCAAGAGCTTCCTGATGTGCTTGTGGATTTGCAGGAAATGCGTGCGCCGATGGAAGGGCTGATCGCGCTGACACTGCAGTATCTGGAGCGATTTGCCGAGGCAAAGAGATAGCGCAGAGTCGTGGACTTCGGGGATTTGGAGCATTTTGCCCTGCAGATTCTCTGCGAGCAGGATGAGGACGCTACGGGCATGCATCCGCGCGAGGCTGCTGCGGAATACCGGGATCAGTTTGAAGAGATCTATATCGATGAATATCAGGATAGTAATCTGGTTCAGGAATACATTTTAACCGCAATATCACGTGATTCTACAATAGTAGAAGATGATCGGCCAGACAACCTCTTTATGGTGGGCGATGTCAAACAGAGCAT
>JAFVAL010000022.1 GCA_017480565.1 Lachnospiraceae bacterium | reverse complement strand
TGATGAGCCGACCAACCATCTGGACAGTGAGATGGTGGAGTGGCTGGAAGAACATTTGCGAAGCTATCAGGGCGCAATCGTTTTGGTAACGCATGACCGTTATTTTCTGGATCGTGTGACCAACAAGATCTTTGAACTAAACCGTGGCAAGATCTACCGGTATCAGACCAATTACACCGGGTATCTGCAGGCGAAGGCGGAGCGCGAAGAGATGGCGATCGCTACGGAGCGCAAAAAGAGAGCCTTGTATCTGAAGGATCTGGAGTGGATGATGCGCGGGGCAAGGGCACGTTCGACCAAGCAAAAAGCACACATTCAGCGCTTTGAAGCACTGCGAGACCGCGAGCGGCCCGTTACGGAAAAATCGGTGGAGATTGGCTCCGCGGTGACAAGACTTGGCGGCAAGACGATCGAGGTGGAAGGCCTTAGCAAACGCTTCGGTGAAAAGGTGCTTTTTAAGGACTTTTCGTACATTTTCCTGAAAGATGACCGGATCGGCATTCTCGGCCCGAACGGCTGCGGAAAGACCACGCTGGTGCGCATCCTACAAGGGCTCGAAGAGGCAGACACCGGCATGGTCGAGACCGGACAGACGGTGCAGATCGGCTATTTTTCGCAGGAAAATGAAGCCCTCGACGAGAGCGAGCGCGTCATCGATTACATCCGCGACACCGCAGAATATGTGCGCACCGGGGACGGAATTGTGACTGCGTCTGCGATGTGCGAACGGTTTTTATTTGACAAGACGATGCAGTATGCACGGATCGAAAAACTCTCCGGCGGGGAGAAGCGTCGTCTGTACCTGTTAAAAGTCTTGATGGAATCGCCCAATGTACTGATCCTGGACGAGCCGACCAACGACTTGGACATTCAGACACTGCAGATTCTGGAAGACTATCTGGATGGTTTTACTGGGATCGTGATTTCAGTCTCGCACGATAGGTATTTCCTGGACCGCGTCTGCAGCCGGCTGTTTTCTTTTGAGGGAAATGGCGTGATCCAGCAGAATGAAGGCGGCTTTACGGACTATCGTCTGCGGCATCCGGTTGCGACAGAGAAGGAGCGAGAGCCTGCGAAAGAAAAGCCCTCCCAGCCGAGAACACATGCGAAGAAGGCGAAGTTAAGCTATAAAGACCAGCGTGAGTACGACACGATTCAAGACGTCATCGCCAGTCTGGAGGAAGAATCTGCCGCGTTAGAAGCCGAGATGGAAGAAAATGCAACCAATTCCGCAAAACTGTCGGAACTTCTGGCAAAGAAAAACGATGTGGATGCGCGTCTGGAAGAGCGGATGGAACGCTGGATGGAACTGGAAGAGATGGTCGCTGCGCTTGGTGAGCAGAGGCTTTGAGAGAAATGAGGTAGCCCCGTGAGATTTCGGCCTTGTATTGATATTCATAACGGAAAAGTGAAACAGATTGTCGGCGGAAGTCTCGCAGAACAAGCTGGTGTGAGTGTTGCCAAAGAAAACTTTGTCTCCGAGCAGGACGGCGGCTTTTTTGGAGCGCTGTACCGAGAAAAAGGACTTGCCGGCGGCCATATCATTTTGCTAAATCCGGCAGGAACAGAGGCTTACACAGCTGACCTTGCGCAGGCAAAACTTGCGCTGAAAGCATTCCCCGGCGGGTTTCAGATCGGCGGAGGTGTGAATGGGGAAAATGCGGCTTCTTTGCTCGCACTTGGTGCGACCCATGTGATCGTGACGTCTTGGCTGTTTGATGGTGGAAAATTAAGTCAGAAGCGCTTGGAAGCACTCGTAAGTGCTATCGGAAGAGAGCACCTGGTACTGGATTTTAGCTGCCGAAGAAAAGGGGAAGCGTTTTATGTCGTGACCGATCGCTGGCAGACGTATACGGATCTCACGGTGACCCCGGAGCTGTTGCTTGCGTTTGAAGATGCCTGCGATGAGTATCTGATTCATGGCGTGGACCGAGAAGGAACCGGGGCAGGTATGGATGAGGAGCTGCTGGAAGTACTGAGAGAGTATCGGAGCAGAGGAGGGAGGAATCCCGTGACGTACGCCGGAGGGATCGGGTCGATCGAGGATCTGAGAAGGTTTCGGAGGCTGACGGAGGGGATGGTTGATGTGACGATCGGAAGCGCACTGGATCTGTTTGGAGGAGAGGTTGCGCTGGAAGATGTGATGAGGGAAACAATGTAGCAATGGGCTCGTCGAATCTTTCCGTGTGCGGGGACGCCTCTCGGGCTTCGCTCGCGACGAAATTGCAAGCAATTTCTTACGCCGCCAGTAGCGGACACGTAAGCGGCCGTGACTCCCGCGAATAAGTATAATAATATGGACTTGAGGCGTTGCCTACGGCAACTAACAGCTTGTCAGTTTGACTCGCATTCACGCAAGCGTGAGCGAGCAAACCAGGCAAGCTGTTTTTCCCTCAAGTCCATTTGTAGTTTATCGCCGCGAGAAGTCCCGCCACGCTAAGTGCCGACTGTCTCAAAGACCCCGCAGCCGGTTGCGATTCGCCTCGCTCGTAGGCTTGCGCGAGCCTTCCAGCCCTCAAGAGGTGAGGTGCATCCCCCGGGAAGTGAAACGTAAAGACAGATAAACAAATTGACGAAGACTTCAATAACCTCGGGCTATGACCTAAGTTTTCGAACGACTTGCTCTCCCAGAAGTGAATCCCTGGAGCACATGTTTGTGTAGCCACTCCACGGAGGAGCAGGCTTCGATCTGCAGGGTTTTTGAGACAGTCGGCACTTGGCGGGCGCGCATCGGCTACGACTCGCGGGGATAGAGTGAATTGAAAAAGCTTGGGGTTATAACGACACAATTCTCAGAGCCGCTCATGCTTGCATGATAGCGGGTCTGAGTTGTGGCGTTCGTTGCGTAAGCAACGCCCCAAGCTTTATGTATGATACTATATTCGCGGGAGTGACTATGGAAGGCCGCTTACGTGTCCGCTACTGGCTAAACGAAACCGCGAGGTGTCCCTGCCAAGATCGAAACTGCGACGTTCTACCTCAGCACTACACTTGTACTGGACCCAATCGTGAGCTTCGTGCCTTCCAGACTCGCATCCTCCAGTCCAATCACTGCCGTAATCTCCGTGAAGCTCAAATCCGTCACATCCGCAAGATCCACAGTGACCTCCGACCCAGTCGTGTTATGAATCACAGCCACGGTGCTTCCATCCTGTGTCGAAGTGAACCCTCCGATCTTCGTGTTCTCAAACGGCAGTGCCGCATAATCGCCGCGGGCGATCTCCGGGTTTGCCTTCCGGATCATGATCAGCTTCTTATAGTAGCTTAAGAGGCTGTCTCCATCTGCGAGCTGGTCTGCGACAGAAGCATCGACTTTCTTCGTGGGATCGTAGGTGGTTCCCTCCGGATCTGCGATCGTATCGTCGTCCCCCCAAACCATCGCAAGACGCCGGTTGGCATCGGTATTTGCGCTGCCGCGAGAACCCTTCATGCCGATCTCTTCACCATAGTAAATGAACGGAGATCCGGGGCAGAGGATGTAGAGGTTAGCTGCCATCTGCATCTGATTGCTCGCAACGGTCAGATACCCTGCGGCGCGGTCGGTGTCGTGGTTGGCGATGAACGGTACATACATCGCCTTGGTATTCATTTTCTGGACATGGGAAATAAAGTTGCCGACGTAGGAAGTGAAGGCGTTTACATTTCCCTTCTTCGCGGTCTCTGCGATCAGACCGGTGGTCTGCGAGGTCGTGAAGTTAAAGCAGTTCATGGCCGGATAGTAGATGTCGGTCACACCGTCGGAGGACCAAACCTCTGCGACCGTGTAGATGTCGGATTTGAGGTTTCTCAGTCTGTGAATGTACCAGAACCAGAAATTCTCGGAGGTCTGATCATCGCCGAAGTAGATGTACTTGGCGGCGTCGAAGCGGAAGCCATCGACCCCGAGATCCAGATAGTAGGCAGCCACATCAAGAACCGCCTGACGAACCGCAGGATTGTCGAAATTCAGCTCTGGCATATCTCCGGAGAAATTGCACTCGTAGTAGTCAGAGGAACCGTTGATCTGCTGGGTGGTCAGGCCGCCGGAGGATTCTCCGGGTCCGAACCAACTGTAAAAATCATAGTATTCATTTGTCGTGTCGCCGGTGCGGTGCGCGTTGCAGAATCTGGCGAACCATTCGTTGAGGCGTCCGGTGTGGTTGATCGGCAGGTCTAAGATGACCTTGACGCCGCGTTCGTGGCAGAGATCCACAAGTTCCTTCAGGTCGTCCATCGTACCGAAATCCGGGTCGACTTCGTAGTAGTCGGTGATATCGTACTTGTGGTAGCTTGGTGATTTAAAGATCGGGGTGAGCCAAATGCCTTCGATGCCGAGGCTTTGTCCCGAAGCCGGATCACCATCGTTTAAATAGTCCATGCGGTTGATGATGCCGCGTAAATCGCCGATCCCGTCTCCGTTGGAGTCGGAGAAGGATCCTACAAAGATTTCGTAAAAGACCCTTGCGTTGTCTTGTGAAGCCACCGGTGTTCTTGTCGATGCGTCATCGATGATCGCCTCACCGGAAGCAGAGAGATGATAGTTGCCGGAAGCATCCATCTCATCGCTTACTTCAGAGGTCTCTGCTTCATTTTCCTGTGTTTTCGCACACCCTGCAAAGAGGAGCGTGAAGAGGAGAAATAGAGCAAAGAGTGAAACGTAACGTGCTCGTTTCATGATGATAAACCTCCCTATTCTTTTTGAGTTCGCACTCATTTCATACGTCCACTCTAGTCAAAGATTTCTGATTTGTCAATGAATTATGCGAGAGAAAATTCTCCATTTTACAGCAAATTTTCATTGAATCCTCGGAGAAGAGTGGTATAATGTCTTCATGATGAAGAGAACGAATTTTTATAGTTTGGATGGGGTAAATGAGCTGAAAAAGCGTAATCATATCTGGCAGATTCTACTGGGCGTTATCGCGGTTTTGTCGTTGATTTTCTGCGTATCCAGGGTAATTCTTGCCACGACTCTAACCGTGGGTGAGATGGAGAAGCAGGCGATCATCGCTGCGGTCGTAAGCGGTTGGGTCATCATCGCACTTTACATTAATGTGCTCTTGCCCGGGAGACGGGAAGTTACCCACGCGATGAATATGATAGAATCGGAGCCGGAGGTCAGGCGCGGGCGTCTGACGCTGACAAAGGATCTGGTGCAGATCCGCGGCAGTATTCTGATTCGCAAGGTGATTTTGGAAAATGAGAACGAGAAGGTCAGGCTCAATCTCAATGAATCTCGCAAAAAATATCTGAAGGATCTGACGGGAGAGGTCACTGTTTATACGGTTGGCAATTACATCGTCGGATTTGAGGAGGAAGCATGATCAGGCGGTTCTTCTCACAGATTTATTTATATTTGCTTTGGCTGATTGTGGCCGTGATGTTTTGGGGCTGGATTTTCAGCCTGAAGACGGATACCTCGGCGGAGAAAAAGGTGATGGTCTTTGCAGACGTCGATGCGATGGATGAGGTCGGACTTTCTGCGAAGCTGGAAGAGGAGATGCCCGAAGGTATCCGCATGGTGCAGGCGCATCCATTTTCCTATGTGATTTTTAACGAGAACCTGCTGGTGAACGCAGATGTCTTTATCGTTCCGGAAAATGAGATCGAAGAGCTTCTTGATACCTTTGCGCCGATGGAGCGGGAAGAGGGCGAGACCTACTACGAAGTCGACGGCGTGGCATATGGAAAGAAGATCTACGATGCCGCGACGAAAGAGGGACCTGCGAAGACATTTATCACGTATACGACGGACAAGGACGACTCGCAGGACTACTATTTGTTCTATGGGATCTATTCGCTGCATACGGGGTCACTCGATGAGGCGGCTTATGAGATTGCAAATCATTTACTTTGCTTGCCGTAATGACAATTTTTCAGGAAGAGAGGAGAATTATCGGTTTTTCTAGTGACATTTGCCGTGCTTTGTGATAAAATATTATCAAGTGAATAAGTGTAACTTATAAGTAACTCATGAATAGGTAGTATTATTTATAAGTTTTTGCGGCCGAAACAGGGGTACCCCTGTTTCTGTATATCTCAGTAGATATACAAATCATCTTCCGAACCTTACGGGGCGAAGCCCCTGGGAATATAAAAACGATCTTTTTTAGGAGGAGATTAAAATGAAAAAGATGAAAAAATTACTGGCGCTGTTGCTGGTAGTTGCTATGGTTGTCTCGCTTGCGGGCTGCGCAGGCGGCAAGGACAGCGGCAACGAGGGCGGCAACAGTGCTGAGACCACAACCAAGAAGACCGACGATAACAAGGGCGGCGCTTCTGGCAGCGAGCTTGCAGGCACCTATGACATCACTGTTTGGGTTGCTGATGCAGCTGTTGAACTGACCAAGACTCAGATCGACAACTACAACAAGACCAATGAAGATGGGGTTACCATTAACGCAACGATCGAAGCAGTTTCCGAGTCGGATGCTGCAACGAACATGATCACTGACGTTGAGGCAGGCGGCGACCTGTACTGCTTCGCTCAGGATCAGTTTGCTCGTCTGGTACAGGCTGGCGCACTTGCTAAGCTTGGAACCAAGGCTGCTGAGACCGTAACCAGCGCGAATGACCCTTCCGTTGTTTCCGCTGCTACCGCTGGCAGTGAGCTTTATGCTTATCCGTTAACTTCTGATAACGGCTATTTCATGTACTATGATAAGAGTGTCATCCCGGATGCAGACGTTGATAGCCTTGAGAAGCTGATCGCTGACTGCGAAGCTGCGAACAAGTATTTCGCAATGGAGACCAACACCTCTGCTTGGTATCTGGCAGGCTTCTTCTTCGGAACCGGCTGCGTATCTGAGTGGGTTACCGATGATGACGGTGCCTTCGTAAGCGTGAATGATACCTTCAATTCCGACAAGGGTCTGATCGCTGCTAAGGGAATCAAGAAGTTAGTGGATTCCAAGGCAAACTTAAGCTCTTCTGCAGCGGATGCATTTGCTTCTGATGCAGCAATTGTTGTTACCGGTACCTGGGCATTTGAAGACGTGAAGGCTATCCTTGGCGACAACATGGGCGTTACCGATCTTCCTTCCTTCGAGGTTGACGGACAGCAGTATCATATCGGTTCCTTCAATGGCTGCAAGCTGATGGGCGTTAAGCCTCAGACCGATGCAACCAAGCAGGCAGTTCTTCATAAGCTGGCTCAGTATCTGACCGGTGAAGAGTGCCAGATGGAGCGTTTCGAGGCTCTTTCCTGGGGTCCTTCCAACACTGCTGATCAGCAGTCCGAAGCTGTTCAGTCCAACCCTGGTCTTGCAGCTCTGCTTGCACAGTCTCCGTACTCTGTACCTCAGGGCCAGATCCATGGTTCTTGGTGGGATATCGCAAAGGTTATCGCTGACGATATCAAGGCTGCTACCGACGATGCAGGCCTTCAGACTGCACTGGATAACTATTCTGCAAAGATGAACGAGCTGTTCAACATGGATGATTCCGTGAAGAACGCTTGGACCGTGATCGGTGCTGTTGGCGGAACCAACTGGGATACTGACTTCGAGATGAAGGAAGTTGATGGCAAGTGGGAGCTTGTTGAGCCCATGGAGCTTGCTGCAGGCGATGAGTTTAAGGTTCGTCAGGGACTTTCCTGGGACAATGCATTCCCGGCTGACAACTTTGTTGTAGAGACCGCTGGTACCTACACCATCGTTCTGGATCCTGTATCCGGTGAAGTTACACTGAAGTAATTGAATTTTACAAACCTTTGAGAATATCAATTATTATAATTTAGTTTCGTTTTGGAATTCTCAAAGAAAAACGTGAAAAGATTGGAGTCAGACGTCTGACTCCAATCGCCTTTTCAAAAAACTGTAACAGTAAAAGGGAGGTTTAAACCTTGAAAAAATACAGTGATCTGGAATATCTGCGACTTTCCAAGGGGCAGAAATTCACATACGGACTGGCCAGTTTTTTTGCAAGCATCCCTGTTTTCTTTAAAAACCTTTTCCTCGGCATCGGACGGTTCTTTAAGAATCTCTTTGTCGGCATCGGAAAAGAGTTCGCAGACCTGGGAAGCACATTTGCAAAGGGTGACTGGAAGACGAAAATCTCCTACGTCATCATGGGCTTTGGCAACATGGCCCGCGGTCAGTGGTTAAGAGGACTATTGTTCCTGGCCTTTGAAGCCGTATTTATCATGTACATGGTGGTAGCAGGCGGTTATTGGCTCTCCATGCTTCCTTCCCTCGGCAAGGTTGGCCCTGGCGAAGTCTACAACGAAGTCCTCGATACCTATGTCTATCAGTACAACGATAACTCCTTTAAGATTCTGCTTTATGGCGTGCTTACGATCTTCTTCATCATCGCGTTTATCTATACGTGGAGAATGAATGTAAAGCAGAACAAGATTGCAGAAGAGATTCTGGCAACCGGCAAGCCGTTAAAGAGCGGCAAGGACGATTTAAAGTCTTTGGTGGACGATCAGTTCCACAAGACTCTGCTTGCGCTTCCTTTGACCGGTATTTTGATTTTTACCGTGCTTCCGATCGTATTCATGATTCTGGTTGCATTTACCAATTATGACGGAACGCATGACGGCTACTACAGCAACCTCTTTACCTGGGTTGGACTGCAGAACTTCAACACGTTACTGAACTGGTCGAGCGGCAACAATGTCTACGCTGCGACCTTCGGTGAGATCTTAACCTGGACACTCATTTGGGCATTCTTTGCAACCTTCACCAACTATTTCCTTGGTATGTTCGTCGCTATGATGATCAACAAGAAGGGAATCAAGTTAAAGAAGGTTTGGAGAACCATCCTTGTCATGACGATCGCAATCCCGCAGTTCATCTCCTTACTGTATGTATCGAAGATGTTCTCGAAAAATGGTATCGTCAACGGTCTGTTCTTAAGCCTTGGCTGGATCAAAGAAGCCATCCCGTTCTGGGATAGCCCGACCCTGGCACGTATCATGGTTATCGTGATCAACATCTGGATCGGTATTCCTTACCTGATGTTAATCGTCACCGGTATCTTGATGAATATCCCGGCAGACCTTTATGAGTCTTCCCGTATCGATGGTGCAAATGCTTGGCAGCAGTTTACCAAGATTACCCTGCCTTACATGCTTTTCATCACCGGACCGTATCTGTTAACACAGTTCACGGGCAATATGAACAACTTCAACGTCATCTACCTGTTAACAGGAGGTGCGCCGACGAACGCCGCAGCTTCGTCTGCCGCGGGTACGGCGGGCTATACCGACCTGTTGATTACATGGCTCTTTAAGATCACCACGGGCGCAGAAGCGCAGTACTACCTAGCTTCCGTTGTCGGTATCATGGTCTTCGTGGTTGTCGCGGTGATCTCGTTGATTGTTTATAACGTGCTGCCTTCGATCAAGAATGAGGAGGATTTCCAGTAATGAGTACGAATCAGACCCCGAAGCGGCACATGGGCTTAAAAGCCTCTGCCCGCATCAGTAATACGATTATTTACATCCTGCTGATCTTCATTTCGATCATTTGGCTGGCACCGTTTATCTGCATCGTGTTGCAGTCATTCCGTGTGGAGTCCACCTGGCAGGTAGGTTATGTTATCCCTCAGCAGTGGGGCCTCGACAATTATGTGCGTCTGTTCCACTCTGACTTTACGAAGTGGTATCTGAATACATTTATCATTGCGGTGGCAGTGGCAGTGATTCAGACCATCATCGTTCTTTGTATGAGTTACACACTCTCCAGATTCCGTTTTAAAATGCGTAAGGCTCTGATGCAGTTCATGCTGATCCTTGGCATGTTCCCCGGAATGCTTACCATGATTATCCTCTACCGTGTACTGAAGGATCTGGGCATGACCCAGGCAAATGCAGTTCCTGGCTTGATCTTAGTCTATGTGGCTTCCTCCGGTATGGGCTACTACGTATCCAAGGGCTTCTTCGATACGATTCCGAAGTCTCTGGATGAAGCAGCGAGAGTGGATGGCGCGACCAGAGCTCAGGTCTTAACCAAGATCATCCTGCCTCTGGCGAAGCCGATCGTTATTTACACCATCTTGACAGCCTTCATGGCACCTTGGGGCGATTTCGTATTTGCCCGCTACATTTCCTTTGGTACCTCGGCCGGTATGAACGTGGCCGTCGGTATGTATAACTGGCTGAACAAGGATATGATCACCAGCTGGTATACCACATTCTGCGCAGGCGGTGTTGTTGTTGCCTTGCCTGTTACAATCTTATTCATGTGCTTACAGAGGTATTACGTAGAAGGCGTCACCGGCGGAGCCGTTAAGGGCTAACGATGAAAGGAAGGAGTTGAGATTAATGGCTAACGTAAAATTAACCGACGTAAAGAAAGTTTACGATAATAACGTCGTTGCCGTCCATGACTTTAATCTGGATATCAAGGACAAAGAGTTTGTTGTATTTGTAGGACCTTCCGGCTGCGGCAAGAGCACAACGCTTCGTATGATCGCAGGTCTGGAAGAGATCTCCGGCGGTACCGTAGAGATCGACGGCGAGGTCGTCAATGACTTACAGCCGAAGGACAGAAACATTGCCATGGTTTTCCAGAACTATGCACTGTATCCGCATATGACCGTTTATGATAACATCGCATTCTCCCTTCGTTTACAGAAGGTACCGGAGGATGTCATTTATGATAAGGTCACCAATGCTGCTGAGATTCTTGGCATCACCGAGTATCTGACCAGAAAGCCGAGAGCATTATCCGGTGGCCAGAGACAGCGTGTTGCGATCGGCCGTGCCATGGTTCGTGATTCGAAGGTCTTCCTGATGGATGAGCCTCTTTCTAACCTGGATGCGAAGCTTCGTAACCAGATGAGAGCTGAGATCATCTTACTGCGTCAGAAGTTAGATACCACCTTCGTCTATGTCACCCATGACCAGACCGAGGCTATGACTTTGGGCGATCGTATTGTCATCATGAAGGATGGCTACATCATGCAGGTTGGTACACCGGCAGAAGTATTTGACCGCCCGAACAATCTGTTCGTAGCAGGCTTCATCGGCGCACCGCAGATGAACTTCATCAACACCAAGCTCACGAAAGAGAATGGAAAGTACTATGTACATCCGTTTGGCGTGAAGATGCCTGTTGACGATGCAAAGGGCGAAGAGCTTGCAGCAAAGCAGGTAGAGCCCGGCGACATCGTATTAGGCGCACGTCCGGAGCACATCGTGCTCAGCGAAAGCACTGATGGCACAATCCCTTGCACGCTGGAAGTCAACGAGATGATGGGTTCTGAGGTACATTTACATGTGTACACCGAGGACGGAACCAGACTCGTGGTTCGCGTACCTACCATGAACCTCACCAACGAGCAGAGAGAAAGCTTAAAGCAGGGCAAGAAAGTCAACCTTGCCTTTGAGAGCAAGATTATGCACTTCTTTGATAAAGAGAGCGAGTTGAACTTGATCTACGCATAAGTGCGCGATAGAGGCCGCGAAATAAAAAAACAATCCCAGATGCGAGAATTTATTCTCAAGCATCTGGGATTGTTTTTTATTTCAGGCGGAGCAACGCGAGCCTGTAGAACCGAGCGGAGTGAGGTTCTGCGAGGCTACGGCGCCTGCCTACGCGAAGCGGGCGGCGGCCTATGTGCTTGGCGGGCTTGGGCGCAGGAAAATTGATCTCTCCACGTCTTTTCCTTGCTTTTGGATAACTTGCTTTCTTGTCTGAGCCTTTGGGTTGATCTAATAAAACAAAAACACGGAAGAAGGATCAAGCGTGCAAGAGGTGCCTTGAGGAAGCTTTATCCAATTAAGGCAAGAATTGTCTTTTTGATCAATCCCCGTTTTAAGGAAGAAAGCTTGTTTTATCCATTCTGTGAGAAACTTGCTTTCAAGATCAAGGTGCAGAAAAAGACATCCTACTCGCTTTATCCTTTTGTGAAGAATTCATGGTCCGAGATCAAAAGACGCCAAGAATGAAATTGTATGTTTATCCAATAGGACGAAAACACCAAGCATGGATCAATTCTAGCTAGCGAGTCGCTCATATGACTGCACAGATCACGTTCTAAACATCAAAAAACAGGCAGAGATTGCTGTGGCAATCTCTGCCTGCGTCATGTTAGCCTATCACTTCTTTACCATGGTATAGCTTCCGGAGCTTTGACGGAACGCATCGATGATCTTTCTTGCCGCGCCTAGCGCTGTGAATGCAAGTCCGATGGCAAGATCTTTATAGAAGGAGCCTGTGAGCTCGCTTTCTTCAAGAATGTAGCTCAGATCGCGGAAGCAATCCGTGAAGGACCAGCCATAGTCCTTCAGTGCATCGTAGGCTTCCCAGGCCCAAGCGAGGCGATTGCTTACGTAGACCATCAAAACCAGGATGACGATGCAGCAGATGACACCTTTCTTATCCAGGCATCCGCCAAACTTCTCGTATAAGAGCAGTGCAAGGACTGCCATGACAAGTCCGCCGAGTGCGGAGATATATCCGAGTCGATACATCAGTACATAGACCGCTGCACCAACCAAGGCACCAAGAAATGCGCCAACAGCGCCAGCGATGATATTGGAGTTTTGCGCCTGCACGTATGCCTTGTTTTCTTCTAGCTGCGCAGCGACTTCATTGGCACAATCAGAACAAAGATACGTGTTCCAGCCATTGATGCAGTAGTTGGCAAGATCTGCCTCTTTGCCGCAGTTGGCACAGCCGGTGCGATAGTTTCCGGTCTCCAGATAGGATGTAATCTGAGGAACAATCTCATTGATGACAGCGACAAGCTTTTTTAATGTGGCAGCTTGCAGATACAGGGTGCATGCATACGGGCCTACTTCCACTTCCTTTAAGTTTTTGCTGGCAAGCTTAATAGTGTTGAGCTGTGCAGCCAAGGAAGCATTGCCCGGATCGTGTTCCGCATGTGCATGAAGAGTCAGGGCATAAGGCGCTGCCTTGCCATAGACCTGCTGAAGCAGAAGATAGTAACCGCGATAATTGCCGCAGACAAATGTTTGTTGGTCTGTCAGTCTGCCGTCCAGTAACGTATCGATTAATTTTTGAGTAAGCATAGACCTCTCCTTTGTTATTTTCTAAAGGCAATTGTAACCTTATAAAGCAAAATGTCAACGACTCAAACGCGCCTAGTCTCTTCAAGCAGCTTTTTTAGCGCACGCAAATGTACTCGCACCGCGGTAAAGTCATCGATCCGCCACTCCCAGTTCGGGCTTCCGACCGTGCCTGGATGGTTGATTGTGCCTTCCTCCGGAAGGTTTAAGATGTCTGCCAAGGGTGCGATCGCGTAGTCACAGACCGAGCCAAAGACGTAGCGAAGCATCTTTTTAGAGACAGGGTCAAAAAGCTTGCCGTAAGGGCGGAGTCTTCGCAGAAAGTCGCTTTTCCAGTGCGCATCCATCCCGTCATACCAGCCGCGCACGGTGTTCGTGTCGTGGGTGGAAGAGTAGATGAGCTGATGCTTTTTGGGGCTTTCCCAATCATTTGAAATCGTGTAGAGCGCAACATTCATGCCAATCAGGCCAAAGTGGTCAAGCAATTCAAAGAGTTCCGGACGCAGCTCGCTTCCGAGGTCTTCCGCGATGACATGGAGGTTTGGAATCTCTGCAAATGCGGTCTCAAACAGCGCATAGCCAGGGGCTTCGATCCACTTGCCTGAACGGGCGGTAGGATCTTGTGCGGGGATCTTCCAGTAGGTATCGAAAGCGCGGAAATGATCGATCCTAAGGATGTCGTAGAGTTCATTGCTGTAGCGGAGACGGTTGACCCAGAAAGAGAAGCCATCTTCCTGCATGTGATCCCAGTCATAGACCGGATTGCCCCAGCGCTGACCGTCCTTAGAGAAGCCGTCCGGCGGGCAGCCTGCAACAAAAGCTGGCTGGTTATTTTCATCCAGCATAAAGTCCTCGCGATGCATCCAGACATCGAGCGAGTCAAGCCCAACGTAGAATGGGAGATCGCCCATGACTTCGATGCCCAGGGCGTTGATGTCACTTTTGAGCGCAGCCCACTGCTTGCGAAACATGTATTGCACAAACAGATGATAGTTGATCTCTTCCGTCAGGTGCGAAAGGTCGTAGGCGTGATCATAAATCCAGCCTTGCTGCTCCTTCGGCCATTCGGTCCAGGAACGGCCATTATTTTGCGCTTTCAGCGCGCGAAAGACCGCATACGGATAAACCCAGTCGAGTGCCAGAAATGCGTCGTAATCGGCCGGGAGAAGGCTTCTCGCGAAGAAATTTGCAGCTGCTTCACGCAGATACGCTTCTTTAAAGAGCTTCATCGACTCGTAATCGATGCGGGAGGGATGCATTTGCAAAAAGGCCTCCGGCTTCTCAGTAAGAAGCCCTTCTTCATAGAGCAAAGCGAGGCTGATATAATGTTCATCGCCAGCGAAGGACGAGAATGGCTGGTAGGGGGAGTTGCCGAAACCGACTGGATTTAGCGGCAGAATCTGCCAGATGCGGACGCCGGCTTCGCTTAAATATCTCGCAAATGTACGGGCTTCCATGCCAAAGCTTCCGATGCCTTCCTTCGAGGGGAGGGAAGCGATCGGCATTAAGACGCCTGCGATGCGAGGGTTGGATGTATTCGTACTCATGGAAAACTCCTTTCACAAGGTCATGCCTTCATTATCTCACTTCTTTGCGGGAAAGTCGAATGAAACATTGAAAGATTGCAAATTATGTGCTACCATGTCAAATGTAAAATTTTACCTAGCAATAGGGCAAATGGATTAGGAAGGTTAAAGACATGGAAGAAGTTGTCTCCAGAAATTTTATTGAGCAGATTATCGAGAAGGACCTGGCTGAGGGGAAGGTGAAGAAGGTTGTCACCCGCTTTCCTCCGGAGCCGAACGGGTATTTACATATCGGACATGCAAAGTCGATTCTGTTAAACTACGGAATGGCGCAGAAGTACGGTGGTACGTTCAATCTTCGTTTTGACGATACCAACCCGACCAAGGAGAAGACCGAGTTTGTCGAGTCGATCAAGGAAGATGTTGACTGGGTTGGCGGACATTTTGAGGATCGCTGCTACTTTGCTTCGGACTATTTTGATGCGATGTATGAAGGTGCGATCAAGCTGATCAAGAAGGGCAAGGCATTTGTCTGCGATCTGACGGCAGACGAGATCCGCGAGTACCGCGGGACGCTGACCGAGCCTGGCAAGGAGAGCCCTTACCGCAATCGTTCGATCGAGGAGAACTTAGATCTCTTTGAGCGCATGAAGAACGGAGAGTTCCCGGATGGTTCGAAGGTGCTCCGTGCGAAGATTGATATGGCTTCGCCTAACATCAACATGCGTGATCCGGTCATTTACCGCATCGCGAGAATGACCCATCACAACACCGGCGATAAGTGGTGCATCTATCCGATGTACGATTTCGCGCATCCGATCGAGGATGCGGTCGAGGGTGTGACGCATTCGCTGTGTACCCTGGAGTTTGAGGATCACAGACCGCTCTACAACTGGGTCGTACAGGAGCTTGAGTACGAGAACCCGCCGCAGCAGATTGAATTTGCGAAGATGTATCTGACCAACGTCATCACCGGTAAGCGCTACATCAAGCGTCTGGTGGACAATGGTACTGTGGATGGCTGGGATGATCCGAGACTGGTGACGATCGCAGCGCTTCGCCGCCGAGGATTTACGCCGGAGAGCTTAAAGCTTTTCATGGATCTGACGGGCATCTCGAAGGCCAATTCTTCCGTGGATTATGCGATGCTTGAGTACTGCATCCGTGAGGATTTAAAGACCAAGAGACCGAGAATGCTTGCGGTATTAAACCCGGTCAAGCTTGTCATCGACAACTATCCGGAAGGGCAGATTGAGTATCTGGATGCGCCGAACAACCTGGAAAATGAAGCGCTTGGCAGCCGTAAAGTTCCATTTAGCAGAGAGCTTTGGATTGAGAGAGAAGACTTCATGATCGATCCGCCGAAGAAGTATTTCAGACTTTTCCCGGGCAACGAAGTGCGTCTGATGTACGCTTACTTCGTGAAATGTGTCAGCTACGAGCTTGATGAGAACGGTGAGGTCAGTGTGATTCACTGCACCTACGATCCAGAGACGAAGAGCGGCTCCGGCTTTACCGGCCGCAAGGTCAAGGGAACGATCCACTGGGTGGAGGCTTCGACCGCAAAGAAAGTGACTGTCCGCCTGTACGAGAATCTGGTCAACGAAGAGCTCGGCGTCTACAACGAGGATGGCTCCGTGAACTTAAATCCGAACTCCCTGACCGTGCTTGACAACTGCTACGTCGAGCCTGCCCTCGCAGAGGCAAAGGCAGTCGGACACGACATCGATTCGTTCCAGTTCTTACGAAATGGTTTCTTCTGCGTGGACGGAAAAGATTCCAAGCCGGGAGAGCCCGTGTTTAACCGGATTGTATCGCTGAAGAGTTCATATAAGCCGGCATAAAAAGAGAATCATTCATCAATATTAAAGGCAAGAAACATTGGATTGAGGTGTTTTTTCCACAAAGAAATGAAATGCGGATATCCCTTGAATTTAGACTTGACAATGATTCTGAGGTGTAGTAGTCTATCCAAAAGTGAACGAGCACAGGCACTTTTTAGCCTGTGCTTGTTTGGTTTTTAGATATCTGTTTTAAGAACTTTTGAGAAAGAGAGGATCCAAGATGGGTAGAATCATTGGCGAGGGTATCACTTTTGACGACGTGCTTTTGGTGCCGGCGTATTCTCAGGTGATCCCGAATCAGGTCGATTTGACGACGAGACTGACCAACTCCATTACACTGAACATTCCGCTTTTAAGTGCCGGCATGGACACCGTGACCGAGCACAGAATGGCCATTGCCATGGCAAGACAAGGCGGCATCGGCGTGATTCATAAGAACATGACGATTGAACAGCAGGCAGAAGAAGTTGACAAGGTAAAACGTTCTGAGAATGGTGTCATCACCGACCCATTTTTCCTTTCTCCGGAACATACGCTTAAGGACGCTGATGAGCTGATGGCGAAGTTCCGCATTTCCGGTGTGCCGATTACAGAGGGCAAGAAGCTCGTCGGCATTTTGACGAACCGTGATCTGAAGTTCGAGACAGATTTCACCAAGAAGATTAAAGAATGCATGACATCCGAAGGTCTGATTACCGCCCAGGAGGGGATTACCCTGGAGGAGGCGAAGAAGGTCCTTGCGAGAGCGCGTGTTGAGAAGCTGCCGATCGTGGATAAGGAGGGCAATTTAAAGGGCCTGATCACGATCAAGGATATTGAGAAGCAGATTAAGTATCCGAATTCTGCGAAGGATTCCCAGGGACGTCTGCGCTGCGCAGCGGGTGTTGGCGTGACGGCGAATGTCCTGGAGCGTGTGGATGCGCTTGTGAAGGCGAAGGTTGACGTGGTTGTCGTGGATTCCGCGCATGGCCATTCGGAAAATGTACTTCGTGTCGTTCGCATGATCAAGGATGCGTATCCGAACCTGCAGGTGATCGCTGGCAACGTCGCGACCGGTGAAGGCACCAAGGCGCTGATTGAGGCTGGTGCGGACTGCGTCAAGGTCGGTATCGGTCCCGGATCCATTTGCTCGACGCGTGTGGTTGCCGGTATCGGTGTGCCGCAGATTACCGCGATTATGGACAGCTACGAAGTGGCGAAGCAGTATGATATCCCGATCATCGCGGATGGCGGCATCAAGTTCTCTGGCGATATCACGAAGGCAATTGCGGCCGGCGCGAACACCTGTATGGGTGGTAATATTTTCGCTGGATGCGACGAATCGCCAGGATATTTCGAACTCTACAACGGTAGAAAGTATAAGGTCTATCGTGGCATGGGCTCCATCTCTGCGATGGAGGCAGGCAGCAAGGATCGTTACTTCCAGACCAATGCGAAAAAGCTGGTGCCGGAGGGCGTTGAAGGGCGTGTTGCCTATAAGGGAACCGTGGAAGATACAGTCTTCCAGCTCATGGGCGGACTTCGCTCCGGTATGGGTTACTGTGGCTGCGCTTCGATCGAGGAGCTGAAGGAGAACGGCAGATTTGTCAAGATCACGGCCGCGTCCTTGAAGGAAAGCCATCCTCATGATATTCAGATCACGAAGGAAGCACCAAACTATAGCCCTGAGAGAGACTAAGGTGGAGACAAGCCCTGTGCTTAGGCGCAGGGCTATCTTTGTTTGATAGAGGAAAATGTATGGAAGAGAAAAAGAGAAAGCTGATCATGGATGTGGACACCGGATCGGATGATGCGGTGGCGGTTTTGCTTGCCATTTTATCCGGGAAGTTTGATATCCTTGGCATCACGGTAAGCTGGGGTAATTCAGACGTCGAGACGTGCGTGAATAATACGCTGCAGGTGGTGGACCTTCTGGGCGCGGATATTCCGGTGTATCAGGGGTGCCCGGGACCGATGGTGCGCGAGATGACGGTCGGACGTGTGATGAATAATCCGAAGAATAAGACGTCGGAGACGAAGGACGGTAAGACTGTGAAAATGCATCCGAATACCCTGCCGATTCCTCCTGCGACGAGCAAGAAGCAAAAAGAGCATGCGGTGACATTTATCGTGGAGACGATCAAGAATTCGCCGGAGAAGGTGACGATCATTCCGACCGCGCCGATGACCAACATCGGGATGGCGCTTCGGATGGATCCGACGATTGCAACGAACATTGAGGAGATCGTGCTGATGGGCGGTGCGGTTGGCATGGGCAATGCAAGCCCGGTCGCGGAGGCGAATTTCTTCCACGATCCGGAGGCCGCGAAGATTATCTTTGATTCCGGGGCGAAAGTGCGGGTTGTTCCGTTAAATGCGACGCATTCTGCGGGCTTGTTAAAAGAAGATGCCGAGCGTCTGATGAGTCTTGGAACCGAGGCCGGGAAGCTTGCGGCAGAGCTTGTCATGATGCGAACCGAAGCGAGTGCATTTATGGGATGGAGAACAGACCAGGGAGAGCCAATCCATGACGCGCTTGCGGTGGCTTGGGCGTTAGATCCTTCGGTGATCATGGAGTCTCGCATGGAGAAGTGCGACATCGACATCAATGGTGGGATCTGCGACGGACAGATGGTCGTGGATCACAGAAGAGGATATGAGTTTACGCCAAATGCATGCGTGGCTTACAAAGGAGACCGCGTGCGGTTCATGGAGATCCTCTGTGAACATTTGGCGAAAGGACCGAAGGTCGGCTGACGTCAGATTGGTCGACAACGGGTTGTCGGTCAGATTCATAGAATATTCAGAATTCATTCTCCGGTTTTTCTGCTTTTCTTTGTTAGGGTAAAGGAAAGAGCGGAAACCGGAGGAGGTATGATTGTGGCAACAAAGGGAACCAGTAGTTATAGACAGCGCAGCCGAAACAGTAAGAAGGCGAGAAGAGAGCGGCAGATCCGGCGATTTGCGATCCTGGGCTTTGTGATTTTGGTGGTTGTGACAGGGATTGCGATCACAAAAGCGGGGAAACAGGGTGAGAATGATTCTACAGTTATAGAATCGAATAAATACAAGGAGTTTCAGACGGATCTTGAGATTAAAGAAGACTTTATCAAACCGAATAAGTACTCGAGACCGCAGACACCGCTCACTGAGGTCAACGATATCGTGATCCATTATGTGGCAAATCCCGGTTCTTCTGCACAGGCAAACCGCGATTATTTTGACAATCTTCGGTTTGGAACGTCGGGAAGGTATGCGAGCTCGCATTTTGTGGTCGGGCTAAACGGTGAGATCGTGCAGTGCATTCCGCTTAACGAGATCAGTTATGCGTCGAACAACCGCAATTCGGATACGATTTCGATCGAGTGCTGCCACCCGGAAGAGGACGGAAAATTCACAGACGAGACGTATCAGGCGCTGGTGCAATTGACAGCGGATTTGTGTAAGGTGTATCATCTGAATGAGGAACATGTGATCCGGCATTATGATGTGACCGGAAAGCTGTGTCCGCTGTATTTTGTCGATCATGAAGATGCCTGGGAGACATTTAAGGAAGATGTTGCACAGGCGATGAAGTAAGAGTTGGAGTTTGATTGTGAAGACACTTGGTTGGCTGCTTTTGGTCGTTGCGATTGCGATCCCGGTCGCACTCATTTACAATAAATTGGCGGGAAAGATTACGGGAAAGACCCCGGAGGAGACCGCGAGGAAGCAGATGGAGAATCTGGCAAACCGCAGGGATTTTAACGGTGCGATTCAGGCGGGTTATCGGCTTGTGGGCATCAATCCTTCGGCGCAAAATCATTATCTGCTCGGGCGCTGCTACGAGCTCAATAAAGAGTTCGGGCGCGCCATCGATTCGTATCTGAAAGCCGTTGAGGTGGATCCCACATTTTACATGGCTTATAACAATCTTGGCACGGCTTATCTGAATCAGAAAGAGAATGAGAAGGCGAAGGAAGTGCTGGAAAAAGCTTACGAGATTCGCCCGGATCATCCGTATGTGACGTCAAATCTTGCGTATACTTGTGCCTTATTTGGGGAAAATGAGCGGGCAAGGACGTTGCTTGAAGAGGCGAAGAAGGCCGGATTTATGGATCACGGGGACGTGATCGGACGCAAGATCCGAGAGAGTGAAGCGGCACAGGAAGCAGAGAACGAAAAAGCATAAAAGGGGCGAGTGTCATGGCAGCAAAAGCAACGGATTTTTCAAAGGGGAGCGTGATTAAGAACACGCTCTCTATTGCTGTGCCCATGATATTTGCGCAGCTTTTAAACCTCCTTTATAACATGGTCGACCGGATGTACATCGGGCGTATCCCGGAGGTCGGTGCGACGGCGTTAACTGGCCTGGGGCTTTGCTTTCCGATCATCACGATGATTTCGGCGTTTGCGAATCTATTTAGCTCCGGCGGCACACCTCTTTTTTCTATGGAGCGGGGCAAGCACCATGAGGAAGAGGCCGGCAAGATTATGGGTAACTGCCTGTTGCTTTTGCTCATCTGCGGGGCGATCCTTATGATCATCGGCTATCTGTTTTACCGGCCGATTTTATTTGCCTTCGGGGCAAGCGCGGAGACCTTCCCTTACGCGAAAGATTATATCTTAATCTATTTGCTTGGCACTCTGTTTATGATGGTAAGCCTCGGTATGAATGGCTTTATCAACGCGCAGGGATTTGGCACGATCGGAATGCTGACCGTGACCCTTGGCGCGGTGGCGAATATCATCCTGGATCCGATCTTTATCTTTGTGCTTGACATCGGCGCGAAAGGCGCTGCGCTTGCCACGATTTTATCGCAAATGTTATCGGCCCTCTGGGTACTGCAGTTCCTGACGGGCAAACGTGCCGTGATTCCGCTAAATCGCAGCCAATTTGCGCTTTCTGGCAGGAGAGTGGGGAAAATCATGACGCTCGGACTTGCGGGCTTTGTGGCGGGTTTTACGAACTCTGCGGTGCAGGTCGCCTGCAATGCGAATCTGGCGCACTACGGCGGCGATCTTTACGTCGGTGTCATGACCATCTTAAATTCGGTGCGAGAGATCATTATGATGCCGGTTCAGGGCCTGGCGCAGGGTGCGATCCCGGTGTTAAGCTACAATTACGGGGCACGCAATTACACGAAAGTGCGGCAGGGCATCCGCTTTATGACGATCGTCTGCGTGGTCTATGCCTGCCTGATGTGGGCACTCTTAGAGCGGTTCCCAGGCTTCTTTATCCGCATCTTCAACAGCGATACAGCGTTACTTACCGCCGGAGTGAAAGGCATGCATCTGTACTTCTGGGGCATCTTTATGATGAGTTTTCAGATGGCCGGGCAAAATGTTTTCGTCTCCCTCGGCAAGTCGAAGCAGGCGGTATTCTTCTCACTGTTCCGCAAGATCATCATTGTTGTACCACTGACATATCTGCTGCCGACACTCTGGAAGCTGGGCGTTGACGGTGTCTATATCGCAGAACCGGTGTCCAATTTCGTGGGTGGCGCGGCTTGTTTTATCACGATGTTATTTACAGTGTACCCGGAGCTTCTGGGGAAGCGAAAAGAGAGGAATCAGGCCTAAAAATACCTCAGATAAGGAAAATGAAAAGAGAAGCAATTTCGGAAAAAGCTCGAAATTGCTTCTTTCTACTATTATAGAAGAAAATGATTGCATTTTCTGGAAAATACTGTATACTGGTAAGTGGAAGCGTGTCCATTTGACAAAGAGAAATGGACACATCGGTTCGATTGTAATTGACGGAAAGGCAACGGGTTTCTACAAACATAGTATAATTTATTACAAAACGTAAAAAACTGTTGCAATTCTGTAAATTCATAGTATACTAGGAGCTAGAAAGCGCGAAAAATCGCGTATTTTGGCGGTTTATGACCCGTTGTAAGGTTTTAGATAATTAGTGGTGAAGGTTATGAAAGACACAAAAAGACAGATGGGAGAGAGGCAAAGAGGCGGCAGGCTTAAGATGCTTGCGCTTGTGCTTTGCGTGATGATTGCTGCGGCAATCTTTTTAAGACCTGGATTTGCGAATGCAGATACGAAGACCGGAACGGTGACGTGTACGTCTTTGCGTGTCCGGACGGGGTACGGGACGAACTATGATCAGTTAAAGGACGGAGGATCGTACGTGTCTCTGACGAAGGGCACGAAGGTGACGATCCTGGATTCTAAGGCGGTGGGTAGTTCTGCCTGGTATCAGGTCTCCTTTACGCGAAACGGCAAGACCCTGCAGGGCTATGTGAGCGGTGATTATATCAAGGTCGAGGAAGGCTCGGAAGGTGGCGGCAGCAGTACGGCCACCGGGACAGGCACCGTGAATGTCAGCACGTTAAATGTGCGTACCAACTACGGTACTTCTTATGCGAAGTTAACCCACAATGGGAAGAATGTGACGCTCTCGAAGGGGACGAAAGTCAACATTCTGGAGTCGAAGAAGGTAGGAAGCAGCACCTGGTATCAGGTGACATTTTCCTATAGCAATACCACGTTAACCGGTTACGTCTGCGGAGATTATGTGACCGTAACATCAGACGGTGGCTCGAATAACAACTCTGGTGGCGGTGATTCCAACACCAACCCTGGCAGCGCTGGCGATACGGCGATGAATGCGACCGGAACGGTCAATGCGAATAACCTCCGTGTGCGTACCGGCTATGGCACGAGCAACCCGGTTCTGACGGAGGGCGGCAGTGAAGTCAAGTTAAAGACCGGAACGAAGGTAACGATCTCTGCGACGAAGACAGTGAGCAACGTGCCTTGGTATCAGGTTACTTTTACATGGAATAACAAGACGTTACATGGGTATGTCTCCGGTCAGTATGTGACCGTTGATCAGACGACGTCTGGCGGGACGACGGATCCGAATCCTGGGACCAATACGGATGAAGGAACTGCATTTAGCGCGACGGGTACGGTCAACGCGAATAACCTGCGTGTAAGAAGCGGCTATGGTACGAGCTATGATCCGCTGATGTCGGGCAGTTCTGAGATTCGGTTAAATACCGGCGCGAAGGTGACGATCTCTGCGAAGAAGAAGGTCGGCAGTGTCGACTGGTATCATGTGACATTTACCTATGGTGGAAAGACCATGGAAGGTTATGTCTCCGGACAGTACGTCACGTTGGATTCTGAGAATACGACCGATCCTGGAACGAACACCGATCCGGAACCGAGCAACAATGACGGGGAGACTGCGATGAGCGCAACCGGCAAGGTGACCACCAGCAGCCTGCGTGTGCGCACCGGCTACGGCACCGATCAGGATCAGTTAACCTACAACGGATCGAAAGTAAGTCTCGGCCTGAATACGAAGGTGACGATTTCCGCCACGAAGAAGATCGGAAGCACTGCCTGGTATAAGGTGACATTTACCTACAGTGGGAAAACCCTGGAAGGCTATGTCTCCGGCGACTATGTGAAGCTGGATGACGAGGAAGATCCCGGCACACCGGGCACAGATCCGGATCCGGTAGAAGAGCCGGTTGAGCAGCCTGGCATGACGGACGAAGAGTTCGATGCTTATCTGACGGAACAGGGCTTCCCGGAGAGCTACAAAGCTTCGCTTCGCACGCTGCATAAGAGTCATCCGACCTGGATCTTTAAGGCATACCAGACCGGACTGGATTGGAATGCGGCGATTGCAGGAGAGAATGTTAAGAACAACAACTTGATTCAGAATACGACCAGTCTAGGTATTCAGTATAAGTCATTTGCTTCATATGCGTACAACTGGTCGACGAACAAGTTTATCGTTTATGACGGAACCAACTGGATTCATGCATCTGAGATGGCCATCGCCTACTACATGGATCCGAGAACCTGGATGAATGAGACGTACATTTACCAGTTTGAGACGCTCTCTTATGAGATGAATGTCCAGTCGATCAAGGGCATCAGCGCGATCCTTGCGGGTACGCCTTTGTCCGGTTCCTTTACCTACACGAAAAATGGTGTCACAAAGACCACGACGTATGCACAGGCAATCCTGGATGCAGCCGTGTACTCTGGCGTGAACCCTTACCATTTGGCGAGCCGCATCAAGCAGGAAGTCATTTCCGGCTCCAGCTTATCAGGGTCCGTGACCGGAACATATCCGGGCTATGAAGGGTATTATAACTTCTACAACATCGGTGCAACTTCCGGGGCTGGCAGTGCGATTGCAAGAGGCCTGGCGTATGCAAAGAAGACCGACGGGGATCCGAAGTACCTGCTTCCTTGGGACAATCGGTACGATGCGATTTTAGGCGGTGCGTACTACATTGGCTCGCAGTACATTAATGTTGGTCAGAACACGGTTTATCTGCAGAAGTACAACGTGACTTCGACAAAGCGTTACGGTCATCAGTACATGCAAAATGTGCAGGCTCCGATGTCTGAGTCGTCCAAGATCAAGCAAGCGTACGCGAAGATCTCTGAGATGCCGCTTACCTTCTCGATTCCGGTCTATAAAAATATGCCGGCGAGCGCTTGCCAGATGACATCAATTAAACATCCGAACAACTGGATCGGACGCATCGAAGTATATGCGAATGGAGACAAGGTTGGAGATGCCTTTGATAAGAGCTACGGAAACACCGTGCCTTACGTTGTGAAGGTGCCGCAGGGAACCAAACAGGTGACGGTCTCTGCATGGCCGGTGGTTGAATATACGACGATTGAAGGCGTAGGAAATATTACACTGACCGGGCAGACGACGGAAGTACAGTTAAAGGCGACCGCGCAGAACGGAGATGTGAAGGTTTATACGGTACAGATTGTAATCGAATAAGATCTTTTAGAAATGTAGAAGGCCGGGGCGATAATGCTCCGGCTTTTCTTAACGGTTCTAAAACCATAAGTTCCATAAACTACAAAAAGCCGCGTGAGCGGCTTTTTGTATTATAATAACAATAAGGGAGGGGTTCCCGGTCTCCCGGGAGTCTTAAAGTCTGCTTTTCTTTAAGACACTTATATCATAACAAGGAATTATGAACAAAGTGTGTCCAAAATCTAAAAGAAGTACAAAATGTATCTTTAGAAAACCTTAAGAAGGGGCGTTATTCTTCGTCGTCCCCGAACGTCTCTGCAAACTCTTCGTCGTCTAAAATCTCATCGAACGCATCCAGCGCAATCTCGTATTCATCGTCATCTTCGATGTTCTCGAGGGAAGGATTGCCATCCTCATCTTCGATGTAACGATAAAAGAAGACTTCTTCGGAGTCGCTGTCGATCGGAACCAGTGCAATGTAGTCACGCCCGCCGGCTTCATAGATCGCATAAATCTCGCAATCAAGTTCAGATCCGTCGTCCAGTGTCAATGTTACAATAATTTCATCATCCATGGTTTCTTCTCCTAAACATAAATGGATTGGTTTGTTTTCTTCAGACTACCTCATTTGCAGGGAAAATGCAAGAGAGAGGTTCCATTTCTTAGAGTTTATGGTATATTTAAAAGAAACATATGTTCGGATGCGCTGGAAGCATCCGGGAAAGGAGGCAGTCTCATGGACGTAAAAAGCGAAGAAGTGAAGATTTCCGCGCGATCACTCGTGGAGTTTATTCTGCGCCACGGTGATATTGAGAGCGGTGGCGGACTGCCTTCGATTGAGAGTATGCAGCTGGGGGCGAAGATTCACAGGAAGCTGCAGCGCCTGGGTGGGCCTAGTTATCAGGCGGAAGTGCCTCTTACGCACACGACGATCCTCATTAAGGAAGATCGCACGCTTGCGGTGCGGGTGGAAGGCCGCGCGGACGGCATTTTTACAACTATTGACGAGAACGGAGAGCTTGCCTGGATCGATGAGATCAAGGGCGTCTACCGCGAGCTTGCCTCGTTTGAGGAGCCAGAGCCGCTGCATTTGGCGCAGGCGAAGTGCTACGCCTACATGTACTGCTTAAAGTGGGAGCTTGCTAAGATCGGTGTGCGCATCACCTACTGTCACATGGTGACCGAGGATGTGCGATATTTTGAGCAGTACTATACATTTGCAGAATTATCCGCCTGGTATGAGGACTTGTTACATGAGTATGGCAAGTGGGCATTCTACCAGGCCGAGTGGAAGGATCTGCGGGATGCCTCTTTAAAGCAAATGGAGTTTCCGTTCGACTATCGTCCGGGACAAAAGGAGCTTGCGATGGATGTCTACCGGACGATATTGCGGGAAAAGAAGCTGTTTTTGCAGGCACCGACCGGGGTCGGCAAGACCATTTCCACGGTGTATCCGGCGCTTAAGTCGATGGGGGAGGGCTTGACGGAGAAAGTCTTTTACTTGACCGCGAAGACAAGCACCAGGCTTGTGGCGGAGGAGACCCTGCGGATACTGGAACATGCAGGCAATCGGATCAAGTCCGTGACGATCACTGCGAAGGAGAAAATGTGCATTCTGGAAAAACCAGAGTGCAATCCGACGACCTGCCCGCGGGCGAAGGGGCATTATGACCGGGTCAACGATGCGGTGTATGATCTGTTAACGAGTGAGCAGTTTATATCGAGAGAGAAGATTCTTTTTTACGCAGAGAAGCACGAGGTCTGCCCGTTTGAGATGGGGCTTGACGTCTCACTGTTTGCTGATGTGATCATCGGAGATTACAATTATGTCTTCGATCCGGTGGTGTATCTGCGGCGTTTCTTCCAGAACGAAAAGCGCCAGGACTATGTGCTTTTGGTGGATGAGGCGCACAATCTGGTGGACCGTGCCAGAGAGATGTTCTCTGCCGAGCTTTACAAGGAAGATTTTCTGGCAGTGAAGCGATCGCTAAACACCTATACGAATGCTCACAGCAAGCGGCTGCAGAGAGCGATCGAGCGTTGCAATAAAGATTTGCTGGCACTAAAGCGTGAGTGCGATGAGTTTGAGGAGATCGCTTCGCTTGGAAGCTTGCCCTTACATTTGCTCGAATATATGAGTGAGTGTGAGGATTTCCTAGAAGAGTATGCGCAGTTTCACGGGGATGATGCGTTCATGCAGCTTTACTTTGACGTGCGCCATTTTGTGGAAATGTACGGGCTGTTTGACGATCATTACACGCTTTATACGGATTACACGGCGGAGGGACATTTCCATGTGAAAGTGCAGTGCATGGATCCTTCGAGAAACCTCTCGCGTGTCTATGAGAAAGTGCGCAGCGCGGTGCTTTTTTCGGCAACTCTGCTTCCGGTCAATTATTACAAGGAACAGCTTGGCGGAACGGAGGAAGACTATGCAATCTATGCACCGTCACCGTTTGATCCGGAAAATCGCCTTGTGCTGGGCGCGGCGGATGTGTCGAGCCGCTATAAGGAGAGAGGACCGGAGCTATACCATCGTATTTTGCGGTATATCAGGGCATTGGTGCAGGGGAAGATGGGCAACTATCTGGTGTTCTTTCCTTCGTATCAGATGTTAGAGGAGACCGCGGCGCTTGCGGAGAAAGAGGACTATATCTTGCTCACGCAAAAGAGCAATATGCGGGAGGAAGAGAAAGAAGCGTTCTTGCGGGAATTTGAGCGCGAACCGGAGCAGACAAAGGTCGGATTTTGCGTCATGGGAGGGATCTTTGGAGAAGGCATTGACCTGACCGAAGACCGCCTGATCGGGGCAGTAATTGTGGGCCCCGGACTTCCGAAAGTCTGCAATGAGCAGGAGCTTTTCAGGCGATATTTCGACCGGATGGGCAAGGATGGATTTGACTATGCTTACCGGTTCCCTGGTATGAACAAAGTGCTGCAATCCGGCGGACGTGTGATCCGCACGATGAAGGATCGCGGCGTGATTTTGCTATTGGATGACCGGTTCTTCCAGAGCCGGTACGAAGCGCTCTTTCCGAGAGAGTGGCTGCCGATCGGACGGACGAACGGAGAGCGGTTAGCGGAAGCGCTGACGCAGTTTTGGAATCGAGATGGGGGAGAACAATGAATGGTCGTAAGGGGGCAGAGCAGAGTACACGCACGCTTGGCACGGTGATGGTGCTTTTGGCATCGATCTGTTTTTCGCTTGGCGGACTTTTGATGAAGCTGATTCCCTGGAATCCGTTGGCGATCAACGGGGTGCGTAATCTGATTGCCTGCGTAGTGATCGGCGGTTACATTATCACGACGCACCATAAGTTAAAGTTTAACGGAACGGTACTTGTCGGTGCGATCTGTATGGCAGGTGTCACGACAATGTATGCGGTGGCAAATAAACTGACCACCGCCGGCAATACGATCATTTTGCAGTGTACCGCACCCATCTGGATCGTGATTTTGATGTTTCTGATCTTTGGGCAGAAGCCAAACCGAACCGCTGTGATCTGTATTGGCCTTGTGTTTGTGGGAATTCTCTGCTTCTTTTTTGAAGGGCTTTCCACGGGCAAATGGATGGGCGACCTGATCGCCCTGCTTTCCGGCATTTTCTATGCGGGCGTTTTTATGTTAAATAGTTTCGAGAAGGGAGACGCGCTTTCGTCGGTCTTTTTCGGACAGCTGGCCTGCGGGGTGTTTCTCTCGCCCTTGGTGATGAAGGAGACGGTCTTTACGGGGCCTACTCTGACGGCAGTGTTTGTGCTCGGTGCGGTACAGGTCGGACTCGCATACATTTTCTTTACCACGGGTACGAAGTATACCGATCCGGTGACAGCTTCGATCATCAACGGAATCGAGCCGATTTTAAATCCGGTTTTGGTAGCCGTTTTTTATAAAGAAATGCTTGGCAGGCTATCGCTTGTAGGGGCGGTCATCGTGGTCTGTGGGATTTTGTACTATAATGTCAAGCAGGCAAGGATGCAGAGAATAAAATAGTAATGCAGAGATGGATAGAAAAAAGGAGCATATCACACTGAAAAAAATGTGATATGCTCCTGTGTTTTAGTGCAGTGCCTTGATTTCGATACTGTAGTTCTCCACGCGGGAGGTTGGTGTGTAATCCTCTGTGCCAAAGAGCTTCTCGTGAAGCTTGATGACGTTCTGATAAAGGTTCGGGGCTGGATAGACCACGGACATCTTTTCCAGTCTGCCGTCTCTCGTCTCAAACGGGAAGCCCTCCGAGGAGGCGATTGAGTAAGAGCTAACGCCCGGGATGAGGGCTAAAATGTCTGCCAGATTCATGCTGGTATAGACATTCGGGAAGACGTCCTGCGCAATCTGGGCGAGCTTGATCGGGCCGGCTGCTTTGAGCTTCGAAAACATTTGTGATAAGACGATTCTCTGACGCTCGGAGCGCTTATAATCACCGCCTGCCACGTGACGGATTCTGCAGTAGGAGACTGCCTGTACACCGTCCAGAGTCTGTACGCCAGGGGCTGCCGGGGCAACATACTCACGGCCGACAACACGTCCGGTCTCCGGGCCATGCTCTGCCATGTCATCGATCTCTTCCTGGGAAAGCTCTACTTCCACACCGCCGAGACGATCAATGATGTCCGCGAGGGAGTTAAAGTTGACTGTCGCAAATTCGGTGATATTCAGATCCAGGTTCTGGTTAAGCGTCTGTACGGCAAGTTCTGCACCGCCGTACGCGTAGGCGTGTGTTGCCTTATCATAGCCGTGGTTCTCATTCGTATAGAGCACGGTATCGCGGTAGACCGAGAGAAGATGGATCTCTTTGGTCTTCTTATTGATGCTCACGATGATGATCGAATCGCTGCGGGTCTTTTCTTTGAGCTGATCGGAGCGGGAGTCCACGCCGAAGAGCGCGATGTTGATGTAACCTTCTTCCATGATTTTTTCTTCTTCCTCCGGCAAATCAACCGTCACGGAAGAGGTGTCGAAATCGCTGGTGGTCGCTTTTTTAATCTTGCTGTATTGATAGAAGAGGTAGCCTGCGATAACTAAAAGCAGGACGATCAGCACCTCAAGTATAATGATAAGCGCATTCGCTTTTTTCTTTTTCTTTCTAGCCATATAAATCTCCATTCATTTCATTGATAAAATTCCCAATTACAATGAATTAAGATAACACGAAAGTGCTTAGAAAGCTACTGTTTAATTTATGAAAAATGTCTTAAGAACGCGCTTTGAATGGCTCATTGCGTGAATTGTTGTGCTATGATTTCACAAAGAGGTCACATTTGCCTGTTAAAATGCCTTTCGGTAAGGGATCTGGAGTGTGTGACAAGAAGGGAGATCGGTCTATCATGTATGAAAATGATCCATATAATTACAACTATAATCCTTACGAAGATCCGGATGAGAACGACCGAAAGCGCCGTAAGCGCTTGTTTATCGTCATTTTGGTGATCTGCCTTGGCGTGATTGCCGGTGCGGCAGGAGTGCTGATTCACGCGACAAATCAGTTTGTGAGCAGGCTGACACAGTCGCAGGAAGCGGCGGAAGAACCGTCGACGCGGATGTTCTTTGGAAATGAGACGCAGCAGGAGGAGATGGAGACTGAAACCGAGACGCAGAGAGCGGATGTTGGCAATGTCAAGATTCCCTCTACAGCGATCTTAGAGACGGTGCCTGCGGATACGCAGGTGGTGGCAGAGATTGCGGAACGTGCGCTGCCTTCGATCGTTTCGATTACGAGCACGATCACAACGACTTACAGCTGGTTCGGACAGCTTTACAGCCAGGAAGGAACCGGTGCGGGTTCCGGCATCATCATTGATCAAACCGATGAATCGTTACTGATTCTGACGAATTATCATGTCGTGGAGGATGGTAAGAATATTACGGTGACCTATGTGGACGATGAGACATCCCAGGCGGTCATCAAGGGATATGATAAAGACGCGGATCTTGCGGTGCTTTCAGTGCCGTTAACCGATCTCGGTGTTGGTACGATGGATGCCATCCGGATGGCGAAGATGGGAGATTCTGACGCGATCAAGATGGGTGAGATGGTGGTTGCAATCGGCAATGCCTTAGGTTATGGTCAGTCCGTGACCGTCGGCTATGTCAGCGCGAAGGATCGTCTGGTCGAGTCCGACGAAGGGACGAAACTTGCGCTCATCCAGACAGATGCGGCGATCAATCCCGGCAATTCCGGCGGTGCGCTTTTAAATGTCAAGGGCGAGGTCATCGGCATCAATTCGGTCAAGTACGTCGATGAAGATGTGGAAGGCATGGGATTTGCGATCCCGATCACAACCGCGGAGCCGATCATCGAGGAGTTAAAGAGCCGCGAGATCTTAAGCGACGAAGAGAAGGGTTACGTTGGCATCGTCGGTGAAGATATCAGTGAACAGATGTCTCAGGCTTACCGGATGCCTACAGGCATTTACGTCTACTCGGTGACCGAGGACGGCCCTGCCGCAAGAGCAGGCATTGTGACGGGAGATATCATTTTCAAGATCAATGATAGTTCAGTGAGCACGATGGAGCAGTTGCGGGCGAAGGTCAATTCTTACCGCGCAGGCTCTACGGTCAATGTCTCGTATTACCGCAACATTGGCGGTGAATATCAGGAGTTTACGGTCGAAGTGGTGTTAACGTCCGTCAATGATTTAAACCTCAATAATAATTCCAACAACAATAACAACCAAAACGGTGGCAGACGCAATCGTCCATGACGTTGCACTCCCACGAAAAATATGGTATGTTAAATGAAACCGGACGCGCCGCTTGCGGTGCGTCTGCTTTTTATCACAGGAGCAAATGTATATGAGTAATGAAAAAGATACGATCGATACCTCTGCGGAGACCTGTATCATTTGCCACAGGAAGCGCAGCGAAGTCGATAAAATGTTTCACCTGACGCCCACGATGTGCATCTGCGGCGATTGCATGCAGAAGAACTTTGAGTCGTTTAATCAGAACAATCCGTACGGTGTGATCGATTTGTCGCAGCTGGATCCGGAGCTGATCAAAGAAGTGATGGGGATGATGAACGGGGGAAATCAGCCTCAGGTGAAGGAAAAGAAGAAAAAAGCGAAAGCGCAGAAGGCAGAAAATGGAGAAGAGAAGGATGCTTATCCGGTCTTGGATCCAAAGCATTTGCCGGCACCGCACAAGATTAAGGCAGAGTTAGATGCCTACGTGATCGGTCAGGAGAGTGCGAAGAAGAAGCTTTCGGTCGCGGTTTACAATCACTATAAACGTGTCTTCTCCGGCGTGACGGATATCGAGATCGATAAGTCGAACATGCTGATGATCGGGCCGACGGGTGTCGGCAAGACCTATCTGGTAAAGACGCTGGCGAGAATCCTACAGGTACCGCTTGCGATCACCGATGCGACGTCGCTGACCGAAGCCGGCTACATCGGCGATGATGTTGAGACTGTGGTTGCGAAGCTTTTGATGAACGCGGACGGCGACGTTGAGAAGGCGGAGCGCGGCATCATTTTCATCGATGAGATTGATAAGATTGCAAAGAAGGATAGTGTCAGAAGCCGCGACGTGAGCGGTGAATCCGTGCAGCAGTCACTTTTAAAGCTCCTTGAAGGCAGCGAAGTGGAAGTGCCGATGGACGGTCTGACACGCAATCCGATGATGCGTACGACGACCGTGGATACGACGAACATCCTCTTTATCTGCGGTGGCGCGTTCCCGGATCTTGACGATATCATCAAGGAACGTCTGACGAAGAAGGCTTCGATCGGATTTGGTTCCAGTCTGAAGGATCAGTTCGACAACGACAAAGACCTCTTCTCGAAGGTGACGACCGAGGATCTGCGCAAGTTCGGCATGATTCCGGAGTTTATCGGACGTCTGCCGGTCGTGTGCACCCTGCAGCCACTCACGAAGGAAATGTACGTCAAGATCTTAAAAGAGCCGAGAAATGCGATCTTAAAGCAGTATGAGAAGCTTCTGGCGCTCGATGAGGTGAAGCTGACCTTTGATGAGAGTGCGCTCGAAGCGATCGCGGAGAAGGCGATGGAAAAGGATACCGGTGCGAGAGCGCTGCGGGCGATCATCGAGGAATTTATGTTAGATATCATGTATGAGATTCCGAAGGATGATGCGATCGGGTCGGTCGAGATCACCGGAGATTATATCAGAGGAACCGGGGCGCCGCGGATTTACATGCGGGGTGTCAATTAAAGCAAATGGGATGAAAGGGGCAGAACAATGATTTCTAAGAAGATGGTAGGGTTTGTGCAGAACAATTCCGTGATTCGCGCGATGTTTGAGGAAGGCAAGATCATGGCGGCCAAGTATGGTAAGGAAAATGTCTATGATTTCAGCCTGGGCAATCCCAGTGTGGAACCGCCGAAGGAGATCACCGAGGCGATCGTGGAGATCGCGACAAAGGAAGAGCCAAACCTCGTGCACGGCTACATGAGCAACAGTGGCTATGAGGATGTCAGAGAAGCGATTGCGCAGTCGTTAAATGGCCGGTTTGGCACCACATTTACGCAGAAGAACATCCTGATGACGGTTGGTGCAGCAGGCGGTCTGAATGTCATTTTCAAAACCTTGTTAAACCCGGGCGATGAAGTGATTGCGTTTGCACCGTACTTTGTCGAGTACCGCAGCTATGTGCGCAACTACGACGGTGAGATCGTGGAGATCTCCCCGAACACCGAGACGTTCCAGCCAAACCTTGCTGAGCTTGCCGAGAAGATTACGCCAAAGACCAAGGCAGTGATTGTCAATACGCCAAACAACCCGACGGGCGTGGTTTACACCGAAGAGACGATCCAGGCGATGGCAAAGGTGCTCTGCGAGAAGGAAAAAGAGCTTGGAACCTCCATCTATCTGATCTCTGACGAGCCCTACAGAGAGCTTGTCTACACGGATGTGGAGCCTCCGTATCTGACCAAGTATTATCACAATACGATCGTCGGCTATTCGTTTAGTAAATCGCTCTCCCTGCCCGGTGAGCGCATCGGCTATCTGGTGATTCCGGATACCGTCGATGATGCAGACGATGTCATCGCGGCTGCAACGATCGCAAACCGCATCCTTGGCTATGTCAATGCACCTTCTCTGATGCAGCGCGTGGTCGCAAAGTGCCTCGATGCAAAGGTGGATGTCGATACGTACCGCAAGAACCGCGATCTGCTTTACAAGACACTGACGGACAATGGCTTTACCTGTGCAAAACCGGACGGAGCATTTTATCTCTTTGTGAAGGCACCGGATGGGGATGACAAGGCATTTACGAACAGGGCGAAAGCAGAGCGTCTGTTAATCGTGCCGGGTTCTTCCTTTGCCTGCGCAGGCTATTGCCGCGTGGCGTACTGTGTCAGCTATGAGATGATCGAGCGCTCGATTCCTTCGTGGGAGTCGCTTGCAAAAAGCTACGGCCTGAAAGGATGAGACGATGTCTGCCTGGGAAATGAATGTGCGCCGGGTCGTGCCTTACGTGCCCGGAGAGCAGCCGCAGTTTGCGGAGATGATCAAGCTAAACACGAATGAAAACCCATATCCGCCGGCGCCTGGGGTAAAGAAGGCCATCGCTGGCGTGAGCGAGGATGCGATGAGACGCTACCCGGATCCGGATGCGAGTGCGCTGGTGGAAGCGATCGCGAACTATCACGGTGTCGCAAAGGAGCAGGTCTTTGTCGGCGTGGGCTCGGATGACGTGCTCGCGATGGCGTTTTTAACCTTCTTTGCGGGAGGTAAGCCAATCCTCTTCCCGGAGATCACGTATTCCTTCTACGATGTCTGGGCGGAGTTGTTTCGCATTCCGTATGAGCGTCCGGCACTTTTAGAAGATTTTCATCTGGACGTCAATGCATTTTTAAAAGAAAACGGAGGCATCGTGATCGCCAATCCGAACGCACCGACCTCGATTGCGGAACCTCTTTCCGTGGTGGAAGAGATCGTAAAAGGCAATCCGGCAAGCGTTGTGATCGTCGATGAGGCGTATGTGGATTATGGCAAGGAGAGCGCGCTGCCGCTTGTAGATCAGTATGATAACTTGCTGGTGGTGCGTACATTTTCCAAATCGAGATCGATGGCAGGCATGCGCATCGGCTACGCAATCGGATCGCCGGCGCTGATTCGTGCGATGTTGGATGTAAAGTTCTCCTACAATTCGTACACGATGAATGCGGTGACAATCGCGGCCGGGGTCGCTTCTATTGAAGATGATGCGTATTTTAAAGAGAACGTTGCGAAGGTGATCGCGACGAGAGAGCGTACGACGAAGGCCTTGGAGGTGTTGGGATTTGACGTGATTCCTTCGCAGACCAACTTCGTCTTTGCGACGCACCCTGAGATGCTCGCGGGAGACCTTTTTGCCAAGCTGCGGGAGCGAAGAATCTTTGTGCGGTACTTTAAAAAGGCCCGCATCGACAACTATCTGCGCATCAGTATCGGAACCGATGAAGAGATGGATTGCCTGATGAAGGCCCTTGCAGAGATTCTAAATGAGAATGCAGTAAAGGATTAAAGGACGCGCTTTAGAAGCGGCATCAAAATCAAAGCCATGATCAGACCAAAGATGCCCTGCACGATGTTGCCGGGAATCGAACTGATCGCAGCGACGCCTTTTCCTAAGAAGATAGAGGCGTAGAGGAAATATCCAACCACGACAACCACGAGAGAGCCAAGACCGGAGAAGATCACGGGAAGGCTCTCTTTTACTTTGCCTGCGCCGGCACTCTTTTTGCTGGCAGCATGGTAAATGAAAGAGACCAAACCAGCCGCACCGCCCTTGATCAGAAATGTGCCAGGGATGTAGTGCGGATAAGAGAGCAGAAGATCTGCGAGGGCAGAGCCAATGCCGGCAGCCGCGCCGCCGTAGTAGGGACCCAGCAAAATGCCACAAAGGATCACCATTCCATCGCCAAGGTTGACAAAACCATTGGTCGGAGAGGGGATATGGATGACCATCGTGAAAACACAGGTCAGTGCAGCCATCATACTGGAGAAAACCAATTTCTTGACAGGGTCGTCGGTAACATATAATCCGCGTTTCATTTGCTTAATTCCTACCTTTCTACTAGGATTTTGGAAATCATACATCAGAAAACGGGAAAATGCAAGCATTTTTTTTGAAAAAAAGACCGACACCTCGCCTGGTGTCGGTCAAATTTGCCATGAAACTCGTTTAGTCGTCTGTCACTTCCAGATTGGTACATACCAAGGCCATATCTTCACAGGAGTAGCGATACTGATTCTGTGACCATGCCCAAAGTCCATTGGAGATGCCTCCGATAATCATAGCACGTGCCATCGGCTCTAATTGTCTGCGCTTGCGGGAAGGAATGTCACCGACGAAGCGGATCTGGAAATTCTCCGGCAGAAGATTGCTGACCAAAAGAGTGGACAGACGATCGCGAACCAGTAAATCCAGAAGCTCACGATGATCATACCATGTCTCAAATAAGACAAGGGTTTGATCTGTCAAAGAGTCTGCAGGGTGCTTGCGAAGCTCCTCGGTCCACTCGTGCTGAATGTCCTGAAGAATGGAGGCAAGTACATCCTCTTTGGAACGGAAGTTTGTATAAAATGCCTGGCGCGTCACACTAGCCTGCTGGCAGATCTCAGTTACGGAAATATGCGAAAAAGAATCCTCTTTCATCAAAGATCGTAACGATTCTTTAATAGCCCGCTGCGACCGCAGTGCAGTAGGGTTATTCGTAATTTTCATGGGATCCTCCTTAAGTACTAAAATGCTCTTGTTTCGTGTTTAGTACAATTTCATCTTAGCATCTTCTTAAAAAAAAGTAAATCCCTTTATTTGGAATCGCTTCAATTATTACTAAAAGAATTTTCGCGTAATACTAATATCTGACACGGATTTTAGACTGTGCAAGCTCAAAAATGGCATGTTTCGTCTCTCCTATGTATTCGCCGTCTACATGGACCGGCATCGGAACATTTGTTGTAATCTCAACACGTTTCGCGTTTTCCTGTCTGGTGCCGGAAAAGCCAATATGTTTACCTAGATACGTCAGAGGAAGCAGTGTCATCGCCTTCATCCTGGGCATCCCGTAGAAGGTACAAACGGTCAGCTCACCGTCGTCTAACTTGGCTGCCGGCGCCATGATCATGCTCCCGCCTTCCCTTGGCTGATTCATCGGGCAAATGAAGATGGTCTTCGGGTAGGAGATTGTTGGCCCGTCATCTAACGTCGAGGTAAATGTGGTGAGCGGGAAGGAGAGGAATTCCTTCACTGCGATGACCAGATAGCCTAACTTTCCCAGATGGATCTTGTTTAAGAAATCCTTGATCGGGGAATCCATCATCTCTTTGCAGACTGCCGCATCATAGCCGATGCCGGCACTGCCCGCATACCTTCGGGTAAAGCCATTCATCGTGACGGTGCCGAAATCTAAGGTGTGCACCGTACCATTTAAAATGCGATAGAGCGCTTTGATCGGATCGGTTGGGATGCCAAGAGAGCCTGCAAAATCATTCCCCGAGCCGGTCGGGATGCAGCCTAGCACCACTTCGGAGGGATCCGGGACCGCGTTGTATACTTCGTTGATCGTGCCATCCCCGCCTAAGAAGACCAGATTCTTCTCACCGGGATAAGTTTTACAGATCTGGCGCACGAGTTCCACCGTGTGGCCTTCATAACGCGTAAAAAAGTGCTTGTAGGCGATGTCCTGCCTCTTTAATTCTGCTTCGATCTGGTGCCAGATCTTCTTGCCGCTGCCGCTCTGCGAACTGGGATTTACAATAAAATAATACATCACGAAATACCTCACGTCCTTACTTACCTTTAGTATATCGCAGAAACATAAAAAAGAAAACCCTTGGAAACAAATGATTCCAAGGGTTATAAGTAGCGGAGGGGAGATTTGAACTCTCGACACCACGGGTATGAACCGTGTGCTCTCGCCAACTGAGCTACTACGCCATATATGGATCCTACAGGGCTCGAACCTGTGACCCCCTGCTTGTAAGGCAGGTGCTCTCCCAGCTGAGCTAAGAATCCGGTGGACTTCGTGAAGTCACTTTGATATTATAGTAAGAGGATGTTGTTTTGTCAAGGATATTTTCAACAACTTTTTTTCGCAAATTTTAGAATGCTTCGGAAGGGAGAAATGGGTGATGAGAATTGGTCACGGATATGATGTACACAAACTGGTAGAAGGAAGAGACTTGATTTTAGGCGGTGTCAAGATCGAGCATAAACTGGGGTTACTAGGCCACTCGGATGCGGATGTGCTTTTGCATGCGGTTTCGGATGCGCTTTTGGGAGCGGCTGCACTGGGAGACATCGGGAAACATTTTCCCGATACTGATCCGAAGTATGAAGGGGCCGATTCGAGGGTGCTCTTACGAGAAGTCGTACGGTTAATCGGAGAAGCCGGTTACGTTGTGGGAAATGTGGACGCGACGGTGATTGCGCAGAAGCCGAAGCTTGCCCCGCACATTTTAAAAATGAGAGAGAATATCGCAGAGGATTTAAACGTGGACTTGTCTTGTGTGAGCATCAAGGCGACGACCGAGGAACACCTTGGCTTTACCGGAAGAGAGGAAGGGATCGCGGTGCATGCGGTCTGCTTATTGGAGAAGAGATGAGTGCGTGGAGAGAGCTTTGGAATATCTGTTTCCCGGAAGATTCCGAGGAATATTTAGAGTACTATCAGGAGTATAAAATCTCAAAGAACGAAGTTTTTACAACCTACCGCGAGGGTGTGCCTGTGTCCATGCTGCAGCTAAATCCTTACCGGATTCATTTGTACGGAAAGGAAGTGCCTGCTTCTTATATCGTAGGCGTTGCGACGAGGCCGGAGGCGAGACACCAGGGGCTGATGCGGGATCATCTAAGACATGCCGCAAGGAAAGAAAGAGAGAAGGGAAGAACCTTCCAGTATCTGATGCCTGCGGATCCTGCGATCTATCTGCCGTTTGATTACCGGTTTTGGTATACACAGGAGCGGTTTGAGCCGCATCTGCCGGTGGAGGAAGACTGGTTTGTGGATGACTGGAACTTCTGGTCGACGATGACGGACATTCAGAAATTGATTGCGCTTTCGTGGGTCAATTTCCTTTTGTATCAGAATATGGACGTCTACACCGCGAGGGATGCGGCTTATTACGATGACCTGACCGCAGAGTGCAATGCGTGCGGCGGGGATGTGATGTTTGTCTTTCGAAAGGAGCGCGTGATCGGTGCGTTTGCGTACTTTTTAGAGGACGAGACACTGACATTACTGGACGCATTTTGCGAGGATGAGACGGTCTACCGGCAACTCCTTGGTGCGCTCAAAGGAAAGTACCAGAAGGTGGAAATCCTGGACGCGAGATGGTGTGCAGGTGAGGGGGAACGCTACGAGAAACCGATTATCATGGTCAGAATCTTAGATCCGATCGGATTTGTCTCAATGTTACGGTCAAAGACAGAAAATGCGATGACATTTGCGCTTATAGATCCCTTCCTTCCGGAAAATGATGGCTGCTATGAGGTGGTGCTTGGAAAGGAGCAGTGCAGCGCACGAAAAATCGAGGCGTCAGGGGAACTTCCGGTGCTTTCACCGGGCGATCTGGCGGAGTGGATTTTTCAAAGGCTCGGATCCCGGATTTGTATCAATGAAATCGTCTGAGTCAACTTGACAAGGCGTGGGGTTTTTCATACAATAAGATCACTTCGGGGCGTACCCTTAAGGAAAGAAAGAAGGATTTACATATGAAGTTATATAACACAATGTCCAGAAGAAAAGAAGAGTTTGTACCGACCGAGCCCGGCAAGGTGAAGATGTATGTCTGCGGCCCGACGGTCTACAACTTGATTCATATCGGTAATGCGCGTCCGATGATCGTTTTTGATACGGTGCGCCGCTACATGGAGTACAAGGGCTACGACGTGAATTTCGTCTCGAACTTCACGGACGTCGACGACAAGATCATCAAGAAGGCCAACGAAGAGGGCGTGACGACCAAGGAGTTGACCGAGCATTATATCGAAGAGTGCAAGAAGGATATGGCAGGCATGAACATCAAGCCCGCAACGACGCATCCGCTTGCGACCCAGGAGATTCCTGGCATGATCGATATGATTACGACGCTGATCGAGAAGGGCTATGCGTATGAGAAAAACGGCAGCGTCTATTTTCGTGTCCGCAAGTTCTCAAGATACGGTATGCTCTCCGGCAAGAACTTAGACGAGCTGGAGTCCGGCTTCCGTGTGGCGGTCGATGACGAGAAGGAAGATCCGTTAGATTTCGTGCTCTGGAAACCGAAAAAAGAAGGAGAGCCTTACTGGGAGTCTCCGTGGAGCGAGGGCCGTCCGGGCTGGCACATTGAGTGCTCCGTGATGAGCAAGAAGTATCTGGGCGGCGAGATCGATATCCATGCCGGCGGCGAAGACCTGATCTTCCCTCACCATGAGAATGAGATCGCACAGTCGGAAGCGGCCAACGGCGAGACTTTTTCCAAGTATTGGATGCACAACGGCTTCTTAAACATCGACAATAGAAAGATGAGTAAGTCCGAGGGCAACTTCTTTACGGTGCGTGAGATCAGCGAAGTCTATGACCTGCAGGTACTGCGTTTCTTCATGCTTTCCGCACATTACCGCAATCCGCTCAACTTCAGCCGTGAGCTGATGGAATCTGCGAAGGCAGGCCTTGACCGCATCATCACAGCGGTGAAAAACCTCGATTACCTGGCACAGAATGCGAAGGAATTTGAGGACGAGAAGAAGGATGCTGTGGCGGCGGAGCTTGCTGCATACACCAAGAAGTTTGAAGACGCGATGGATGATGACTTTAACACCGCGGATGCGATCTCTGTGATCTTTGAGCTTGTCAAGTATGCGAATACGACGATCAATGAGAGCAATTCGAAGGAAGTTGTCACGATGGTGGCGGATCAGATCAAGAAGCTCTCTGACGTGCTCGGTGTGATCACGGAGCCGAAAGAGGAGCTTTTGGATGCGGACATCGAGGCACTGATTGAAGAGCGCCAGGCTGCCAGAAAGGCAAGAAACTTTGCGAGAGCGGATGAGATCCGTGACGAGTTAAAGGCCAAGGGCATTCTTCTTGAAGATACTCGTGAAGGAGTCAAATGGAAACGAGCATAAATCAAACATCTGCGCCGGATCTGGCGTCTTATCTGCGGGAGAGCTTCGGCCTCCCGCAAGCCGATTTACGCAGTTATTCTCCTCTGACATTGGCGTATATCGGGGACGATGTTTTTGACCTGATTATGAGAACAATGTTGGTGGAGCGTGGAAATGCACCGGTCAATCAGCTCAATAAAAAGGCGAGCAAACTGGTCAATGCCGTGACCCAGTGCAAGATGATGGCGGTCATCGAGCCGATGCTCACAGAAGAAGAGCACGGTGTCTTTAAGCGTGGCCGCAACGCCAAGTCCTATACCAGTGCGAAGAATGCACCAATTCAGGATTACCGTACCGCGACAGGCCTGGAGGCCCTGTGCGGATATCTGTATCTGGACGGACGGCTGGAGCGAGTGGTAGAGCTATTAAAGGCAGGCCTTGCGGGCGTAAAAAGTGGTGAGGGAGCGAAGTGAGATGGCGAAGGATGAAGTAAATGAAAGCCGCTTAGAAGGGCGCAATGTGGTGTTGGAAGCATTTCGCTCCGGCAAGGTGATCGATAAGCTTTTTGTGCTGGACGGCTGCAAGGATGGCCCGGTGCAGACTATTTTAAGAGAGGCAAAAAAGCACGATACGCAGGTGCAGTTTGTCAAGAAAGAGCGCTTAGATCAGCTTTCTGAGACCGGGCATCACCAAGGCGTGATTGCAGTCGTGGCAGCCTGCGACTATGCGGAGATCGAAGACATTTTCAAAAAGGCAGAGGAAAAGGGCGAGGATCCGTTTATTTTGATTCTGGACGGGATCGAAGACCCGCATAATCTCGGCGCAATTTTACGTACCGCGAATCAGGCGGGTGCCCACGGGGTGGTCATTCCGAAGCGGCGCGCGGTGGGCTTGACCGCGACGGTGGCCAGAACGTCTGCCGGCGCGATTCATTATGTGCCTGTTGTGCGTGTGGCAAACATCGGCCAGACGATCGAAGACCTCAAAAAGCGTGGGCTGTGGTTTGCCTGCGCGGACATGGACGGAGACCTGATGTATGACGTGAATCTGACTGGTCCGCTGGGACTTGTGATCGGCAACGAAGGCGAAGGCGTGAGCCGCCTTGTGACGGAAAAGTGTGACTTCATCGCAAGGATCCCGATGCAGGGCGACATCGATTCGTTAAATGCATCCGTCGCCGCGGGGGTACTCTCTTACGAGGTGGTGCGCCAGCGCATGGAGGCGAAGAAGAAGCTCGGGGGCGTCTTCCCGGATCACTGGTAATTCATTTGCAAAAAGATAGGGGATTGCTACATGCAGGCTAGTATGGATATGCTCCTGGAGCAGTACAAACCATTGGTGCTAAAAAAGGCGAAGACACTGTTTCTTGCGGGCGGGGAGAAGGACGATCTGATCCAGGAAGGGATGATCGGGCTTTACAAGGCGATCCGTGATTTTGACGAGACGGCAGGGCTGCCGTTTCCGGCATTTGCGGAGATCTGTATCACGAGGCAAATGTATTCTGCGATCCGTTCAGATACCGCGAAGAAGAATGCGCCGCTTAACGACCGGGTGGAGCTTGACGAGGAAAATGTAAAAAGAACCGCGACAAGCCCTGAGGAGATCGTTCTGGATCAGAAGATGGCGCAGTTTATCGAAGAGGAGATCAGAAAGCGCTTAAGCGAGTTTGAGCTGCAGGTGATGGATCTTTACATGAAGGATATGGATTATCTGATGATCGCGGATGCGCTAGATCGGAGTCCTAAGACGATCGATAATGCGCTGCAGAGGATTCGGGCGAAGGCGAGGAAGGTGCTCGCGGAGATTGAGAAGTAGTTTTAGAATAAGAGAGACGGTACCCCGAGGCGGGCACCGTCTATTTTATTTGGCAGACATCCGATATTGCTGCGGTGTCAGTTTAGTATACTTTTTAAAGATCTGCGTGAAATAACTCTGCGAGGGATAGTTTAGGTAGGTCGTAATCTCCGCAAGAGAGTAGTCTGTGTGGCGCAGTAGATATTTGGCTTCTTTTAGCTTCTCCAGGTGAATATACTCGGGGACGCCCATTCCAACCTCCTTGCGAAACCGCAGGGAGAGGCTTCTGGTGCACAGGCCGCAGTGCTTGGAGAGATCGTCCATGTTGATCTGTTCATGAAGATGCACGGAGATATAGTCGAGTGCATGCAGGATGACAGGCGTAACTAGCGGGAGTTTCTTTCCTTCCTGAACGCGGCGGCAAAAGTCCGTGAGCATCGTAAAGACCAGGTTCTGGATCGAGGAAATATCCGTTAAGAGGTCAACACGCTGACAATAGAGATCACTCAGGCTAAATGCGGTCTCAGAGGGGAGTCCGCCGCGGATGGCAGCACGCGTTGCAAGCGTTGCCAGACAGATGAAGCTGTACTTTTCCTGGCGCAGATCACTCATCGACATGCGTCCGACATGCCCGCTATGTGGCGCAAACAGGCGTCGCTCCAACATGGCGCGGTTGCCCATCTCGATCGCATCGCAGAGAGCTGCTTCAAAATCGGTGGAGACATGTAACCCGGGGTCTTCCCTGAGTTCAAACATGCTCTGTTCAAGCGGGGACGGGGCAAACTGCCCTGAGGCAACCTGATCCAGAAAAAGGATATTGCCGGAAGAAAGTTCCTCACCGGTGGAAAGCTGATAAATGAGCTGGATCAGGGTCTGCATTTGCTCCAGATTAATAGACGGCTGCTGGAGCATGAGGTCGCAGAAATTGCTTAGATAGATTGGATGAATCACCCCACCGGCCAGTTTCAAAATGTCTTCTCTGGTCTGTGAAAAAGGGCTGACAAGGCCGATCATGACAAATGTGTCGGGATCCATCTGCATCACAGCGAGGAAAAACCCAGGTTCGACAAAATGGATGATCGGATGATCGCAGTCGCGGTGAAGCGCATAAAACGCATGGATGATGGTCTGTGGGGCAAATGCTTCGACCGAGTTGCCCGGTGCCTGCGGCCAGGTATGGCGCAAGATGCCTTCTGTGTCCATCTCGGTGATCAAAACATGCGAGATACTGTGCACTTTTTCTAAGATTTCTTCGGTCGTATGCATGGTCGTTCCTCCTGTCATTCCTCTTGATATCAATATATCATAAAAAAGACAAAAGAATCAATAAATTTATATATGGGGTGCTGTTTTCCTGTTAGATTGGAATCATCAAAACAACCCGAACAACAATTTGAGAGGAGAACAATGTTATGGCAAAGAAACCCCTTGGCTTAGACAGCATGGGCATCCAGAAAACGATGCGCTTAAAAGACTATTTAGGTGATGGTGTTGGACAGCTTCCGTTAAATATCATGTCCACTCTGGTGGGTCAGCTGACCTACTTCTACACAGAGAAAGTGGGACTTGCGGCAGGTGCCGTGGCAACGATGCTTTTGATCGCAAAGATTGCGGATGCATTTTCCGATCTGGTGATGGGAAAGATCATGGATAAGACCAATTCCCCGAAGGGGAAATGTCGTCCCTGGTTTTTATGGATGGCAGCACCAGCAGCTGCAATCATCATCCTGATGTTTACTGTACCTCATGTTTCCAGTGGCTTACAGATGGCTTACGTATTGATCACGAACATCCTGATCTCCGCAGTCATCTACACTGCAATCGCAATTCCTTACGGCGCCATGATGGCTGTGCGCACAGAAAGTGTGGAAGAGCGCGGTAAGATGGGTATCGCTCGTACGGTCTTCGGTTATCTGATCGGTATGGTCATCGCGATTTTATTGATTCCGATCACCAATATGTTAGGACCTGATGGTGTGGCAGACCAGGCAGCCTGGATCAAAGTGGCTGTGGTTTTCGCGGTGCTTTCCTGCGCTGCACTCTTGATTCTGTATCGTTCCTCCAAGGAAACTGTGCGGATGGATGACGGCGCAAATGCTGAGAAGGGTGCCTTCATTGAAGAGTTGAAACTTTTATTTAAGAACAAATACTGGGTGATCATGCTGATCGTGAACCTGTTTGTCAACATTTCCTACGGTCTTGGTGCATCCGGCGGTACCTACTATGCAAAGTACATCCTCGGAAATGACAACATCGTTGCACTGCTTGGCGCGATCGGTCTGATCCCGACCTTCATCGGCTTCATCGTGGTCGGACCGTTAACGAAGAAATTTGGTATGGCGAAGACCTGCCTGATCGGCTGTGTGATCGGCATTGTTGCATGCATCGTGCGTGTGTTTACCCCTTACAGCTTTTACTCCTGCGTCATCGGAGGTGCATTCCAGTCCTTTGCGACGATGCCGATCATGTGCGTGAGCGGCGCAATGGTCAACAACTGTGTCGAGTACAACGAGTGGAAGTTTGGCAAGCGTCTCCTTGGCATGAGCAACAGTGCAAGTTCCTTCGGTGCAAAGGTCGGCTCCGGTATCGGCGGTTCTTTGATCGGCTGGCTGCTTGCTCTGGCAGGATACCAGGCAGCGGCTGCTGTACAGCCTGCTTCTGTCAACACAGCAATCTTTGCTTTCGCGATCTATATTCCGCTTGCACTCTTCGTCATCATGGCAATCTTATTTAGCAAATATGATCTGGAAGCCATCTATCCGCAGATTATCGAAGAAATCCGTGCACGCAGAGAAGGAAAAGAATAACTATGTTAACGTTATACGATCTGACCATTGAATATAAGAAAACCCCGTTGGGAATCGATGAAGTGCAGCCAAGATTTAGCTGGAAGTTGCAAAGCGAGGAAAAAGATACCCTTCAGGCAGCTTATCAGTTGAAAGTTTTTGGGGAAGATCTTGTCTGGGACAGTGGCAGGGTGGAAAGTGCGCAGAGCATTCTTGTGGAATGCCTTTGCGCAGCCTTCCAGGCGCGCACTGCCTACACCTGGGAAGTGACGGTCTGGGACAATCATGGCGAAGAGGCAGTGTCCTCTTCCTGGTTTGAGACTGGTCTGCTCTCAGGCAGCGCATTTGAGGGAAATGCACGCTGGATTACGCACGGCTTTGCAAAGGAAGAGACGAAAAGCCCAATCCTTGCGAAGACATTTGCGGTAGAAAAGCCTGTGAAATATGCTCGGCTTTACGCAACTGCCCTTGGCCTTTATGAGGCGGAGTTAAACGGTGTGAAGGTAGATGACACGTATTTTGCGCCTGGCTGGACCAGCTATCGTAAGCGTCTGCAGTATCAGACGTATGCGGTGGAAGGCCTGAAGGCTGGGAAAAATGAGCTTCGATTCACGCTCGGCAAGGGTTGGTACTGCGGTGCACTGGGCTTTACGCCTACACCGAACCATTATGGAGATACGACCGCGCTGCTTGCGATGCTGGTGATCCGTTATACAGATGGCACCGAAGAGATCATCGGTACGGATGAAAGCTGGCAGGTGAGCACCGGAAGCATCTGCTTCTCCGAAATTTATGACGGAGAGACGCAAGATACCACTTTGGCACTTGAAGTGGCTGGGCAGGCAAAGGCGTTCGAGTACGGATTTGAGACGATCGTAGCGCAGGAAAATGAACCCGTACGCTGCTTACAGAGACTCCCGGTGGCGAAGGAATTTACCGCGCCAAACGGAGAACATCTCTTTGATTTTGCACAGAATCTGACCGGCTGGGTGGAAGTAAAGATCACGGGAAGACCCGGGCAAAAGCTGGTGCTCCGCCACGCGGAAGCGCTGGATGAGAATGGGAACTTTTACACTGGCAACTTAAGCTTTGCAAAAGCGACGGACACGTATGTTTTGAATGGACAGACACAGATTCTGCGGCCGCATTTTACCTTCCATGGCTTCCGCTATGTGTGTCTTAATGGGCTTATCGAGGGCCAGAAGATAGAGCTTGTGGGCTGCCATCTGTCAAGTGATCTAGCGGAGACCGGCTTCTTCTCTTGCTCCAATCCGCGCGTGAATCGCCTGTGGGAGAACATCGTCTGGAGCCAGAGAGACAATTATCTGGATGTGCCGACCGATTGCCCGCAGCGTAGCGAGCGCCTCGGTTGGACCGGTGATGCGACTGCATTTACTCCGACGGCTGCATTTAACCAAAATATCATGCCTTTTATGCGCAAATGGCTGCGCGACTTAAAGGCAGATCAGAATCCGGAGACTGGCATGGCACAGGTTGTGCCGGACGTACTCTCTGACGGGGCGACTGGCGGACAAGATGGCGCTGCTTACTGGGGCGATGCTGCGACCGTGGTGCCTTGGACCTTGTACCGCGTCTACGGGGACAAGCGAGTGCTTTTGGAGCAGTATGAAAGCATGAAGATCTGGGTAGAGTTTATCCGCCGCCACTGCGGGGAGAACGGCCTGTGGCAGACCGGTTTCCAGTACGGTGACTGGCTGGGACTTGATTCTGAGAGCAATGCGCTGGGAGATGAGAGAAAAGGCGCGACAGATGACTATTTCGTGGCAAATGTCTGCTACGCTTGGAGTCTGGAGATTCTTTCTGAGAGTGCGAAGCTGTTGGGTTACGAAGAGGAAGCGCAGCAGTACTGTGAACTCAGAGAACAGGTGATGAATGCCTTCCGTGACGAATACGTAACAAAGACCGGACGTCTGGTGAGCGAGACGCAGACCGCCTTGACGTTGGCGCTGCATTTCCACATGGTGGAAGAGAAGGATCGTATGGGGATTGCTGAGCGGCTGGAGCAAAATATTGCGGCTCACAAGACACATCTTACGACTGGATTTATCGGAACGCCTTATGCCTGCCTTGCGCTGAGTGATAACGGGAAGCATGAAGTCGCCGGCAAGCTTCTTTTGCAGGAGGAAACCCCTGGCTGGCTTTACGAGGTGAAGATGGGTGCAACAACGGTCTGGGAGCGCTGGAATTCGATCCTGCCGGACGGAAGGTTTAACCCCGCCAATATGAACAGCTTAAACCACTATGCGTATGGTTCGATCGGGGATTGGCTCTACAGCAGACTCTGCGGTCTGCAGATTGTGGAACCAGGATACCGGAAGTTCGCGATCAAGCCGCAGTTTATGAAAGGCATCACGCATACTGAGCTTTGCTTTGAGAGTGTGTATGGAACGATCAAGACTGCGTGGCGCTGTGAAAATGGCACCATCGTGATGGATGTGACTGTACCGGCAAATACAAGCTGTGAGCTGTGGCTCCCGGAAAAAGAGGGAAGTGTAGTGCTTGGAAGTGGGGACTATCACTTTGAGTATGAGACGCAGACACGCCTCGAGCAGGATCGCTACACAATGGAGATTCCGCTGCATGTGATGCTGGAACATCCGGCTGCACAGCCGTTGCTGCGGCAGTACATGCCGGAGATGTTAGATAATCCGATGATTCAGTATGTGATGAATGAGCCGATCTCTGCAATGCTTGCGTATGCGCCGGAGGCGAAGCCTCTGTATGAGATGATTCTAGGTGTGATGAACGCCGCGGGATGAGAAAGTAAAGATAAAGAAAGTAACGCTTAGGTCGCCGTCCATGCTACGCATGTTCGTCCGACCCGCGTTGCCCCACTTGAGATAACAAAAAAGAACAGCCTTTTGTGCAAGCACAAGGCAGGCCGCCGAATCCTTCGGATTCGTCAGAAGCACTTCGTGCTTTGCTCGCTGTTTGCTTAATATAAAGAGATCCCCAGTCATGCTACGCATGCCTGTGTGACAACGCTTAGATCGCCACACTACGTGTGTCCGATCCGCGTTGCCTCACTTGAGATAAGAAAAAAGAACAGCCTTTTGTGCAAGCACAAGGCAGGCCGCCGAATCCTTCGGATTCGTCCGGCTCGCGTTGCTTCGCCTGAAGGCACAAAAAGAAAAAGATCCTTCCGTGTAAACACGAGGATCTTTTCTTTTCGGCCTTCGCGGCCTCTATTCGCGTAAGCTGCTGACGGGAATCGGACCCGTGACCTCCGCACTACCAATGCGACGCTCTACCGACTGAGCCACAGCAGCATCTTCACAGTTTTCCTGCGAACATATGCGATTATACTGGATGGGAAGAGAAAAATCAAGCTTTATTTGAAATTATTTCTGGAAAAGATGAGAAGATTATTGATTGGAGGAGGGAGAGATGCGGGTAAAACCGGTGATTGGGCTTGCAATTGACTCCGAGCGAGGGAATATGTGGTGTGAGAGTAAAAAGGCGAGCCGGGGACAGCCTTGCAAGTGACTCCGAGCGAGGGAATGCGTGGTGTGAGAGTAAAAAGGCGAGCCGGGAACAGCCTAGCTTGTGACTCCGAGCAGGAGATTGCGTGGAGTGAGAGTCAAAAGCCAAGCCGGGGACAGCCTTGCAAGTGACTCTGAGCGGGGAATTGCGTAGTGTGAGAGTCAAAATGCTAGCCGGGAACAGCCTTGCAAGTGACTCCGAGCGGGGAATTGCGTGGTGTGAGAGTAAAAAGCCAAGCCGGGGACAGCCTAGCTTATGACTCCGAGCGGGGAATTGCGCTATGTGAGAGTCAAAATGCGAGCCGGGGACAGCCTAGAACGCCTTGATTCGTAACGTTTTCTGGAGTTTGTGAGGCGGAAAACTACCACATTTTGTGCTTTTCGAGGACATTTTCGCTAGGAAGGCACTAGTTTTACGAAAATGTTACAAAAATGTGAATTTTTCTTGCATTTTAGGAAATAATTTGCTATAGTATAGTTGTATCATTTGTGTATTAGGCATAGTTTATGTGAACGAAGAATATTCAGCAAAGGAGAACCCTTTTATGAAGAAAAATCGTAAGAACATTTGGATATTTGCGATGCTTGCCTGCTTTGCCGTGGTGGTTGCGGTGTTGCTTGGTGCCGGGGAGGCGAAGGCTGCCGGCCAGACAGGAACTGTGACTGCGGGGCCGCTCAATGTCAGAACCGGTTACGGAACAGATAATCCGGTGCTTAAGGATGGCGGAAGCAAGGTGCAGTTATCGAAGGGTACCAAGGTCGATGTGAAGGATTCCAAGAAGGTGGGAAGTACGACTTGGTATCAGGTGACGTTTACGAAGAATGGCAAGGAGTTTACCGGCTGTGTTTCCGGAGATTACCTTTCTGTCTCGAATAATTCGAGTGAGACGCCGAGTACTTCCGGAGATTCCGGAACGGTGACAGCGGGGCCGCTCAATGTCAGAACCGGCTACGGGACGAGCAATTCGATCATGAAGGATGGCGGCAGCAAGGTGCAGCTTTCCAAGGGTACGAAGGTGACGATCCTGGAGTCGAAGAATGTAAGTGGAACCACCTGGTATAAGGTTTCCTTTACGAGAAGCGGCAAGACCGTGACGGGTTATGTGAGTGGAGATTATGTTAAGGTGGGCTCCGGCAGTTCCGGTGGATCTGATAACAGCGGTGGCAGTGACAATTCTTCCGGCTCTGATACGACCAATGCAAAAGTAACGGGTGGTCCGTTGAATGTGCGTAAGGGCTACGGTACAAGTTACGACATCATTTACGTCGGCGGCAGCAAGCTACAGCTTGCCAAGGGCGCGAAGGTGACCGCAGTGGAGTATAAGACGGTTGGCAGCACGAACTGGTATAAGGTGACATTTACCAAGAGTGGCAATAGCTATACTGGCTATGTGAGCGGTGATTATCTGAGTGTGAGCGGAAGCGTCAGCAAGTATGAGGAGCCTCCGAAGGATGAGACCCCGGCAGAGCCTCCGGTGACTGAGGATCCGTTGCCGACTGAGCCGATCCAGGGAGATCCTGTGACGGTCACAGAGGAAGAGTACGATCTGTTATGCAGAATCGTGCAGGCAGAGGCCGGAAGTGAGTCCCACAAGGGTAAGATCATGGTGGCGAATGTCGTGTTAAACCGTGTGGCAAGCAATCGGTTCCCGAACACCATCTATGATGTCATCTATGAGAAGAACCAGTTTAACCCGGTGACCAAGGACTCTTTCGCAACCTTGACTTACAGTGATAAGGTCAAAGAAGCAGTGGATGTTGCGCTGAGTGGTCTTGATTATTCGAACGGTGCGGTGTTCTTCTGTATGAAGACAAGCTCCAGTGTCGGTAATTTCGAGAGCCGCTACAAGAAGTGTGCGGAAGAAGGGAATCACGTCTTCTTTAAGTATTGATTTTGCAAATAACGCAGAGAGGGCTTGAGTGAAAAAGTAAATTCTACGTGTAAACTTAAATTCCATAGTAAAGACTAAGTTCCATAACAAAAGGGTTTGACAGATTTCGTCAGACCCTTTACCGCGGATATGAAAACGTGCTGGCCCAATGCATCCTCATAGCATTTGCCTATAACATCAACAAACTGCATTTTAAAATACAAAGCAAACGCACCGGAAGTCACTTAAGTGGGCTGAAGGAAAGCGCATAAATTTAGCGCAGCCAAATAAGAAAAGCATATCGTGAGGGCTTTCGAGAGGAAGCCCTGGTCAACTGTCTACATTATTCGCAACAGAGCTTTTTTAAGAAGCAAGAAATATACACCTATCAACAAAAAACCGAGAGAATCCACAAAAATGATGGTTTCTCTCGGTTTTTTGAGCTATCGATCATTTTTCTTTAATGCGACAGTCCCTATGATTCGTCTCGTTTTCGGCCACCTGGGCCATTTCTTTGCTCTCTTCGCTCATGGTGTGTGCTCCTCTCTAAAATCTTCCGTTTGGGCTTGTCTGATTCTATTTTACAGATTTGCGGGTTGAATTCTATGAAAGAATTCGTGTTCTTTGTCCAAAACGCGATTTGTTATTCCACAACAATGCGAACACGGTCGAGATTACGCACCTAAGTAAAGATCTCGTCCTTCTGACATAAATCGTTGTCTTTGATCACTTTTTGATCTGCTGAAGGGCGGCGTTGAACTGCTTGACCATCTCAGCGGGAACCGCATCGCCTGCCTGCTTGAGAAGGCTTTCCAAGGTCATGCCCGCCATCATCTTTTGGAGATTAGCATTTCCCGCCGTACTGGCGGCCACATCGCCCCGGCTGGCGGCGGCTTTCGCCATCACCTTGCCGAGAATCGCGGCAGTGGCCGGATTCTGCTGAAGGGTGCCCATGGTGTCCTTGATGGAGTAGTGATCAGGCTTAAAGGTATCCCGGTCAAACCAGTTGACCACCGGGGCCTTGCGGAACATATAATCTACTCTCGGCTCGTTGACCTTGTAGATCGTCATTTCGTCGCTCAGACTCCCGGATACAGCTTTGATCTCGTGCTTGCCGGTAAGCGGTACGGCAAAGGTGAATACCCGCTTTCCGTTCTTTTCCTCCAGCAGTTGTTCGTCCACAAACAGCGCGACGGTATCGCAGTTGGAGTAGACCTTGATCTGGGTCGTCTCCTCGGCGCGGTCGGCATAGCGCCTTCCGCAGAGATGCACGAAGGGCTCTTTGCTCCACGCAGCCTTGTAGAGATAGAAAGCGTCCTTCTTGAGCTGACGGTCCATGGTGACAAGGCCCTTCTGGTTCACGCCATGCTCGCCGCCCTCGTCGCGTCCGTCGGCGGCGAAGTCAAAGAGGTTCCACACATGAGTGGCCCAGAGATACGGCCGCTCGTCAATGCATTTCAAAATATGCTCATGGTAGACGCACTGGTATTCCTCGGTATAATCGCCCTTGTCCGGCTCCGGGGAATGGAATTTTGGGTTGGCGTCCGCGCCATATTCCGAAAAGCCGATCACGCGGTTCGGAAATCTTTCGTGGTACTCGTCAAAGAAGCTGTCGTTCTGTGTGAGCTCACCCAGATACCAGCCGAAGTACAGGTTATAGCTGCCGATATCGGCAATGTCGATCAGAGGGCTCTCCGTCTCCAGCATGAAGACATGCGCCATGGTGGTGGGCCGTGTGCTGTCCATGTGGTGACAGAGGTCGTTTAAGAGCCGGTGGTTCTCCATCAGATCCTCGGTTGCTGTGCCGCTTGCGGTGATCTCGTTGGAGAGGCCCCAGCAGACAATGGAGGGGTGATTATAGCACTGGGTGATCAGCTCGCGCATCTGGGAGAGGGTGTTCTCCCGACCGTTCGGCATGTGTTGGGTGATGTAAGGGATCTCCGCCCAGGCGATCAGACCGTTTTCGTCGCAGAGATCGTAAAACTCCTGCGCCTGCTGGTAGTGAGCCAGACGCACGGTATTGGCCCCGATCTCCCGGATGATGGCCATATCCTCCTGATGCTCCTTGAGCGTCAGGGCGTTGCCGATTCCGGCGCGGTCCTGATGGCGGCTAACGCCCCGCAAGGGGTAGCTGCGTCCGTTGAGGAAGAAGCCCTGCTCCTTATCGAAGTGGAATTCCCGGCAGCCAAAGCGGGTGCAGACCTCGTCGCCGATCTCCAGCTTTGCCGTGGCGGTGTAGAGGAAGGGATCGTTCACGCTGTCCCAGAGGTGCACGTTTTCAATTACAAACTCCGCGCAGCGCTCGACGGTTTTGGTCTCGCCGTTGACCGTGATGGCAACCGCATCCGCGTTGTGCCAGGTCTCCACCGTGACTGCGGCTTTTTTATGCTCCAGATCCACCACCGGCGTGACCTTGATGCCGGGTGTGCCGTCCTTGAGCAGTTCAAAGTGCTCGGCGGGTACGACGATCAGATTCACGTCCCGGTACATGCCACCGTAAAAGGTAAAGTCCGCCTTCTGCGGGTAGACCCGGTCGTTTTCGCCGTTATCCAACGACACGACCAGTAAGTTCTCCTCCTGAAGCTCGTCGGTCATGTCTGCACGGAAGGTGGAATAGCCTCCTTCGTGGTGGATAAGCGAAACGCCGTTAAGACGGACATCCGCCGTCATGGCAGCGCCCTTGAACTCAATAAAGAGCCGCTCACCCGTGTTTAAAACAGGCTTCTGAAAGCTCTTGCAATAGGACGCGGTACCACGCCAATAGTCGTTGCCGCCGTCCTGCCCGTCCACAGCGTTCCAGGTATGGGGCAGTGTCACGACTTCGGCAGGCACATCGCCCTTTGCAAATTGCCAGCTCTCGTTAAAATTGATGATTCTTCTCATATTGCCTCCTTTAATAATAGCGGCAGCGCCAAAGGATTGACGCTGCCGTGTTAAATTGCCGGTATTATTCTTTATAGTCTTCCAGGGACTCAACGGCCTCTGCGGCTTCAGAAACGGTCTCCGCAGTAGCAGCCTCTGCCGTTTCCTCGTGCAGATTCATTTCGTTGCCGCGCTTGGCATCCAGATAAGCCTTGATCTCAGGCGCCTTCTTGTCGAGCTTATAGGCACGGAAGAGCAGAATCACAACGATGTAGCAGACTGCCGGGATCAGGCTGAACAGGAGCCGGATCATCATCAGCGCACTATCCGGCTGAACATCCAGAGCGCCGTCGTAATGGGAGGCGCTGAGCAGCAGGCCGAGGATAAAGCCGCCGAGGGCGCTGCCGATCCTGTCCATCAGGCCGGTCACGCTGCCGATCGTGCCTTCCATGCGGGGCTTGCCGATAAATTCGTTATAGTCACTCATTTCC
>JAFVAL010000001.1 GCA_017480565.1 Lachnospiraceae bacterium | reverse complement strand
GTAGTAGGCGGCGACTGATAAAAAGTTTCCCTTGTTTTGTCCCACAAGGGCAAAAACAAGGGAAAACGGAGCTTTTTATGGTAGCAGACCTGCGGAAAATGCAGGAAAATCAATGGGTTTCAGAGATTCGGATAGATAAATGAGAATTTATAAATCTTTTTCTTCGTAGGGCTTATTCCACGAACCTATTTCAATCAGATTACCTTCGGGGTCAGCAATATAACAGGTTCTTTGCCCCCACGGTTCAGTTGTTGGAACCAATACTGATACTGCACCCTTAGCTATTGCCTTCTCATATTCCAAATCTACTTCTTCAAAAGTATCCACATACAAAGCAATTTCAAAATGTCCGTTATTCCCCTTGACATACTCATATTTTGCAGATGTCATATTTTCAAAATCTTTTCTTCCAAACAAAAGAAATAATGTGCCATCTTTTACAAGATATACATTCCCGGCATTTTCGCCCTCTTTGATTTCAAAACCAAGAACATCTCTATAAAACCGTACCATTGTTGCCATATCATTTACGAACAATCCAAAACCATCTAGCCTCATTATATTTCCCTTCCAAAATTCCGGTTTGTTTATAACTTTACCATTCTCTTAAAAACTGAAATTCTTGTTCAAAGCAGTCTTTTCTAGCTTCATTGCATTCCACAGGCCATTTCTTTTCCGCCGGAAATGCCTTCTTCCAGGATTCCGGAGGGTTGGTGCCGAGTAAGTGACTTGCATATGGGTAGATGATCGTTCTGACCCTGAAAGGATAATCAGCGTCAGCGAGCACCTTTTTCATTCTTCTCACGGCTGTCGGCGAAGGCCATTCATTATCTCTTTCAGGCGCGACCAGCAGGACGTGGGCTTTCATATTCTCGACCTTGATCCGGGATTCCTCTGTCAGGGTCGCGTTTTCGTAAAATGACCGTAGAAACTCATTGTGATGCTCGGTATCTTGTTTCCGGTATTCCCGCAATGATCCGAAGAACCCCTTCTCCCTTTGCCCGGTAAACAACGAACACGGATAATCCTTGCCGTGATAGCTGAACCATGATCTGCCGGTAGGTTTTCCGAAGATTTTAGGTTCCTCAACAACGTAGTCGAAGGGACAAATGCTGAGAACAAGGCTGATATCGGGGATGAGCGATGCACACAAAAGCGCGTAAGCGGCTCCCGAGGATATACCGTGAATACCTATTTTATTGAATCCATTATTTTTCAGTTCAGCAACGGCCTTTTCAACGTAATCTACCGGAATACCTCGCATTTTCCTTGACATACCCTTCCAGAAGTAAAATCCAAGGACAAGAACCGAGTATCCTTCTTCTCTGAGATATTCCGAGTCTTTAAGGCAATGTTTTTCATTCATGCCTGAGCCATGCATCCAGATAATTACTTTTTCTTTATTTGTCGTTCCTTCAAACCAATAGGCTTGAAATCCATCTTCTTTTACACTGTAATAATCTTTCATTCTTCACCTGCAAAATCCCAATTTAATTGCCAAAAGCTAACACATTTCCGCGTGAAATGTGACAACATGTTATCGACAAATGATTTTACGATACTCTATTACATCCTCATAAAAGCCATACATCCGATCTCATTTGCGTCACGAAACCCTAACGAACGATAGAATGCTTTTGTCTTTTCCGTGTTATCCGTCAGAAGTTCCATCTGGTAAACATCCTTGTATTTATCCATAACAGTTTTCAATAATTTCGTTCCAATCCCTTGACGCTGATACTCTGGCAAAACGATGATATCTTGAATAAATACGATTGTCTGCCCGTCACCAACGGCTCGCAGAATTCCCACCAATTGACCAGAATCGTAAGCACCAAGTACACAAAGCGAACTTGCATAAGCCTGCTGAAGGATGTCGATTCGCTCCAAATAATTCGTCCAACCTACACTTTGGTACAGATTGATGATCTCATCTAGTTGAAAAGACCGATATTCTTTGATTTCCAACATATCTTCTACACCCTTCCCCGACGATATACATCACAGCCGTCATGTCTGCCTACATACGTAAAGCCAAATGCCTCCGCAATATGTTTTGTCACTCTCTGCTCCGGCGCGCATTCTATGATAACGCTCTTTCCCTCCGAATCTGCTCTTGTAATCAGCTGTTCGGTAAGTTTCTTTGCGTAGCCTTTCCCCCAGACATTCCTTTTAAGGATCCATCCAATCTCTTTGCTTTCTGCATCATAGTCATGATAAATCACATATCCGATAAAGTTGCCGTTCTCATCTTCGACTGAATAAATCAAAGACGGATTAGATAGCCCTGCAGTTTCAAGAAACTGTGCTGCCCTTTCTTTTGTAAATGGCGGCTCAATGTGCTCCATAATGATTGGATCAGAAAGCAATTCGTACAGATCATCAAAATCAGCGTAATTCATTTTTCTAATCGTCAAGTTCATGTAGTCTCCATATCTCTCGTCATTTCAATGTCAAGGCCTAACGAACCACTTTAACGTCTTCAGATACGTCTTCTGCTCGTCGGTTAATCTTCTGCTCTCAACGCTCTTCTGAATCGCCTTATTATGCGTCCAAACGTCAAGTCTTCTCTTCTCTATAAAAGGCAGAATACTGTTATATTGTTTGGCAAGAGCGGTTGCAAAATACCACGCAATCATCATATTGACGTAATACTCTTTGCTTCTCAACCCGGCAACCAACTCAGGATAACTAAGATCAAAGTCCTCATCTAGGAAATGCTCCATCAGCATCCCAACGCCAAATCTCACGGTATATGGCTTCGTATAATTGATCCATTCATTGATACTGTCCAGAAGCTCTTTCTTGTGCTTTTTGAAAACCTTTGGAGACATCTGATCGCAAGTAGCCCAATTGTCTACATAAGGCAGGAACTTCTCAAGTTCGACCATGCATTCTTCAAAATCCTTCATCCCAGATATGATAAATGCGTGCAGCTGGTTCTCCTCAAAATAATCATGAGGAAGCTCCTTTAAGAAATCCCCATAGTCTCCGGATATTAGCATTTCTTTTGCCATAATCTTTAGCTCTGGCGTTCTCACCCCGATCACCGACTCAGGCGCAATCGTAGGGATTATCTTTATCTGCATGTCACGATACTTCAGATCCTGAAGATCATACAATTTCTTGTGCAAATCTGCTTTGTTCATTCTATGTCACTTAGTTCTTCCTGATTGGATGCCTGATCACGGTTTTCAGTTTCTCCGGTGCAACTTTTCTTGCATCGCTTAAGTAAAGCTCGTGATGAAGGCGATGATCATTAATGTCCAGTGCGTATCCCTGCTGCTCCATGAATTCATGCATCAAAGCAACTGTCGCAGGCTCATCATCATAGGAGCCTATGTGCATGCATTGAACGCACAGCCCTTCCTCATATGTCAGAAACTCGACCTTGGAGAAATCAGTTTTTTTCTTCTTTGTAGCTTCTGCAATCGCCCAGTCAAAATCAGCCTTCGTCACGAAATCAGGAAGCCGAATGACAGAGAGCCACTGAAAGCTTTCTTTGTGCGAATAGTCTATCCCTTGGACACCATCCTGCCACCAGAAACCCTCCAGCGGAGGAACCACATAATCGAAGTATCCTTCAATCTGATGATCGCCCATTTTGCTCATCTTGATCGTAAAAGCAATACCGTAAAGCAGCCCAATCGACTGCTTGTACTCTCCTTCCTCCACGTTAGGATCCCCCTGCCCGCGAACCGCAAGATAATTCATGCGCGGTACCGTCACGATGCTCGGCTTGTTCTTTGGCATGTAGAATTCTTTATATTCTTTTTTGTAATCAAAAGCCATGGATACAATTTCCTCTTAAATCCAGAAATAACAAAATATCTTTTCCTATTTTTCAAACAAGTCATCCAATGTTATGGTGTTAATAATATCGTTAAAATGATCTGCTTTCTTCAATCCAAAGGTGGTAATAAGTGTGCTGTGAACCGCAGTTTTCTTAGATACTTTTTCATACAACATCTTTTTTCGTCTCTCCAGCACAAAATGATACTCTTTCGTCACCGTAAATTCGTCACTGTAAAACTTTATTTCGCACATATTGACCACATTATCCCTTCGTTCAATAATGAGATCGATCTGCGTCCCTTCGGTATCTTCGCTTCCTCTTTTTGACCAAAGTGATTCACTGGTACTGACGCCGCTAATTCCGAGACAGCTTTTTATCTGCCTGATATGATTAAAGCATACGTTTTCAAATGCATGACCCTTCCAGATCGTCACGGCCTGTTTTTCAGAAAGCGTTGTCCATTCTACACCCTTCTTTCCTGCATTTCCCTCAACAAACTTTAAATAGAAAATGCAAAATGGATCCACAAGCTTGTAGAATCCTTCCCGTTTCCCGTTGCCAAAAGAATTGTATTTTATTATGAATGTTCCGGTTATTAATGCATCAAGATACTGGCTTAACTCTCCGCTCTCAGCAAGCCCGGTCTCCTGAAGAAGTTCTGCCCGGGTAAGCCCTCTGTTTTTTGTATTGAGAGCCCTCACTATGGATTGCATTATTTCCGAATTAACAAATAAAGAAGAAAACAAGCGTTCAAACTCGTCCCTCAACGGAGCTCCAGGCGCAAAAAACATTTCCTGAATGTTCTGACTGAGGCTCATTTCTTTATTGAAATAATTCAAATAATATGGAATGCCGCCGACCATCATATAGGCTTGTGCAATATCATAACGAGACATTACCATGCCTTTTGACTCGAAAAGACGTTCACATTCGGACAAGTTGAAGGCTTGAAGATGGATCTGATATGTCACCCTTCCGTAAAGTCCTCCATGATTATTAATAAGCTTGTCCAGAATCCAGGAACTCGAACTTCCACATACGACGACCATAATATTATGCTTGTGACATGCCCATCCGTTCCAAAAGGCTTCAAAAGCGGTAATAAATCCTGATTTCGGCGTGTCTAGCCACTGGATTTCGTCAAAAAAAACCAGAAGTCTATCCGTCCCTGATTCTTTTTCTTCAAGCAATAATTCCAACATATAGAAAGCTTCGAGCCAGGAGTCGGGAACACGACCTTCTTTCATTCCCTGCATCAGCATGGACTGATAAAAATGCCGCAGTTGTTCTTTTAGCCTGCTTCTCCTTTTCCCTTGTTTGTCATCTTTATGCTCAATGGGAGACAATCCTGCGTGCCTGAATGTAATCTTTCCAGAAAAGGCTTCGTCTACAAGATATGTTTTACCCACTCTTCGCCTTCCATATACAGCAATTAACTCTGCTGATTGACTGTTATACAGTTCATTCAGCTTTTTAACCTCTTTTTCTCTTCCTATCATCGTCCGCTTCTCCTGTTATAATTTTCGGTGAACAGCAAAATATTTCAATTCACCGAAAATTATAACACAAAAACATGAAGTATCAATCATGACTTTTGCATTTTTTTCGGTGAATGCCATTTTTTGGTCTGTCACCGAAAATTATACGTCTTCTGCTGTCGAGCCTCAAAGATTGAGGACTACATCCCTCAAACTTCTCCCTGCACCATCCGTGCAATCAGAACCGGTCCTTCTTTCTTAAGCCACCGCATCCATTTGTCATAGTCCGGATAGACGCGGTAGACTTCCTGATAAAACTTCTTCGAATGATTCATCTGCTTCCTATGACATAGTTCGTGCACGATCACCGCATCCTGCACTTCTCTAGGCGTAAGCATCAGCAAGCAGTTGAAGTTTAGATTTCCTTTGGACGAACAGCTGCCCCAGCGTGATTTCTGGTGACGGATCGTGACCGTTCCGTACGTTACGCCAATCTTCTGCGCATAGTAAGCGATGCGCTGCGGGAGCTCTCTTTTTGCCTTTGCTTTCAGCTGGGCAAGTTCCTGTGGCGTGATCGGATCCGCGGTTTGCACCTTCTCCTGCCTCTGCTGCATCTTGGCCATATGCGTGCGGATCCAGCTTTCTTTCTCCCGCAAAAGCGCGGTAATCCTTGCCTTGCTGCAGCCTCGCGGGGCGCGCACCAGCACACCATCCGCCCTGCATTCAATACTGATACTCCTGCGGTTACTATAGATCACTCGATATGGTATCTCGTTCATCACTTATCTTTTAGTCGGCTTTGCATTCTGCCCAGCCGAGCGGTTTTCCTTCGTTAAAGTTCCGCGCATTTTCTAAGGTCTCCACCGCGATCGCCTGCAAAGCTTCTCTCGTAAAGAATGCCTGATGCGAGGTCAGAACCACGTTCGGGAACATCTGGAGCCTTGCAGTCACATCTTCATTAAGGAAGTCAAAGGAACGGTCTGTGTAGACATTTTCATCTTCGCCCTCGTACACATCCAAAGCCACCGCCTGGAATTTTTTATGCTTCAGCGCATCAATCAGCGCCTCGGTATCGATCAGCGCACCTCTGGCGGTGTTGACAAGCATCGCGGTATTTTTCATCTTTGCGATCGCATTTGCATCAATCAGATGATACGTACCGCCCTCGCCCATGATGAGCGGTGCATGCAGAGAAATGAGGTCGGCGCGCTCAAATAATTCGTCTTTGGTCACGTAAGTGAGCAGTCCCTCGTCCACGAGCCCTTGGTTCGGATAGGCATCCCAGGCAATTACGGTCATGCCAAAGCCCTTGCAAATGCGAGCCATGCACTGCCCAATCTTTCCGGTGCCCATGATTCCGGCCACCTTATTGTGCAGATCCACACCAAGCAGACCGCTGAGCGCGAAATTGTTGTCGCGCACCATATTGACCGCCTTGTGCAGTCTCCGGTTCGCGGTCATAATGATCGCCATCGCATGTTCTGCCACCGCATACGGAGAATACGCCGGCACACGTGCGACCTTGATACCAAACTCCTTCGCGGCCTTTAAGTCCACGTTGTTAAACCCTGCGCAGCGTAACAAAATCAGACGCACGCCGCAGGCATGCAGCTTCTCGACGACGCACCTTGGGCATTCGTCGTTGACAAAAATACAAACTGCATCAAAGCCCTTTGCAAGATCTGCAGTCTCGTGCGTCAGCCTTGTCTGCAAGAAATGAATCTCGCAGTTATACGTGCCTTCTCCGGACTCTTTCGTCAGTTCGTGGAAGAACAGCCAGTCGTAATCCTTCGTCCCGAAAAATGCAATTTTTAAAATCGACTGATTCTCGCGGTCCTGCAAGGTGTCGCAAAGCACCTTTCTCACTGTCTGCAGGGCAGTGTCTTCATCCCCGCCCTCGGCTGTGATGCGAAGTACCGCCCCTTTCGTCGCATGTAAACTCAGAATCTGCAGCACATTGCTGGCATTGACAGTCTTTCCGTTATAGTCAATCATCACCTGAGAAGGAAGCCCTACGCAGGCCTGTGCGACAAGCGCTGCAGGTCTTGCATGCATTCCCAGCGGATTTGTAATCGTAAAAGTCATCTCTTTCATAACACCCTCCAACACAAAACAAAAAAATAAGGTCGATCTTGTACGAAGATATTATATCGAATCTTCGTACAAAAATCGACCCTAAACTTATACGCGCCAGACCGCTTATGCGGTCTGACCTTCCCTCTTTTTGCGGATCAGCCAATCAACAAAGATCACGATCAGAATCAACATCGGGATGGTACCGATCGCACGAATTGTTGTGGAGAACACGCTCATGATCAATCCGAACGCGCCTCCCACCAGTGAAATCACCAGTGCAAAGAGCACCAGATACACAAACGCTTTCGCGAAGATCCGGAACAGTTCAAACGATCCACGCATACAAAGGAATAACAAAATAATGAAGAATAACATTGCACCATACCTCCTATCATTCTTACTGCCTCTCGGATATAAAAAAAGACTCTTATCATAAACCGAAAGGCTTACGATAAAAGTCTTGCTATCTCACTTGATACGGGAACTTACGCTCCGGCTGACGATCTCAAGCCCACACACGGTGGCCAGCTACTCCCTCTTATCTGTTGTCGATACTCTACACCTTTGTGAATCATTTGTCAATATCTCAATTCTAAAAGAATTCTAAAATCATTTCGCATCCACTTTTTTCTTCGAAAGCCATCCTCTAAAGATGCCACCCTCCAGGATCGAGCTGATGATGAAGAAAATGTCTGCGCAGATGATAAAGACGAACGAAGGGATCAAGATGCGTGTATATTTCTTGCCAAAATACGCACCCTTTCGAATCGCGGTACCCATCCGCGCAAGGTAGTAAAGGACACCCAGATTAAAGTACAAAATGAGTGCGAAATTCTCCGCGAAGCTGAGCCACGAAGAGGCCGGGAAGAAGTTACCGGTCTCAATCACGCTCATGGCCACATTTAACACCAAAAGTGCGATTTCCACCACAAAAAGGATGCGTGTGACATTTAACATCACACCACCGCCGATCCCGACGCCTCCTCCAAAGGTAAGTCCCGCCCTTGCGCAGAAATGCTCAAAATTCTGCATGAGTGGCTCGTTCTGCTTCCCCTCGATAAAGCCATTGTTCGCGACACAGTAGACATTAAAATGCAGATGGTTCTCCACGCAATACTGCTCAAGTTTTTCTAAAAACGCCAGCACATGCGAAGGAATGCCATCCACGAAAAGCGGCAGACAAAACACCACATTCTGTGCGTCCTTGACCTCTTCTAAGATGCGCTCATGATCTGCAGGCGTACGCAGTTTCAAACTGACCTTCTCCCCGCTGATGAATAGCTTCTGCAATGTGAGGAAATACGCCGAAGCACAAAATCTTTTCTTCGGACTGCACTGAATCAAAACGGTCTTCATAACGTAGCCTCCAATCTGGACAAATCCTCAAGAAACACGATTTCTATGCGTTCATATCCTTCATTGATTCGATTGCGCTCCGCGACGTAACGGAAGGTCTCCTTCTCCCCATCCGTGATCTCTCCGTAGACGATGATCTTCCACAAATCACGCTTTCCGTAGCGCAGCGTATGATGCATCTGCCCGCCGCGGTAATTGCTAAAAGGCGTGGACGTTCCAATCGCGCGGTCTAACACATTTTTCACCGCAGTACTGTACGATCCGTACAGGTTCTTGGTAATGATCACCATCTCATCCGCCGCACCGATCACGCGACAGACCTGCTGCAGCTTATCCTTCATGAAACACTCTGCAGGATGCTTTGTCCAACACCCAAAACATCCCTGGCAAGGCGCATACTTCCCGTCCGCCGTGATCACTTCATCCGCATGCGCACGAATCATATCTGCATACGTCTGATCCAAATCATGTAAAATCACTTTCATTTTCTGCAAATTCTCCCTCCCTGACAGCCATCACCGCGCCGATAAACACACGCTCCAGATGCGCCGCCACAACATCTTCTTCAAATGCAAGCCCGTTATTTGCGATTAGGCTCGCATATCCATGGACACACAAAGCGAGCGTCAAAAACACTTTCTTGGTCTTCTCCATGTCCATCCCGATGCCTTCCTGCATCGCAGAAAGCACCGGCGTAAGTTCCGCAGAATCGATCATCTCTGCAAGATTGTTCTCACGTGCATACCCTGACTGAAACAAAAACTGAAACAGCTTTGGTTCCTCAACCGCAAACCGTATATAGTTCAGTCCGATACAAAGCAGAGGATCTTTCCTTTCGTCCATCTGCATCAAATACCCGGTGTGATAATGATCGATCCAGTCGTAGGCAGCGCGTTTTAAATCTTCCATCGTGGCAAATTGATACATCACAGGCTGCGTCGAACAGTGCAGTTTCTCTGCAACTGCTCTCGCGTTGATGCTCGCTTCCCCGCGCTCTCTCACAATCGCAACCGCCGCTTCGACGATCATTTCTCTTGTAATCTTTGGTCTTGGAGGCATGTTTTTCTCCTTTTATAACAAATGTTATATATCCACAATTATAGTTTGACAACCCTCTGCTGTCAATTGTCTGGCATACTTTTGTGTACAAAAAAAGGTGACTTTCATCACCTTTTCTCCATCAGTCTTGCTTTTGATTTTTTCGTTTTTGTATGATCGCGGCATACGCTCGCTTCTGCACCACCTGCCCGATGGGATGCGACAAGATCCCAGCTGCAAGCCCGATCATCCAGACATGGCTCCAACCAAGAAAGATGCCTGTAAGTACAATGCATACCGTGATGATCGCCCAATAAATCATCTGGAATTTGGCGTTCGAACGGTTCAACTCTGCCAAAGGATCCACACCATTCGATTTATGCGGTGCATTCTCAATAAATTCCGCCGCCCCTGCAGGACCTGCACATGCTCGAAACTCGTCACTGCAACGCTTTGCAGCCTCCGCGTATGCTTTCTTGCTTAAAATCTCCTGCACACAAGCACGGATACCCTCCGCAGAATCATCTATTAAAATGATGCCAGCACCGATCTCTTCAGTCCTTCTTGCCACTGCCTGCTGTTCATTCGTCTGCGGGTAAAGCACCGTCGGCGTGGCCATGTACAAGCTTTCTGAGACACTGTTCATCCCACAATGCGTAAGAAATACATCCGCTTTCGAAAGAACGTCCAATTGGTTGACATACGGATACACTTCGACATTGTCCGGCAGCTCTCCCAAGACTTCGCGGTCCATCGCATTTCCGCAGGAAATCATCACGTTCACATTCAGATCCTTCAGTGCCTGAATACATTTGCCATAAAAGTCCGGTCTATCATTGATCACGGTTCCCAGAGAAATGTAAACGAGCGGTTTCTCCTTTTCCTTCCTTGGAACTGCATCGGAGAAAACGCTGGGGCCCACAAATACATAACGATCCGAAAAACTCTCAGCAAATGGCTGAAATTCTTTGGATGTATAGACAATCGAGTCTGTCTCGTTGTCGCTCTGAACCAGCGATAATGCATTCTTTACATGATATCCGTATGGCTCCAGGGTCTTTAGCTCTTTTGCAACTCTCGGAAGACCCAGAATCATGTCGGCCAGCTCTTTCGGTGAATTCTTCATATACTGCGAAGACATCTGATTAAAGGCAAATGTACTCGTCGAAACCACCATCGGGACATTATGCTTCCATGCATTTAGCTTGCCCCAAAAGCAGGCAGAATCTGTATAGACCACATCTGGGCAAAATGTCTGAAACTCACGCTCCAGGAACTCATCCATCTTCAGTGTAATACGGATATCCTGAATCGTCATCTCGGTCGTAGAGACATTCTTAAGCCCGGCTTCCTCTTTTTCTGTCAGCTTTGCGAGAAATGCATCGCAAGAGACAAAGGACGCCCCTGTCTTTGCAATCTTCTCTTTAAACTCCTCGAAAGAATAAAACCGAACCTCATTCCCACGCTTAACAAGCTCTGCAGCGACCGGAAGCATCGGGTTGGTATGCCCGTGAGCCGGAATGCAGAAACAAGCAATCTTTTTCATCTGGCTCACTCTTCTTTCTCCTCAAAAGCCACTCCGAAGAATTCTGAAAATGTACTCTTCGGCGGAATGGCAATGCCTCGCGCCTCATCCCCCAGTAAGATGAGCGTATCGCCCGGCGCAATACCAAACACTTCTCTCGCCTGCTTCGGAATTACAATCTGACCCTTCTCACCGACCGTCACAGTCCATGCATATTTGCCCTTCGGCGCTTTTTTATTCAACATAAGAAAAAACTCCTTTTGGTATGATTTGTATAACTAATTATACTTTTCTTACCATTGGGAGTCAAGCGTTAATTCTTTGTATTTGCCTTAGGTTTGTACTCCTGCAACTCAAAATGTCGGAAAATCCGAAGATTCACTCCATTTTCATAACTGCTGCTCTGAAAGTTCTTCGGCTTGTTCACGTATAGCTCAAGCTCCTGCACCGGACATTTGTCATAACCCATGTTCAAAAGGAATTCTTCCACTTTTTCCGGATAATCCCGCACAATGCACTTGATTCCACATGGTTCTCCTGCCTCGTCTACGAGATAATCAAGAAACTCGATCGTCTCGTACCGTTCCCCGGGAAAGATCAATCCCCCAGAATGTGGAATGGCAGCAATGACTGTGCGCTTGTTCTTATGCTCTGGTATCACTGACGGAATCGGTGACGATTTGTCGTGGCCGAAATCGATGTAAAGTTGAAAGATAACATCGGATTGTTGATTATTCATCATGATTAACGTGATCTCCTACCAGTTTTCTTGTTCATGGTGTTTTCTACTTCTTGTTGTGTTTTATCGTAAATGATCATCCAATCACCACAATACATCAATTTGGATGTATTATCAATGTGTACTTAATTACAAGTTTCCTGACTGTCTGCCTAAAATGAAAAAGCCTTGTAACTACAATGTTTCTGTAGCTACAAGGCTGTATTCCGGTTCACTATGTCGTCTTACTCATATTCGATGATTCTATATGGCCGATTATTATTCGTACTGCTTAACGGTTCCCATAGCATGCTTGCCGCCGTCCAGAATCAGATCAACGCCGGTAAGATACTCGTGTCCTGGTTCGAGCAGCTTGATGATAAAGTCAGCCATTTCCTCCGGCCGTCCCAGACGTCCGAAAGCGGTTCCTCTTGCGATGCCGGCTACGACTTCGTCGGAACTCTCACGCAACATCGGGGTGTCGAAGGAGCCCGGAGCAACGGAGAAGATTTGGCTGTTCTTTTTGCCAAAGCGCAGCGCATTCGCTGCCGTGTAGTACTGTACAAACCGTTTGGACGCAATATACGTCAGAAATTGGGGTCCCATGAAAGCCATACGAGGATCAATTTCCTTTTTTGTGGTAGCCTCGAAGGATTTCTCAAAGAAATCGGGAGCAGTCGGATTTGCCCACAAGGCAAGCTCTTCCTGAGACGGCTGATAATAGTATCCGGTAATGGAGGAATAATTGACAAGGCAGGATCCGCCTATGTAGGGAAGAAATGCTTCTACTACATTGATCGTTCCCTGGACATTGATCTTCCAGATCAGTTCGCTGGCGCCGGTATCCACGCCGGCTGCGTTTACCACGTTCCCGATCGGAGCAATCGAAGTGGCATATTCAACAAAGGCATCCAACGAAGCCCTGTCGGAAATGTCGCACTGTTTTCCATATCCTTCCACGCCGGCTTCTTTCAATGCGGCAACCGCATCCGCCAGCCTTTTTTCGTTTCTGCCTCCGACGAGAACCGGCCCCTGTTTTCCAAGGGCAATCGCTGTGGCAAGGCCCATTCCTGAGGTGCCGCCCAGAACAACCTGTACTTTTTCGGAACAATTCATAACTGTTCTAACCTCCTATGATTTTTCGTATGCTGTACATCTGTACTTCCCCTGCGGGAATGATATTATTTTAACAAATTCTCTTTACTAAGCAATCTGTTTCATTTAAAATATACAGATGATGTGTTTTTGTGACACATAAAAAGACCTGTATGGGCTAGAAGCCTTCATACAGGCCGTAATAAGGTACAAGCCGTAATAAGGAGCAACGAGTATGTACAATCATTCTGACAAGAGCCAGGTGGAGTATTCGCTTACACAGCTGACCGGTGGACTGTTCTATCATTTGAAGTATAAAAAGATCGAAGATATCACGGTAACAGACATCTGCAACAGAGCAAAGATCACAAGACGGACCTTTTACCGGAATTGCGAAAACAAGACAGATCTGATTCTGTACGGTACGGATCGATTAGTGCTGGAACAGATCAGAAAGACGGATTTTTCTTCGACGGACTACCGGAAGATGTACCAAAGCTTTTTTGCATTCTGGGGAGAGCATCGGAGATTTCTTTCGATCCTGGACCAAAACAATCTGTTTGATTTGTTTTTGCACGAATTCATAGAGGTCTGCGGTACATATATGCGGTATCCGCTGCAGGAAGAAACCATCCATGGTTCGGACGATAAAGAGCAAACAAGGCTGTACAGCAATGCTTTTATCATAGGAGGCCTGGGACTGATGCTCCGCCATTGGGTCAGGAATTCTTTTTTACCTGACCCCGAAGAACTGGCGGACACCATCAGCTTTCTGATACCGAAACCGTAAGCGGTAAAGGCAGCTTTACAGGTTAGATTAAAAACTTTTCGCACCCTTACTCGTATTCTTCGCCCAGAGCCTTTTTGGGGCTATCTATGAACGGTTTTTCTATCTGTTATTCCTATCTTAAGAGGCAAAAGGACTGCTTTATCTGTCCCATCAAGCCAATTTGTACTCTCTGAGTACTGCTTTGATACGTGCCATTAGGATGTTTTTTCAGATCGTCAATCCTACATGCGTCTGCGCTGATTTCCTGCCTCTTAGGAATTTCTACATTTCCATAGCGCCATTGGGTGATCAGCAATTCTTTCCAGGATATCTGCGCGATTGAATAGAAGTTCCGGGCGGTATTCCTTCATCTCAAATCTTTTTATGAATTCCATTTCCGAGTCTGTAAGCTGCATCAGCGAATTCAGATATTGTTTCACTTCATCGATTCTTGTCTGAACGTCAAATTGCCTGGAGCGTTCTTCTTGTCTTAACACCGGGAACAAATCTCGGCGAATTTTCTGAAAGGTGATTGTGTCAATCATCTGTGGGTCGAAGTGTTTGTTGATCTTTTCTGCCGATACTGCTGCGTAAAAGATAATGCATTTCCGGAATAGATCTGCCTCTTCAGAAAACAAATCTTCATGAATCATCTTATCGAAGTCGTATAAATCTCTCGCCGCCGCACGAGATAACAGAGCATTTGCTTTTGCCGCAAAGATTTCCATAGGATCCAGAGTTTTTACCTTGATATTCTCTCCGAAAGCATCTGTCGTGAAACATCTTTCTTCTGCTGCCAGGATATGAGAGCGGAGTGAATAGTTCAATTCGAGCTTGATCATATCCCGATTCCCAGCGGCATTTACATAGTTATAATAATATGAGTCCAGGCTATGATAAAACCTTGAGTTGGGCGAAAGATCATAGCCTTCGTTTTGCATATATGATTTGATAATTCCGTCAATCTTTTCCCTTGAAGACAGCATTTCCTCTCTGGGCTCATTGGGGGTAAAGTCTAAATCAATATCAACCGAAAGCCTTGGAAGCCTGAAAACTGTAAGGTTGATTGCTGTGCCTCCTTTCAGAAGCAGATGATCCTTCAGGTATTCATGCTGATTCAGGAAGGCAAGGATTAGCTTTAATCGAAGTACCTTTTCGAATGTGTCACGAACAAATCCATATTCTCTGGCTCTCCGGTCCAGTTCAAATCTGTCAAATTGAGGCATCGGATATCAGCCCTCCATTCTTCATGGCATATGTTTGGCTTGGAATGACCAGCTTCCACTCATTATTATAGGTTCCTTCTTTGATATCTTTGGAAAGATATCGCTTGCTCTTACCGATCTTTGAGCGGCATAGATCAAAGAAATCCGAGGAAAGTCCCAGAGAATCCCGCAGCGGCCACAGCAAATAGCCGGTCTTTTGGTACAGAAACTGATTGTCATACGCCTTAAGAACAAGCAACAGTTTGTTCTCATCAATACTGGTCATTACACTCAGATCCGCAATTACTTCCTCATAACCTCCGATTTTGTCCATATCCTTTAGGCAATCAGCCACTGTCCGTTCCCGGTTGGTAATACGTATTCCGCCGCTAAACTCCGGTGATTCAACACCTTCCGAAAAGGGTGATGGGATATAATGGTATGTATATCCGTCAAATTCAAAATCATTAAACTTTGTCTCAGACGAAACATAGACATCATAATAAACCTGATCTGCTGTACCGTAGTATTCCATTGCAGAGTAGTGTGAAATATAAGAGGTTTCAGTAATGCTGCTGGCGATCTGAAAACGATTGGCAATAGGTCCGCCCGTTTGTGCGCTGACACAGGTATACATGTTGTTACGGATCTTCATCACTTTATGATATGCCATCAGTCTTTTTACTGCTGAACGTGAACTGCCAATATTGTTATAGTATCGGTCAACATCGTCGACAGAGAAGACAGGGACTTTGGCCATTGCTGTATAGACATCCATATGATCACCTCCATGGTTTAAATTTATCTCTATATAGATCTTTGGTAATCTATTTTAAGATATATTTAAACCATAGCACTGTCCGTAGTATGTGTCAAGTTCAAATTTCATCTAAATTAGATTGAATACGATCCGTTTTAAGCAAAATATAAACAAAGCTAATCTATCTAGAATCGCTTTAACCATTCTCCAGCATTCTCCTCAGTGCCTTCAGTACTCCGGCATTCAATGTGAAGATGGCCTGGGCGGAAACCTTCTCACAGCCTGCGATCTCCTGCAACGTTTTCTCGTCAAAAACACTACCTTGTACTGGGTACGGAGTGGCTTGACTGTGAACCATGAGTAAAAAACCAACAAAAAATGCCCCGTTTCCTCACCTCTTAAGAGGGAAAAACGGGGCAGTAAAGCCACAGGAAATTTGTTCATTCAGTTTTGCGAAGTGTACTGCGAGTGTACTGCTCGCGGCTTGTGTGTAAAAAAAACATTAGTCACAGTCCCTTGGAAACCCGCATAAATGCTGGATTTTCAGGTGTACTGTGAAAGCCGGTGGCTATTACTCGTACTCCACGGTCGCAGGCGGCTTCGGTGTATAGTCAAACAGTACGCGGTTGATGCCAGGAACTTCCTTGGTAATTCTCGCTGCAAGACGATCTAACATCTCAGCAGGCAGATGTTCCACAGTCACTTCCATGACATCGGTCGTGTTAATCGCACGGATGATGCAAGGCCAATCAAAGGTTCTCTTGCCATCACGGATGCCGGTGGACTTAAAGTCCGGAACAACCGTAAAGTACTGCCAAACCTTTCCTTCCAGGCCTGCTTTTGCAAATTCTTCGCGCAGGATCGCATCGGACTCTCTGACTGCAGCAAGACGATCTCTTGTGATCGCGCCAGGGCATCTGACACCAAGGCCAGGGCCAGGAAATGGCTGACGGTCGACCATATTTGCCGGAAGGCCAAGGGCGCGTCCGACCACACGAACCTCGTCCTTAAACAGGACTCTCACAGGCTCAACAAGTTCAAAACGAGATGCAATGTCCTCAGGAAGACCACCCGCATTGTGATGCGCCTTGATACCAGCTTCCGACTCCAGAATGTCGGGCCAAATGGTTCCCTGTCCTAAGAAAGCAACACCATCTAACTTTCTCGCTTCTTCTGCAAAGACATCGATAAACTCTTCGCCGATGATATGACGCTTCTTCTCAGGATCCGAAACGCCAGCCAGCTTATCGAGGAAACGATCTGTCGCATCGACATAGATCAGGTTCGCACCGAGCTCCCCGCGGAAGACTTCGATGACCTGCTCGCTCTCCCCTTTTCTCATCAGGCCATGGTTGACGTGGACGCAGGTTAACTGCTTTCCAACCGCCTTAATTAACAGTGCAGCTACAACGGAAGAATCAACACCGCCGGAGAGGGCTAAGAGCACCTTTCCATCACCGATCTGCGCACGAAGGCTTGCAATCTGCTCTTCGATAAATGCATTCGCCAGGGCTTCGGTTGTGATTCGTTCCATGTTATCAGGACGACGTACATTGATCTCGCTCATGAATTTGATTCCTTTCACATATGAATCCTAACTGTTAAAAATAACAGGTTTATTGTAACCGATTGGCTCTTTCCGGTCAACGGGTCATCGAAAAAAGTAAAGAATCCATAAGTTAAATAATTCTAAATTTTATCTAATTACCCCTTTACAGAACAAAAATCATGTAGTAAACTAAGCTTGTTAGAGATAATTCTATTACATTTTGTGAAGTTTGATTATATCTAACCCCTATTTCTTTTCATACTATAGGAGAGGCCCTCGTGTTTCGGCACGAGGGTCTCTTCTATTTTCTTGTCTTCTCTCCTGCTTTATGATAGACTGGAATCAGAAATATACGAAGGGTCGCGGCGGTGGCCCTTTCGTCATGGAAAGAAAGGAACGCATTTCAATGAAGAATTTCACACACTTTATTCCAACCCGCATTCAATTTGGTGAAGGCCAGATCTCTCATCTGTCCGAACTTGCACAGAGCGGCTCGAAAGTTTTGATGGTCTACGGCGGCGGCAGCATCAAGAAGATGGGCATCTATGACAAGGCGATGGAGATCTTAAAAGAAGCCGGTTTAACCGTTTATGAACTCTCCGGTGTGCAGCCCAATCCTCGCATTGAGTCCGTCCGCGAAGGCGTCAAGCTCTGCAAGGAACATGGTATCGACATGGTACTTGCCATCGGTGGCGGCTCCACCATCGACTGTTCCAAGGCAATCGCAGCCGGTGCGCTCTACGATGGAGACGCGTGGGATCTCGTGCTCACGCCTTCTAAGATCACTGCTGCACTTCCGATTTACTCGGTGTTAACCCTTGCCGCAACCGGGTCCGAGATGGATAAGTTCGCTGTCATTTCCGATATGAGCAAGAATGAGAAATGGGGCATGGCAAGTGATCATCTTCTCCCGAAGATGTCGATCATGGATCCGACTTACACCTTCTCCGTCTCGAAACGTCAGACCGCAGCAGGTACCGCGGATATCATGAGCCACACCCTCGAGAATTACTTCTCGCCAAATGAAGGCTTCCTGCAGGCACGGTTCTGCGAGGCCATTTTAAAGACATTGATTACCTGCGGACCGATCGCAATCGCAGAGCCTGACAACTATGAGGCAAGAGCAAACCTGATGTGGGCATCCTCTCACGCGATCAACGGTTTCGTCTCCGACGGCTACCGCGTCGCCTGGTGCGTCCATCCGATGGAGCATGAGCTCTCCGCATTCTATGACATCACGCACGGTGAGGGTCTTGCAATCTTAACCCCTCACTGGATGAAGCATGTGCTCTCCAACGACACCGTTGAGAAGTTCGTGGAATACGGTGTCAACGTCTGGAATCTCAATCCTTCTGAGGACAAATGGGTCGTCGCAGAGAAGGCCATCGAGTGCACAAGAAACTTCTTTGTCAAGTCTCTTGGTATTCCGGCAACGCTTCGCGAGGTAGGCATCACCGACGAAGAAAACTTCCAGATCATGGCTGAGAAAGCTGCTAAGGGTTGCGTAGGCTGCTACGTTCCGCTCTCTGTCGAGGACATTGTCGAGATCTACCGCGCAGCGTTATAATTTTCTCATTTTTATAAAAAACTGAATCTGTAAAAGGGTATGATTTTCACTACTTCATGCCCTTTTTGATTGTATTTTGCACAAAAATATATTACAATAAGGACAACTATGAAAGCACGGTAAAGGAGAATATGTATGCCTGAAACTTATGACAAAGTGCCGAAAACTCAATCGAAGTATGACGGCGAACCGGTAAAACAAAAGAAGTATGCGAAGTTAGGGGCCAGAATCACAGACAACGTACCTCACAAACTCCTCGGGTTAAAGACAACCGATGAAGAGTACTGGGGACTTCGCGAGATTCTCAATGAGGACGAAGTGGATATCGCTTTGTCCATGAAGCAGCGCAAATGGTACACCAAAGAGGAATTATTTGCGAAAAACAAAAAGCGCATGAGCCGTGAAAAGTTTGAAGAAACGTTAGATCTGCTCTGTGTGCATGGCTTTGTCGAGTACGACTACGGTGATCACTACGATGACAATGGTCCGATCCCCGGCGCACCGAAGGAGAAGCGCTACCGCACCAGTTATTTCGTGCCCGGCAGTGCTGAGCTGTTCAACTCTTCTGTTGACCGCGTGGACAAGAACCCTCCGGTTGCAAAGATGTTCGAACGTATGACTTTCCTTCCGCTCGAGCACATCACTTCCATGGTACGCCCCGGCGGCGATGGCATCGGTATGCATGTCCTGCCCGTGGAGAAGGAAGTCCAGGCCAGCCGCGAATCGATCAGTCTTGAGAAGATTTCCTACTGGCTCCAGAAGTATGAAGGACATCTCTCCGCAGGCATCTGCTCCTGCCGCTACTCTCGTGCTACGTTAGGCGAAGGCTGTACGGACGATGAGCAGGATTGGTGCATTCAGGTCGGCGACATGGCGGATTACACCGTAGAGACCGGCAGAGCACACTACATCACCAAGGAAGAAGCGCTTGATATCTTAAAGAAGGCCGAAGAAAACGGTTATGTGCATCAGATCACGAACATCGACGGTGCCGACCACATTTTCGATATCTGTAACTGTAATGTGCAGATCTGTAATGCGCTGCGTACTTCTCTTCTGTTCAACACGCCGAACATGTCTGCCTCCTCCTTCCGCGCCCATGTGGAGAAGGAGAAATGTGTGGCCTGCGGCCGTTGTGTCGAGGTCTGTCCCGCAGGCGCTGTCAAGCTCGGCCAGAAACTCTGCCAGAAAGATGGTTCCGAGGTTACCTATCCGAAGGCAGTACTCCCGGACAAGATTCACTGGGGCAAATATG
>JAFVAL010000021.1 GCA_017480565.1 Lachnospiraceae bacterium | reverse complement strand
TGAGCAAGCTCATCATAGTCCGATTTGATCTGTGTTCATCCCCAAGTCCTTTTTTATGTTCATCCCGCGAGAATCCTCACCACGCTAAGTGCCGACTGCCGCAAAGACCCCGCAGATTGAAGCCCGCTCCTCGTTCGTAGTAAATCGAAAGAGTCAACAGTCCCTCCCTGCAGGGAATCACTTCGCTGAACAATACTGCATGCTCGCTAGGAAAGTCAGGCCAGACCTGTCGTCTTGAACGCCATTCCCTAAGGAGGGTTACAGGCTCGCGCAAACTGGCTTACGAGGAGCGGGCTTTAATCTGCGGGGTCTTTGATGACGTCGGCGTTTAGAGGGCGCGCATCGGTGCGACTCGCGGGAATACGTAAATTAAAAAAGCTTGGGGTTGTAACGGCACAATTCTCAGAGCCGCTCATGCTTGCATGATAGCGGGTCTGAGTTGTGGCGTTCGTTGCGTAAGCAACGCCCCAAGCTTTATGTACGATACTTTATTCGCGGGAGTCCGATGGAAGGCCTCTTACGCGTCCGTTACGTCATCAACCGAAGACGCAAGTCGTCCACGCCAAGATTGAAGACGCGACGAGTCCATGCAAAGATGTTTCTTTACTCGACCGTCACCTCAGCTACGGCCTCATTTGCCGCAACCTTCAGCACACCCGCTTCTCCAGCTCTGACCACTGCCATCGCCTTGCCATAATACGTGGTGTACTCACCAGCGTCAAACCTCTCCTCGGTTCTCGGATTTGCACTTCCGAATCCAAGCAGCTCACCATTCTCCACGGTCACCTTCACCTTCACATCCGCGTTGCTCTCAACGACATCATTTTTACCAACCACAGTAACCGGAAGGTAAACCACCTCGCCCGGCTTTACAACCTTCTTCTCTGCCTCGATCTTTACGGTCTTGGTTCCGGTTGCGCTCACAAGCTCGGAGCTTCCGATCTCGCGTCCGCTTGCATCGTACGCCACGCAGCGCAGCGTTCCCGGTACATAAACCACCTTAAAGGTTGCCTTCGCATTCTTCACCTTCGCCTTGCCGACAGACTTGCCGTTTAAGTAAAGCTCCACGCGTGCACCCTCAGTGTAGACTTCCACGACTGCCTTCTTGCCATCGCATCCTGCAAAGCTCCAGGAAGGAATCGCGTTGGTTCCTCTCCATGCACCCTTGGCAGGCTTCTTGTCATGGTTGATCGGCTGGACGCAGATCTGCGGCGCATCCAGTTTCTTCCACACGGCTGCCGCCTGGAAGGCTTCTCCGTTCGGATCGCCCAAGATGTCAAATGCGCCTGCATCTGCAAGCAGCCACGGATACGGCTTATCAAAACGTCTTGCATCATCGGTATAAGCCCAGGAACCGATACCTGCCTCACCGATGTAATCCCAAGCGGTCCACATAAAGTCGCCGACCAGATACGGATACTTCTCAACCATCGCCCAGTTTTGTGCAATGGTCTGCGGGAAGGTCTCGCTGCCGAAAATGACGCGGTCCGGATGTGCCTTTGCCTCCAGAGGATACCGGCCGGACGCATAGTTGTACCCTGCCAAGTCCAGAAGATCCAGAGAAGGAGAGGTCGCTTCATCCGCTGCCTTCGAGTTCGCAGACTTATTCATGCCGGCACCAAGCATACTGGTAATTAAGTTAAACATCGTCGAATTCATGCCGGACGCTGCCTTGCCATCGCTGTCGCTCTTGCGGCCGCCCTCTTCGTTGTAGATGCCTTTGCCCTTCTTTGCGCTGGAAATGATCATCAGGTTGAAGCCGCCGGTGACTGCACGGTTCGGGTCAATCGCATGGATGTGCTCGACCATCTCGCGGGTCTTTGCAACGCCCTCATCCTTTGCAGGCTCAGAGACTTCATTGCCGATCGAATAGAGAATCACGGACGGATGGTTGAAATCGCGGTTTACCATCGCATCGATGTCGGCCAGATAATTCTCTCTCCATTCCGTTGCATAGTCATTAAATGTCTTGTGGTGGAACCACATATCCCAGGTCTCATCCATGACATAAACGCCAAGTGCATCGCAGGCCTCCAAAAGGGCACGCGAGGTAGGATTGTGCGCACTGCGGATCGCGTTAAAGCCGCCGTCCTTTAAGATCTTAACGCGTCTCCACTCACTCTCATCGTAGGTTGCCGCGCCTACAACACCGTTGTCATGATGCAGGCAGCCACCGCGCAGCAGCACGCTCTTGCCATTGATAAACAGACCCTTGTTGGACCACTCCACCTTACGGATACCAAATGGAATCTCCACTTCATCGGTGCCACGCACAACACGCAGCTTATACAGATAAGGATGCTCCTCGCTCCAAAGCTTCGCATTCGGAATCTCCAAAGTAAAATCGGTGCCGCCGTCAGATACATTTGCCTCATCCACAAAGGCACGCACGGTCACAGGAGACTGCACACGGATCATAGCCGGATCATAAGAAACGGTGCTGATCTTGACGCTCTCAGGCTCGATGCCTACCTGGTCGCCGACATAAAGCCAAACCGGGCGATAAATGCCGGCACCAGAGTACCAGCGGCTGTCCGGAGACACCACAGCACACTCCACACGGATCGTGTTCTCACCCTCTTTTAAATGCTCGTCCAGCGTCACAAAGAAAGGTGCATAGCCGTAGGCATGCTCCGCGATGAGCGCATCGTTGAGATAAACCTTCGCGTTCTTGTACACGCCTTCAAACTGCAGGATCACGTGCTCTTCTTCCGGCTTTGCAAATGTCTTCTCATAGACATATTCACCATCCTCAAAGAAAGCTCCAGCACCTTCGCTCGGCGCATCGGCACGGCGATTTGCATGAATCTTCGCATCGTGCGGCAGGGTCACAGGCTGTCCGTTGTAGATCCATCCCTCGTTAAAGCTTACTTTTTTCATCCTTTATCCTCCTGGGTAAAAATGTATTGTTTTCTGTTGATGGTACTATTATATCTGACTTTGGAAAGGGGTGGTATCAAAAATCACGTGTTTCTAACGTTTTTTATACAACTTTCTGAGGCGAAGTTTTCATTGTTATAGATTTCTTTGAAATGTTGTAGTATGATAGAAGAAAGAATTGGTTCAGGAGCGTACATTTATGGATACAGAAAACAAAGTCACTTGGCTTGGAGAGATGATTTTATGCTGTCACAAGCTATATCTCACCACTTATAACGAGGAGATGGAGCTGATCTACAGCAACTGTCCGGAGGAAGAGATTTTCACCAACCTTCTTCTCCTTGGTGACACCAGAAGCCGTTTGGAGGAATACGTGCAAACGCACACCCATCCGGTCATCTTGTCAAATGAATTGGGACTGATGTGGCTTGCTGCCGCCGAGCAGACCACATCCGGTTTGCATGTACATGTATTCGGACCTTTCTTTTTCGATGATCTGGCGATTGATGCCGTGGAAAAGAAGTTCCGCTCTCTCGGTGTCTCTGTCATGCATTTGCGAAGCATCATGGCCTTTTTAAAAGAGCTGCCGGTCATCTCCATGAACCGGATGTTGGAATATGCCATCATGCTGCAGTATACGATCAACGGAGAGCACATCGACGTCAGCCAGGTTCACTATCGCCTGACCAATCAGGCACCTCTGCGCGGCGACGAGATCGATCCCAAACAAGATGTCCACGGCACGTACCAGATGGAGCGAGAACTCTGCCGTATGGTGCGGGATGGAGATCTCAACTTTATGAAGCAAGTCAATCGTCTCTCTCTGACCGGACGCATCGGCAAGCTCTCCAACGGGGAGCCGACCAGACAGATGAAGAACGCTGTGCTCGTCTGTATTGTTCTGTTTTCACGGGCAGCCATTGAGGGCGGCCTCTCCCCGGAGATTGCACTCACACTCACAGATCAGTACTTCCAAAGCGTGGAGGCTGCGCATTCATTAACCGAACTCACCGACCTGACATACACGATGCAGAACGATTTCGTGCGGCGTGTACACCGCATCCGCGGCACCTCCCATTCCAAGCCGATCATGGAGTGCTGCGACTATATCGATCTGCACCTGGAAGATGATATCTCTTTAAAGGCCATCGCGGCCTCACTGCAGTACTCCCCTTACTACCTGGGGCGCAAGTTCAAAGAAGAGATGGGCGTAGGGATCAACGAATATGTCCGCACAAAGAAACTGGCCCTCGCCAAGGATCTGCTGATGGACAGCACGATTTCGGTCAAAGACGTCAGCGATCGCCTGGGCTTCTGTTCGCACAGCTATTTCAGCGAAAGCTTTAAAAATGTATACGGCTTCACGCCGACGGAATGGAGAGACCGAAGGGAGGAATTGACGTGAGAAATGTGTACGAGGAATACCGCGCGAAGCTGCGCACGCCAGAGCAGGCCGTTCAGGTCGTAAAGTCCGGCGACTGGGTGGATTACACCACGAACAACGGCTTTCCGGTGCTCTTAGACGCAGCTCTTGCAAAAAGGCGCGATGAGCTGACAGATGTCAAGATCCGCGGCAACTTATGCTTTGGCCCCGTCATGGTTGCGGAATGTGATCCGACAAGGGAACATTTTTTCTACAACAGCTGGCACTTCTCTTCGTATGAAAGAAGCCTTTGCGACCGTGGCCTGTGCAATTATATCCCGATGATTTTCCGCAATGTCGTGCCCTACTACCGACATTTCCTCACGGTCAACGTGGCAATGATGTGCGTCACCTCGATGGATAAGCACGGCTACTTCAATCTCTCCTGCGCGACCGGTGTCGCAAAAGGAATTCTTGACAAGGCCGATATCGTGATCGTGGAGGTCAATGAGCATCTGCCCCGCATTCTCGGTGGCTTTGACGAGTGCATCCACATTTCCGAGGTGGACTATGTGGTGGAAGGGACGCACCCGCCGCTGCCGGAGTTTCCGATCGAGCCGCCTACGCCGGAAGACATCGCGATCTCCGACCACATTTTGCCCTACATCGTGGATGGCGCGACGATCCAGATCGGTATCGGCGGTATGCCAAATGTCGTCGGCAAGCGCATCGCAGAGTCGGACCTTAGGGATCTTGGCATGCACACGGAGCTCTGCGGCGACGCCTACTATGAGCTCTATAAGGCCGGCAAGCTCACCAACAAACGCAAAACCTCGCAGCCCGGCAAAGGCGTGACCGGCATGGTCTTCGGCTCCAGAAGCCTCTATGACTGGGTCGATCAAAACCCCGGGATCGCGATTGAACCACTCGAATATATCAACGCGGTCGAGACCATCGCCCTACAGGAAAATATGGTCTCCATCAACAACTGCATCGCGGTTGATCTGTATGGACAGATCAGCGCCGAAAGCGCCGGTTTCCGACAGATTTCCGGCACCGGCGGCCAACTCGATTTCCTGACCGGCGCTGCCATGAGCAAGGGCGGAAAGTCCTTCATCTGCCTGCATTCGACCTACACCGATAAGAAAGGTACGGTCAACTCAAACATCAAACCGTACCTGACGCACGACATCGTCACAAGCCCCAGAAGCCAAGGACACTTCATCGTCACCGAGTACGGCGCGGTCAACCTCGCCGGGCGTTCCACCTGGGAGCGTGCGCAGATGCTGGTATCGATCGCGCACCCGGACTTTAGAGACTCGTTGATTGCCGCTGGCGAAGAACAAAAGATCTGGCGCAGATCCAACAAACGATAAAGAGAGGCACCTCGAAAGCATTGGAAATGGGTGAGATCGAGGGTGCGATGAGCAGCCTCTCGATCGCAGTTGCAGGCGTACTCACCGCAGTTTTGTGTCCGATTTTCGCGGGCTGGTTATAACTCATCTAGGAGAAAAATGAAATGACACATGATATTCGTACTCTGTTAGGGAAAGAATGGCTCTTTTGTGACGGCGGTTCCGGCACCTTTTTGCAAGAGCGCGGCCTCGCAGGCGGCGAGCAGCCGGAACGCTGGAATCTGACGCATCCGGAGGATGTGATTGGCCTGCACAGCGCATTTTTAAACGCAGGCAGCAACATTTTCAACACAAACACGTTCGGGGCAAATCGTCTGAAATACCCGGAAGATTTAGAGGAAGTCGTGACCGCTGCCGTGGCGCTTGCGAAAGAAGCAAGGAGACGCACCGGCAGGGAAGATGCATTTATCGCCCTTGACATCGGCCCGACCGGAAAGCTCTTAAAGCCGCTTGGCGACCTTTCCTTTGAAGACGCGGTCGAGATCTTTGGAGAGGTCGTGCGCATCGGCGCGGCAGCCGGTGCAGACCTCGTACAGATCGAGACGATGAACGATACCTATGAGCTGAAGGCCGCTGTGCTCGCCGCCAAGGAAAACTGTGATCTGCCGGTCTTTGCAACCACAACCTACGACGAAAAAGGAAAGCTCCTCACTGGTGCGCCGGTGGAGGCGGTCGTCGCGCTCTTAGAAGGACTTCGCGTCGATGCCCTCGGAGTCAACTGCAGCCTCGGTCCCAAAGAGATGCTTCCGATCATCAAACGCCTCGCGGAGGCCTCTTCCACCCCGGTCATCGTCAATCCGAATGCCGGGCTGCCCCGCAGTGAAGGCGGCCGCACGGTCTTTGACGTCTCGGCGGAAGAATTCTCGGATCTGATGATCGAAGTTGCAAAGCTTGGCATCCCGGTGCTCGGCGGCTGCTGCGGCACCACGCCGGAACACATCCGTCAGACCATTGAAAAATGTCGGCCTCTGCCGGTCTTACATCCAACGCCTAAGAACCGCACGATTGTCACATCCTTTTCTCAGGCGGTCGAGATCGGTCCTCGCCCCGTGATCATCGGCGAACGCATCAATCCGACGGGCAAAAAACGCTTCAAAGAAGCACTTCGCCAGAACGATATCGAATACATTTTAAATGAAGGCATCCGCGAGGAAGACCAAGGCGCTGCGATTTTGGATGTCAACGTTGGCCTCCCGGAGATCGATGAACCCGCCATGATGGAACGCGTCGTGACCAGCCTCCAAGGGATCACCGGCCTGCCACTGCAGCTGGACACCTCAGACCCCGAAGCCCTCGAGCGCGGCCTCAGGCTTTACAACGGCAAGGCCATGATCAACTCCGTCAACGGAAAGCAAGAAGTCATGGACGCGGTCTTCCCGCTCGTCGCCAAATACGGCGGCGTGGTGGTCGCACTCCCGCTCGATGAATCCGGGATTCCCGAGACCGCCGAGGGACGCATTGCGATCGCAAAACGCATTTACGAAGAAGCCGCAAAATATGACATTGCCGCGAAAGACATCGTCGTTGACGGTCTTGCCATGACCATCTCCTCAGCGAGCGGCCAGGCAAAAGCCACGCTTGAGACGCTGCGCCGCGTGCGCGACGAACTGCACGGACACACGATCTTAGGCGTCTCGAATATATCCTTTGGTCTGCCGCACCGCGAGCTGATCAACTCGAATTTCCTGACGATGGCGATCCTAAACGGGCTCTCCTGCGCGATCATGAATCCGGGAAGCGCCGAGATGATGAGCGCTTACCATGCCTCCCTCGCCCTCTTAGACCTCGACCCGAACTGTGAACGTTACATTTCCGCTTATGCAAATGCACCCGCGGGGAGCGGCGTTGCGGTCGCGGGCAATGGGAATTCGACTGCAGTCAGTACTGGTGTAATGACGCTTGGCGAGAGCATCGAACGCGGCATGGCCGAAAATGCAAGGCTTGCGACCATCGAAGGCCTCAAGACGCAGACAGGGCTCGATTTGATCAATGCGGAGCTGATCCCTGCGCTTGACAAAGTAGGTCAGGGCTTCGAGAAAGGAACCATTTTCCTGCCACAGCTCCTCATGAGCGCGGAAGCCGCAAAGGCTGCCTTCGCCGTGGTCAAAGAATCCATGGCTGGAGATGCACAGGAAGTCAAAGGGCGTGTCATTTTGGCGACCGTCAAAGGAGACATCCACGACATCGGCAAGAACATCGTCAAAGTCATGTTGGAAAACTATGGCTACGAAGTACTGGATCTCGGCAAGGACGTCCCGCCGGAAGTGATCGTTGAGACAGCCCTGCGGGAAGACATCAAACTCGTCGGCCTCTCCGCCCTGATGACCACCACCGTGCCGGCCATGGAGGAGACGATCCGCCAGCTCAACGCCGCCAAACCCGACACCAAGATCGTCGTCGGAGGCGCGGTACTAACCCAGGAATACGCAGACATGATCCACGCGGATCACTACGCAAAAGACGCGATGGCTACGGTAAGATATGCCGATGAGGTGTTTGAATTATACGATCTCCTTCAGACAGGTCTTGATGATGTGCAGGCCTCCAAAACCTTGCCCGCTAAGCAAGTATTATCAGATTTACGTGCACGGAGGCGTTCATGAGCTATGAGATTCATTTTACCCAGACGGCAGTCCGAGATCTGAATGAAGCAATCGATTATATCGATCATGTATTGTTAAATCCGGACGCTTCGGATCATCTGCTTGCAAATATTGAGCAAGCCCTTGACCGGCTCTCCGCTTTTCCCGAAGCACACGCGATCGTAGATGATCCGTTTTTCAAAACACACAAGATCCGGTTTGTGATGATCAAAAACTATCTTGCGTTTTATGTCATCGACCATGATAAACAGGTGGTACATATCCTGCGCTTCCTTTACGGAAAAAGAAACTGGATCTCTGTCTTAAAGCACGGTTTTTCTATAGACTGAATATGTGAATTAGAGCCTCGACATTGCAACTGTCAAGGCTCTTTTATCTCCATTTCACTTTTCCCATCAACTTATCAAGTGGACGAAACAGTATCAGGCAAATCACAAAATTTGCCCCCGCATGAATGAGATCATACGGGATCCCTGCCACCCACCAAGAAAGCGCGGTGCGCGGCCCTCCGATCACGAGATAGACCAAGGAGCACATGGCTCCGAAAAACAATCCAAACAATCCCGAAAGCACCGCAAACTGCAAAAAATCATACTTCTCATCCCGGTGCTTTTTCATTTGTAAGGTCAGAAAAACCAGAAATGGCCACACATACAGATACATGATCACCCACGTGTGCGGTCCCCAGTAAAAGATCTCAAGTAGTGTAAATCCAAGCGTCAAAAAAAGCGTGCGCTTGCCAAGATGCAGGGTGTAGAGAATCACCAGCAGAGAGATCAGCTCCACATTCGGCAGGAAGTCCAGCGCGTGCTTCGAGACCTCCATGATCGCGATCAAAAGTCCATACAAAGCGAGGTCCCGCACGCTGAATTTACTTGTCTCTTCTTTCACCGTCAGGACCTCCTTCCCTTTTCTGTTCAGTTAGAAATCAATACTTTTCGTACACAAGCTTGTAGGCATCGCCATCCGCGACGGGCTGGCTTTCGATACCAAACTGACCGTACTCACCGTTGACATAGATGGCCCAGTAAGCACCGTCTTTGTCGTAATCCGCCGTCAGACCATTCACGCCCTTGATGTAGAGGCCGTAAGCGCTCTCCTCCGCATCGATCGTCAGATCGCCCTTGTCGATGACCGGCTTTAACGCATCGTAGAGGTACTCCTCATCCGTCTTTAAATTATAAACCTTCTCATCACCCGCATCGTCAACCACGGTCAATGTGATCGCCTTCGATCCTGCCTGTGCCTTCGGCTTTGCGAAATGATAAATCAACGCAAACAACGCCACCAAAACAACCAGTACACACACCCAAATCCAAGTTTTCTTTTTCATCTTTTTCCCCTTTCTTTGGGGCTCCCTATTTAACCCCCAACAATCAATAGGTATTATACAAGGCTAACCCCCGAAAAGCAAGGAAAACCACGACATTTTTAATTTTCATACACATTTCCTGGAAAATAAGGTATAGTGGTACTATCAGTAGATCACTACAGCAAGGAATATGTTGTTTGAATAAGAAATGGAGTCTTATTATGTCAAAAACAGTCATCATCACCGGCGCATCCAGTGGGATCGGTAAGGCTTGCGCCGCCAGGTTTCAAAAAGAAGGCTATCAGGTTATAGACTTTTCCCGCAGGGCGAAAACAGAAGGCGGTATCACAGGCATCCCCACCGATGTCACCGATGAAGCGGGCGTTATCGCCTCCGTTGGCCAGGTCGTCACGCTCTACGGCAAGATTGACGCTTTGGTCTGCTGCGCAGGTTTTGGCATCTCCGGCGCGATCGAGTGCACAAAATCATCTGATGCGAAGGCCCAGATGGAAGTCAATCTCTTTGGCACGGACAACTGTGTCCGCGCGGTCCTTCCTTACATGCGTGAGCAAAAGAGCGGTCACATCGTCCTAATCAGCTCGGTTGCAGGCGTCATCCCGATCCCCTTCCAGGCTTGGTACAGCATGAGCAAGGCCGCGATCATTTCCTACGCAGGCGCGCTGCGAAATGAGGTCCGACCCTTCAAAATCAAGGTCTGCGCGGTTCTCCCGGGCGATATCAAGACCGGTTTTACCGCCGCCCGCCAGAAAAATGAAGCCGGCGACGACATTTACCGCGGCAAGATCAAGAAAGCCGTCGCACAGATGGAGCACGACGAGCAGCACGGCATGAGCCCCGACACCGTCGCAGAAGTCGTCTATCAGCAGGCCACAAAGAGAAGCCCGAAGCCGACCGTCATCGTCGGTTTCACCTACAAACTGCTCGGCGCACTCATCAAATTCCTCCCGATCCGCCTCTCCAACTGGCTGGTCGGCAAGCTCTATTAAGCCATGATTTTAAACACCGGGCAACGCACCGACATCCCCGCCTACTACAGCGAATGGTTTTTTAACCGCGTAAGGGAAGGCTTCGTCTGCGTGCGAAATCCTTATTATCCGCAGCAGGTGACTCGCTACCGCATCTCACCGGACGTCGTCGATCTGATCGCATTTTGCACGAAGAATCCGGCTCCGATGATCCCGCGCATGAACGAACTTGCTGCATTTCGCCAGTTTTGGTTCGTGACCATCACGCCTTACGGCAGAGAGATTGAGCCAAATGTCCCGCCTGTCGACTACGTCATCGAAGCCTTTCAGGCACTCTCTGACATCGTCGGTCCAAAAGCCATCGGCTGGCGCTACGACCCGATTTTCTTAAGCGAAACCTATTCGCTTGCATTTCACAAAGAGGCCTTTGCGCGGATGGCCGAAAAACTTGCCGGCTACACCGATCAGGTGGTCATCAGCTTTATCGACCTCTACGAGAAGACGAAATGCAACTTTCCGGAGGCACGCGAAGTTGGCCATGCTGACCGCAAAGAGCTGGCGGAAACATTTGTCAAAACCGCGTCCAAACACGGGATGACGCTTCGCACTTGTTTTGAGGGAAATGAGCTCGCCCCGCTTGGCATCGATACCACCGGCTGCATGACCAAAGAAGTGTTAGAACGCGCCATCGGCCAGGAATTGCAACCGCAAAATGCAAACTATGCAAGACCCGGCTGCACCTGCCTGATCGGCAGCGACATCGGTGCCTACAACACCTGCGGACATCTTTGCTGCTACTGCTACGCGAATTACGACCCCAAAATCGTGCGCGAAAATTATCTGCGACACGACCCGAACAGTGCATTTTTAATCGGCGGACCGATGGAAGGCGACATCGTAAAAGACGCCAAACAAACCTCCTGGCTCACCGGCCAGCTCACCTTTGATTTTGTGTGAAAGAAAGGGACTCTCATGATCACGTACCGAAAAGCCACTGAAAAAGACATCCCGGATCTGATCCGTCTGCGAAAGACCCAGCTCTCCGACGAAGGCCAGGACATTACAAGCATGGACATCGACGATGAGATGCATCGCTACTTCACCGACGCCTTCGCCTCCGGGCGCTTCACCGAATTCCTCGCAGAAGACGAAGGAGAGATCGTCGGCACCGGCGCACTCATCATCTTCGACTTCCCGCCCTCTTATGCAAATGCAACCGGCCGCCGCGCCTACATCGCGAACATGTACACCGCAAAGTCACACCGCAGAAGAGGCATCGCGCATGAAATGATCTCGCGCTGCAAACAGCTCGCCTTCTCCCAAGGCGTCACTCAATTCTTCCTGATTGCAAGCACCATGGGAAAGCCTGTCTATGAAAGCGTAGGATTCCACGAAAATCCGACCTGGCTCACTTTGTAAACGTTTCAGATAAGAGAAAATGCTCCGCACAAAGCGGAGCATTTTCTCTTAAGGAAGGTTTATTGAGCACATTCAAATGTAACTTGTTAGCAATTCATTATCCCTCAATCGCGATGGTGTGGTTCTCTTCCACCTGAGGTGCATTCTTCGGGAAGTTCAGTACAAGAGTACCATTCTCAAACTTCGCCTTAATATCATCCTGATGTAAGCCCTTGCCTACATAGAAGCTTCTGGAGCAGGTCCCGTAATATCTCTCACGGCGGATATACTTGCCATTATCATCCTGCTCGTCATTGTTCTCATTTCTCGCAGCAGTAACGGTCAAGTAACCATTCTTAAGCTCTGCACTGATCTCTTCCTTCTTATAACCAGGCATATCCATCGTCAGCTCATAGCCATCTTCCAGTTCCTTGATATCGGTGCGAAGCATCAAACCCTGCGCCTTCTCACCGGTCTGTCTTGCCAGACGCGACATGCTGTCAAAAGGATCATTGAAAAAGCTATCAAACAAATTATCTCCAAAAACGCTAGGTGTAAACATCATAAGTCATTCCTCCATTCTTTATCTGAGCGAACCTGGTTCGCCATCTTTAGTACTATCTATATGTGAAAAGTTCCAAGCTGGGATTCTTACGAACCCTTTGCTCTTCCCTTGTTCTAGACGTACTATAACACTTTTATTAGCACTCGTCAAGAGTGAGTGCTAATAAAAATTCTTAAATAAAAATAAACTTTCAAAAAACGTTGATTTTATGCGGGTTTCCGGCGTTTCTTCTAAACTTTTGTGGTCAAAAAAATCGTCCATTTTTGCCCAAAAAAGGCGTTTTGACCACATTTTGACCACATTTTCGTACAGAAAATTTCTCGTAACAGGAAATTTTTTCGCCAAAATTCTTCATTAATCTTAAGATTTTTGTCCCGTATCGTCCTCATTAATTCCATTGTTCTCACACGCCTATCTAGGTATCATTGTGCCATATATTGATCAAGTCTGGAAATTTCCTGTGTGATCCGGCGACGATCTGAAATATGGTTGTAGACCCCCATGGTCACCGTGATATCATTGTGTCCCATCTACCATCTGCTTAACCTGTTCGACATTAATTCCTTCTTCATTTTTAGGCAGTCTCATCAAGCCGAACCCCAATTTTTTTGTTTCTTCACCTAAATATCCCATTTGTACGATCCTCCTTTTTCCCATGTGCTCAAAAAGGATCTGTTGAAACGGCAAGCAAACACAGATCCTTTTTGAGGCAACATAGCACTATCCATATAGAAGAAAATGATTGGCTTATTTTGTTAAAAGCTTCTTGTAAAGCTCAATGAATTGTTCACACAGAATGCTGAAGGAATCCGCAGCCATCAGCTGGTCCTCTGCGTGAATCATCAAAAGACGCAAGGCCTCCTCCGGCGATTCCTTGTCTTCTTCTGTAATTAAGCTTTCACCAGCAGAAGCTGCACTCAGCATTGCTGCATGTGCTCTATGGGCCTCCAGAAATTCCTCACCAGCCCTGGCCATAATCTTTTCTGCTTCTTCAAAGTCACCTTCTCTTGCAACTTCAATTGCCTCTACATAAGAAGCTCTTGCTGCCCCTGCATTTCCAATAATCATTAGGCATGTTGTTTCTAAACTTTCCATTTTCTTTCTTCCTTTCCGTTTTTATTACTCAATCGAAACGATCTGATCATGTCGTGATAAATGCCACAGGTTGGGCTGTACTTGTTTTCGTCAACAGTTCTGCTTTTGTGCACCCCACCTTGTAAACTTCGACAGTTGAATCTTCCTGGCAAAGTACATATAGGTATTTTCCTATTAATTTTACGCTGCAAGGCTTCCTCCCGCATGTAAAATGATATGCAAGTTTCATAAACCCCGTGCCATCATTCTTAAATACATATACTCGATTCTCTCCTCGCATAGAAATACATACCAGCTTGTTATCCATTCTGTGTTTTATCTTTATAGCAGATTGACAGGTATCATGTTGTTCTTTGCATCAATCGGGAACGGCTTAGCCGTCATACAGATGATACCGCCGGCTCCGATTTCTTTTCCACTTTTTTCAAGTAGGGGAAAAGCTCTGATTACTTTTCTCTCCGGTGATGCAGCGCGCTTGATCTCAAATGGATGCAGCTGTCCGTCTGTTTCCAAAACCAGATCGATTTCTTTTTGGTTTGTATCTCTGTAGAAATTCAGATTCACTTTCTTTTCTCCGTAAGAAGCATTGCGAAGCATTTCGGCAACTACATAGTTCTCCAGATAATGACCGGATGCTGCACCGTTCATCAGAGTGTCACGACTGGTCCAGGAAGACAGATAGGCACATAATCCGGTATCGCAGAAATACAGCTTCGGCGTCTTGATCATGCGCTTCAACTCATTATTATAGTATGGCTCCAGCAAAAAGATGATTCCCATTGTCTGAAGAACTTTGACCCATTCCTTTGCTGTTGCACCGGAAACTCCGGCAGCATTTCCCAGATCATTGTAGTTGATTAGCTCCCCCGAAAAAGCAGCACATGCCCTTAGAAGTTTCCGGAATCCCTCTGTATCCTGAATACCGTTGTCATCTACCGCATCCCTCATAAGATACGCATCAATATAGGAATTCCAGTATTCTCTGCGAAGTTCCGCATCCATGGATATCATATCCGGCATACCACCTTCCCAGATGCGGGTATATACATCCAGGATGTTGTTATCAGGACGGCCTTCACTCCTCTTTAAAAGAGCAGGAAGTGTATAGTCTTCCAGAATATCATCCGGTCTGCCCTCCATCTCCTTTGCTGATAGACTATACATTTTCAGGACTCCAATTCGGCCTGCCAGGGAATCTCCCGCCTGCTTCATGAGCTTCTTGCTCTGAGAGCCGGTCAGCCAGAAACGACCTCTTTCATCGCTTTCATCGCAAAGGATTTTAATCTGCTCGAACAGAGCAGGCGCCTTCTGTGCTTCATCAATAAGAATAGGCGGTTGATACATCTGGAAAAACAGCTTAGGATCACGGTTAGCGAGTTCTCTGACATCCGAGTCATCCATAGACACATAGCCTCTGCCGGTATTCTGTGCCAGATGCTTCAGCATAGTTGATTTACCTACCTGTCTTGCCCCCGTCACCATAACCACCTTGAAGGAGCTGCTCATCTTGAGAAATTTTCTTTCCAGGGAACGATGAATATAAGTCATGACACACCTCAAAATCAAGTTTAATATGAATTCTACTTCATTTTAAACTTATTTCTTTTCTTTGTCAACGAGTCCTTAATACATGCAACGCTCGCAGAACATCTACCAGATAGTTGCCCCAGTGGTTATTCAGGCCGGATTTCCAGTCGAAGACAGCGTCTTCCTGGACGTACGGATCAAACACTTCCCAATAAAACTGTGAAATCCCATCACTGATTATGATGGGCAAACGCTCCGTGTAACAAGCGGTACTGCACGTCCTTCTTCAATTAATGCTTGTATTATATCGCATAAATCTCACTTAAATCTCACTTGGTTTCACTTAGAAATGAACCATTAAGCGAGAATTCAACACAGTCTGCTATGTTTGTACATCATCACCAGGCCTTATACTTCTTCTCCGGCTTCTTCACAAAGATTTCCGAAATGATTTGGAGATTGACCCTATATGCCTTTTTGTGCCGCTCCCTGCATCTGCTCCCCCCGGGAATCGTTTTTCTTCGGTAAAAGTATTCTCCTTGTGTGCAAAAAAGCATCAAAAAGCAAAACCTGTAGAAGACATGCTTTCACTCGTCTGATATTATGGATGTAACGTACAGGCAACGTAATTACAGTATAGAAATCTAGCTCTGAAGGAGGAACTCTATCATGCAAATCCTATCTTTACCCAAAACCGACCTGCAAATCTCTGAAATCGGTCTTGGTACAAGTCATTTTGGAACACATACGGATCGTGAGAAAGCATTTCGCATTATGGATCGCTGGGCAGAGGCGGGCGGAACGCTGATCGATACATTGGAAGAATGTGTGCGCGAAGGAAAGATACGATATTACGGCTGCTCTAACTGGACCGCAGAGCGGATGAAGCAGGCCGCAGAGTATGCCGAAGCGCATGGAGCAGCCGGTTTTGTCTGTAATCAGCTCGCTGCGCCTGTCGCAAGGATGCTCCCACAGTTTCTGTCCACTTCCGACATGACATACCTTGGCGGGGACATCCTGGCTTACCATGAAGAGTCACACCTGCCGGCTATGTCGGCAATGTCTCTGTGCAACGGATATTTTCACAAACAGTTCGCAGGTACAAAGATCCCGTTTTTCCAAAATGTTGTTTATAACCTGCCCGAAAATGAATTGATCCTTCAAAAGCTCAAACAGATGCAGGAAAACAGCGTTCCGCTTGGCGCATCGCTGATCCGTTTCATCCTTTCCTGGTCGTTCCCGAAGTGTGCACTGATCGGTTTCTCCTCCGTGGAACAGCTAAATGCGTTGCTTGCAGATTACGTCACGCCGATCCCTCCGGAGGACTTAGAAGAACTGCATCGTCTGCGCGGCGATCTCGGTGCGTGACTACTAAGAGGATTGAAAGCACCCGCGTTTTGCAGTAAAATATAAGCGAACAAAAGGATGATTGCTGCCAACGAGGAATCTCATTTGTCCACAATCATCCGCGGTGTAAAACGGCTTAATGTAAAAGGAGTACGACATGTTAATTACGATTGAAAACGAAAACATTTTGGTGCAGATCAATACCTACGCTGCAACACTGGAGCGTCTGTTCAACAAAAAGACCGGGAAAGAACACATCTGGGCCTACGACAAAGAGTACTGGCCTCGCAGAACGTCCATCTGCTTCCCGATTGTTTCGATCCTGAAAGATGACGAGACTTATATTCAGGGCAAACTCTACAACATGGAAAACCATGGATTTATCCGCGAGACGGAGTTTGACGTTGCATCTTGTGAAAAGGACAAAGTAGTACTGTACACCAAGGCAAATGCATTTACAAAAGAGCATTATCCGTTCGATTTCGGCTTCCGTGCGATCTACCAGGTAGAAGGCAATTGTCTGCGCATTACCTACGAGGTTGAGAATCTCGGAACAGAGCAAATGTACTATTGCACAGGCGCACACACCACTTATAACGTGCCGATCGAAGAATCCGACGATATGTTAAAAGATCTGTATTTGCATTTTGAAGAACCCGAAACCGCGCCGATTCATGTCGTGAGAAATGGCCTGATCGCAAATGAAATGCAGCCGGGTCTTGAAAAACAGCAGGATCTTTTCATCGGTGGAATCTTTGAAAATGGTGCCTGGATGTTTGACACGGACTCCCTGAAGTCACGTAAAGTGACCCTGAAGAGCCGCAACAATTCTTATGCAACCACCCTGGATTTCACAGGATTCACTCACATCATTTTCTGGACAAAGCCCGGCAGAATGCCTTTCCTTTGCATGGAACCGATGGTAGGTCTGGCCGATGATGAAGATACCGATAAGACCTTTGAGAAGAAGAGAAGCATCCAGCGTCTGGAGGCTGGCGAGATTAGGGCACATATGCAAGTGATTACGGTGGAGTAGGCTTTCTCTTTCCCGTCTATTTTAACCCTTGCCAACTAATTCCTTTTTCCCGGGACAAGAGTTGGCATTTTTATCATCCTTTTTGACCTATTATAAGAATAGACGCCAACCTGAGCTTCGAAAAAGCTTCTCAGGTTGGCATCCTTTTAATTATCGAACTATAATTGCAAACTTTTATGGCGGCGGGAGAAGAAAAGTTGACTTAAGGGAACGCACCAACCTCCCGGCCCTTTTCTTCTTGTCTTTTTCCTCATTTTGTCCTATGATAAAGGCTATTGAGGGGTATGCTATGGACAATCAAATTTCAATTCGACGGATCGCAGAACTCGCTGGAGTTTCTGTTGCGACCGTTTCCAGAATCATCAACAAAACAGGCCGTTATTCAAAAGAAACTGAAGCGCGCGTGCATGAAATCATGGACGCTTATCATTATGTGCCCAACATGTTGGCGAAGGGTTTGAGAACCAGCCGCAACATGACAATCGGCATTTTGATCCCTGACATCACCGGTGTGTATTTTGGGGATGTTGCAAGCACTGTGCAGTCTTATATGTTTGCGCGAGGCTATGCGAGCATCATTCTCAACACCGGGCGTGACAAAGAGCAAGAGCTTGCATGTATTCGTACATTGCAGTCTCAGCAAGTCTCAGGAGTGGTTCATATCGTTCGTGAGAATCCTGCCGATGCAGGTTATATCAATCTCCCAACCGTTTATCTGGATGCCGATCCGGCCAGAGAGCCGAATCAGGAAAATGTTGTAAATGTAACCTGTGACAATGTCATGGGTGGATATCTCGGAACCAAGCGCATGTTGGATGCAGGATGCCGGAACATTGGTATTTTAATGACGCCCCAGAACTACACGCACGTAAAGCGTTTAGAGGGCTATGAAAAGGCGTTGTCAGAATACGGGATCGCCCCAGATGCCGGAAAGCAAATTCATCTGGAACGAATGTCGATCCGTGCAGCCAGACGTGCTGTCAAGGAATACCTCGCCAACGATCCTTTCGATGGAATCATGTGCCTAAACGATGCATTTGCGATCGGTGCGCTGAAAGGTCTTTTAGAACTTGGGGTTCGTGTCCCGGAAGATGTCAAGATCGTCGGTTACGATTCCAGCGATATGCTGGCGGCCACCAATCCTGCTATTACCACGATCATTCAGCCCATCGACCAGGTTGGAGAGACGATTGCAAATGAATTGCTCCGCATGATGGAGATTGGCACACCGGGAGAAGATGCTGGAGAGCATTCTATTATCATACCGATCTCGTTATTGGATCGAGACAGTGTCTGAATCGCTTCGGATGAAAAAAATAAATTTTTCAATTTCCTGTTGACGGTAAACGTTTACCCTGCTAAAATTTAGGTATCAAGAAACAACTACGGCACGCGTAAGCCGTAGTAATGTTTTAATGAGTAAACGTTTACGCAATCATTTCATCAATTGAAAAAGGAGAGAATGACATGAAGAAAATGAGAAGAATCCTTGCAGTTCTGATGATTCTGGTTCTTGCTGTCGGAATGTTAGCAGGATGCTCAAAGGGTGCAGACACCACCCCTGAGACCACAACTAAGGCTCCCGAGACGACAACCAAAGCTCCTGAGACCACAACCGAGAAGGAAGCAGAAAGCGAAACCGAGCTGGATTACTCCAAGCTTCACTTCGGTATGAGCAGTAAGAATATGGCTAATCCGTTCCAGAGAGAAGTCGTCGTTGGCTGTGAGAACAAGTGTAAAGAACTGGGTATCAACCTGACTGTAACGGATGCAGGCAGCGATCCTGTAAAGCAGGCAAAGGATATGGAAGATATGATCCAAGCCGGCTGCCAGGCAATCCTCTTCGTCCCTTACGATTCCAGCGGTCTTGAGGCAGTTTTAAAGCAGGCTCATGAAGCTGGTGTTATCCTGATCAATCTGGACAACCGCGTTGACGACAGCTCCGCACAGTATGTAGACTCCATCATCGTTTCCGATAACCATCAGGCAGGTCAGATCCCTGCAGAAGCTCTGGTAGAAGCATTGGATGGCAAGGGACAGATTGCAATCTATTCCGTTCCTACTTCTCTTGCATCTGTTTATCGTATCGAGGGATTTAAGTCCGTGATCGAGCAGTATCCTGACATCGAAGTCGTTGTTGAGCAGACCGCAACCGCAGGTTCTGAGGACGTTGCTCTTCCTGTTTGGGAGACGGTCTTTAACACCTATCCGGATTTGGATGGCCTCTTCGGTTATTGCGATTCCGCAGCACAGGCAGCTGTATCCGCAGCGAAGTCCCGTGGTATCCTGGATCAGGTAAAGATCGTATCTGTTGATGGCTCCACCGATGGCAAACAGTTCATCCGCGACGGAGAGATGTACGGATCTGCTGCACAGTTCCCTCAGGTCATTTCTGAGAGTGGTGTAGAATTCGCTTGCACACTCCTTGCTGGCGGCACAGTTGAGAAGGAAGTCCTGATCCCTACCGTGTGGTGCAACAAGGACAACGTTGACGAGATCAACAACTTCTCCGAATAAGTCTTTTGTTTCTCATCATTCGGGGTGCATCATGCACCCCGTTTTTTAGGCATGGAGGTAATGCCAATGCAATTTGGTGTACACAAAATGACGTGGGGACCCTTCTTCGATCCCGACAATTTGGAGCCATTTTTTGAGCAGGCAAAAGCACTGGGCGCCGATACCGTTGAATTTCGTCCCATGGACGCGATGCTTCAACTTGATCTTAAGAAATGTCATGAGACGCGCAATTTGCTTGAAAAATACGGCTTAAAGCCGAAGTTTACCTATGGATTTCCAAAATATCTGGATATGCGTTCTTCGGACCCATTTACCAGAGAATATGCAACAGATTTCTTGATCCGTGGTATCAGATGCGTTGCGGAATCTGGGGGAAATAACATTGGCAGCGCAGGCATTTACGCTTGCTGGCCGACCCTATATGACAACGAAATGATCCTCCCGGCAGACAAGATCGAACACACCAAACGCAGCATCGAATGTGTGAGAAAAGCGATCCGTGTTGCAGAAGAATGCGATGTCACGCTTAACATCGAATTGGTAAACCGGTTCGAAAACTATCTGCTTAACACTGTCGACGAGGGCCTTGCTTACGTAAAAGAAATCGATAGTCCAAACTGCAATCTCCTCTTAGATATGTTCCATCTGGGCATTGAAGAAAACGATATCCTCGCAGCTGTCCGCAAAGTCGGCGAAGCGGGCATGATCGGCCATATGCATGTCTCTGAAAGGAACCGCGCAATTCCTCAAAAGGGATCTCCCTTCGATTGGAAGGGTCTTGGAAATGTATTGCATGAAGTGGGTTATGAAGGTGGGATTACTATAGAAGCAGCTGCAGCGTTTGATGGCGCATCCTCCTACAATATGCGCATCTGGCGCAATCTGCAGGAAGATGTAAGCCTTGAAGGCAGGCTAAATGCTCTTCGCTCAAGTCTGACGTTCCTTCGCAGCGAAATGAATTAAAAACAAGGCACACCGGACAGGAATCCCCTGGCGGTGTGCCTTTCTCTTTTTCCGTCTAATTTTATCTCAGCCAACTTCTTCTTCCCGAAGCAAAAGTTGGCATCTCCTGCAAGTTAGATTATGCCCATGACAGTATATGTTTCATATACCTTTTGATTCTTTGAGCGTCTTATCTCCCCGCCTCAAAAGCAACTTTCCTCTGAAACCTCGCGCCAATCATTCGTGCGCAAATATTTTCATACACAAAAATCTCATCCACTAGTGCAATTATTTTTCTCATTGTGATATAATCAGATGCAGCAAGTTCGAAAGGAAGCGTCACGCATGAATCCGATCAGAGAAGAAATCCATAAAAATGTCGAAACACTCATTGCATTTCGCAGAGAAATGCATCGCCACCCGGAACTCAGCCTCCGCGAAGTGGAGACTACAAATCGCATCGCCTCGGCGCTTGACGCGCTTGGCATCTCCTATCGCCGGATGAATCCTACGGGCCTCTCGGGTGAGATTCACGGCACAAAAGCAGGTGGATCCAAGACCATCTTAATTCGAGAGGACATCGATGCCCTGCCAACCACGGAGCACACCGGTCTGTCATTTGCCAGTGAATGCCCGGGGCGGATGCATGCCTGTGGCCATGATACGCATATGGCTATGCTTCTCGGCGCGGTGACATATCTGCAGGCGCACAGGGATACATTTGCCGGAACGATCCGGTTCTTATTCCAGCCCGCAGAGGAATGCTCTCAGGGCGCGTTGATGATGATCGAACAAGGCGTGATGGATGGGGTCGACCATGCAGTAGGCATGCACATTTCACCCATTTTTGAGGCCGGAACGGTCTCTGCCCTGCCAGGCGAGTGCTGGGCAGCTTGCGACCGTTTCCAGATTCATGTGAAAGGAAAGAGCTGCCACGGCGCACTGCCGCACACCGGACGCGACGCTGTCGTCTGCGCGAGCGCGATCGTGATGAATTTGCAGCAAATCGTCTCTCGCGAAGCAGACCCGAACACCGCCGCGGTCGTCACGGTTGGCTGCCTGCAAGCTGGCACCACGTACAACATCGTCTCCGGCGAAGCCGAGTTAGAAGGCACCTGCCGGACATTTTCAGAAGAGCTGCATGCGCAGATGCCTGACAAGATCCGCCGCATCGCAGAAGGCACTGCGGCCGTCTATGGATGCGAAGCGACGGTTGAATTTGAAACCCTCTCCGAGGTTCTTTTCTGCGACCCCGCAGTGACGAAGATCGGCCTGGCAGCCGCTGCAAAGGTCGTCGGAGAAGACAAAGCAGTCCTTGCCCCTCGCCAGATGATTGCAGAAGACTTCTGCTTCTACTCCAAGCTCGTGCCTTCCGTATTCTTCAACATCGGCGCCCGTTGGGCAGATGACGACAAGGTACGCCCGCTCCACAGCGATCAGGTGCTCTTCGATGAAAATGCGATCGAAATCGGAGCTTCTGTCTTTGTGCAGACCGCTCTCGATCTGCTAGGCGCATAAAATGTGGTCAAAAATAAAAGAAGGAACAAAGAAAAGCGATTCTGATGATTGCATTTTTCGCACGAATCTGCTATAGTATTCTTTGTTCCGAATGGGGTATTAGCTCAGCTGGGAGAGCGCAAGGTTCGCAATCTTGAGGTCAGGGGTTCGATCCCCCTATGCTCCACTGAAAAACCGCGTATTTACGCGGTTTTTTTGATGTCGACCTTGCAAAAGTACCAGAAAAGTACCAAAAGTACCAAAATCGCATCTGAAAACACAAGTGAAATCCTAAATTGCCATGGCCTGCAACACCGAATTGTGGTCAGAAAAGTCTTTTAAATACTCTCCTTTTTGAATTAGTGTTGCATATTTTTTGACGTAATGTTCTTGCGTGACACGATAATCTTCGTGCCCAAGAAGCTCTGTTATAATTCTTGGTGGCACGCCCTTTGCCGCCAGCTTACTCGCAAATGATTTTCTGATTTTGTGCGGTGATCGATATTGGACGTCGCACTTTTCACAGACACGCTTCAATTTCCTTCGCAGCTTTTCTGCTCTGATTCGCTCGCCCCGATAGGAAAGTATATATTCACCATTGGGGTTAATCTTGCGAAGGCGGGCGAGAACTGCTGCGATCTCCATTGTCACTGGGAACATTCTGTTGCCTGCATCTGTTTTTGGAGAATCTGAGACCTCGACGATTACGTGCCCTTTCTCCGTGTAAGTTGTTTCCGTCCTGTGGATGTGTAATGACTTCCCTTCGATATCATAGTCATCCCACTTCAGCGTAGTGACTTCTCCGATGCGCATGCCCGTGAGAATAAGAAGCTCTACACCCATTGAGTGCACGTCACCGTCAGCAAGCAATCTCTTTTCAAGGCACGTTAGCTCTTCTTCAGTATAAACTTCCTCAGAATCTTCTTTCCGCACGCTGCGAAATGAATTCCTTTGCAGTCCGGCAGAACGTTTTATGACCAAGTCGATATCATAGTTAATATATCTTCCGATCAGCGCTTCCAAAAAGATCATTCGAGTAATCGACGTAAGATATCCAAAGGACTTTTTTGATAGATTATGTTGTCGACGGCAATCGCGAAGAAAATTCTCTACTTCCAGCTCATCAACAGCTTTAATGTTTCGCTTGCCGAATTCTCCAAAAAACCGGTCAAATTCGCGTTGGTTCCGTGAAATAGTCGCTTCTTTCTTATGGTCATAAAGTGCTTTCTCTCGCTGAACCTTGTTGAATAGCTGGCTTATTGTAGGATCCTCCTCAAGCTGTTTATAGTGCCGCACCAGCAGATCTTCGACATCTTTTCGCGCTTTACGTTTAATCTGTTTGCGCTTGCCGTCTTCAATATAATGTGTTGTCCATTGACCATCCTTCGTCTGGATTATTTTATACGGGTGCATGTTTAATATGGTTGTTCGTTTTGTCATTTCATACATGTCCCGCATCTCTGCAAGATCGATCATACCATGATCCATCATGCTCTGCAATATTCTCACATCACTCGACAAAACAACCACCTTCTTTAAACATTTTGCTCCAATTATTATGAGTTACCCATTCTTTTCCCGTAACTTGTTACAGATAAAAGCACCACCCATTATTTGATTTCCCTATGAATCACTTTGACAGTAGCGCTTGCCTTTCCAAACGTTACGGTGCTTCCACACATTCAGGAATAACAATCCCTACACTTTGCAGAATCCCTTCCTCAACCTTCTGCATTTGCTCTTCGCTGATCTTCCCCAGGTATCTAATAATCCTCAGCTTATCGATCGTATCGATCTGCTCCAAACAAACCATGGATTCGGCTGAAAGCCCTTTCACATCCTGCAGCAATACATGCGTAGGAAGATCCTGCCGTTTCAAATGTGTTGTCATCGGTGCAATGATCATCGTTGAGCTGAAGAAGTTTCCTATATCATTTTGCAGGATCAAGACGGGACGTACGCCCCCTTGTTCAGACCCGATGTACGGGCCCAAATCTGCAAGATAAATGTCTCCACGATGATAACTCCAGTTTTTTACAAGCCCAGGCTGCATGATTTTATTGCTTTCATTGAAATTTCTCATGGCAAGCCTCCTAAAACTTAATCGGAAGGGCAGTCTTTCTGCTGCTTCCGTTATAAATCAACAGCACCTGATACAGATACTTCTTATATCCTGGCATATTGAAGCCAAGTGCTCTCCCATCCCGATAGATCTTCATGGGATCTACACTCCGAAATCGTTTTACAAGTCTCTTGGGATCATACTCTCCATCATATAAATCCACAAACCGGCACACACTTGTGATCGTCTCTGCTCTCAGCGAATCCTGATCTCCATCCCATCCTTCCACAATCAGTCTGAGTGCTTCTTTGTATTTCTCATGACCCAGCTTTCTGTACTCTGTTAACGCTGCAGCAATGCATGCCAGCCGGTATTTTCCTTTGTGCTGTCCAAAGTCAATATGAAGTCCGGCCTCCTCTGTTGCCCTCACAAAGTTGACTGCTTCCGGATCTTCCGCAAACACAAGTGCCCTAAGCTTCACACCAATTCCCGGTGCAACAGAATGTCCTGTTTGATTTGCAAACAGCTTTGCCTCATCCTTTTCGTTAAGTCCCTTAAACACTTTGCATCGAATCGGTGTAGCCTTCCCTTCATTCAGTGCCACTCTAGCGGCAATGATGTGCTGACCATCAAATACATAGTATTTGCCATTTCTCTTACTCACCTTGGGTTCATTTGCAATTCTTTCATCAAAGTCTGCAGACATTCTCTTAACTCGTTCTGGGTTTAAATTCCTCTGATATGTATTTCTTGGAATTTCAAGAACATCGCTTGAGAGCATCATCTGCTGATAAACATTCTCTGTACTAGTCGACATTTTCAGTTCCTCCTATGTTTTTTATGTAGGCAGGCTGTTATCCTGCCCGTTAAAGCCCTAATCTTGGGCTGTCATTTTATGTTCTTTCCGTATTTGCCCTCGGCTCCCCCGGAATACAGACTTTTCTGCTGGGAATCTTTCAGGCGACCGGCAGTTTACCGGTTCCATGGGAATCTCACCCCTCCGTGGATCTCACCAAGCCGTCCCTCGACGGAAGTCTCATTATACTGTGATGCCTCATCGCCTTACGCCAGTAACTGTCTGGCTCTTACAGACCGGTTATTGCTCCGGGAAATCCCATCATCGCGGTGGCCGCTGCTGTAGCTCTTCATCACAGGTTGTACCTGAAGATTGTCTATTCAGTTGTATCTGGATTGTTTTACATTTAGGTTGTAACAACTTTGTTGTTACAAGAAGAATTGTAATTGGAAAATGGATGTTTCAACAGTGACGGAGAGTGCCCGCGGACGTGCCCAGTTTTTTGATCGGTTAGATTTCATTCAAGAAAAAATGTCCGCTATAAAAGGTTGCCAAGCAAAAAATGCCAGGCCTTTCGGCCTGGCTTGATATAGAATAATATTGTCTCGGCACAGATTGCTTCCAAAGGTGGCGTTCAAGCCATTCCCTGTACGATATTTGTTAGTTCATTAAGCACCGCCTCCAGTCGCTTCTTTACAAGAACATCTTCATAATCCTTGCCTGTCAGTAAAAAGTCTATGCTCACATCAAAGAAGGAGCCAAACTCCACCAACAGATCCAGGGAACAGGCTCGGATTCCCATTTCTATCTTTTTGATGTGGTCATAGCTTACATTCATCTCGATGGCCAGCGCTTCCTGTGTCAGTCCTTTCAGCTTCCTAAGTTCCCTTATTCTTTTTCCAAATTCTACCTGGTTAAAATACATTTCTTGTCCTTTCCGCAAGCACTTAAAACTCAAATGCTGTACGAAGAGAACAAACGTGTATGATGCAGAGCAAAAGAAAAACGCCGTCGAAACAAGATCTCCGAAAAAGAAATTCTTCTTATTCTTTGACTTGTCTTCGTACGGCGCTTGGTAGTCTTTTCAGTCCTTTAGGTCTGCCCTTTAAGATCAGTCCCCTTGGATCCTGCTCTGCTTGCTCGATTTGATATACTATTTATTCAGTTGTAACTATGATTTCTTCTCTTCATCCGGCGGAAATATGCCGGATCGAGCGGGCCTGTAAACTTGCATTTTCTGCACTTTACAAACACAAGCTCTTTCTGGTTTACGGGTATGATCTGAACCCGCATGCCACAGACCGGGCAATGCATCTCCCTTGTCCTGATCTTCTCTGCCTTCCTTCTGGAAAGCTCCAGTTTATACCGGACATCGGCGGAAACGGATCTTCCTCTTTGAATCCCTGCGGCCAGGTTCATTTCAGAATCAGCCATCATGCGCCTCCTCTGATTGTCTTGTCGAGATACTCTTCGATCGGGTGATACTCCAGCATATCGAACTGTTTCAGCCGTATCAGCATCGCTGTATAGGACACTCCGACTTGAGCTGCCATTTTCCGGATAACCTTCTGCTCACGGTCAGCGACAACATTTTGCCCGAAAATGATGATCGGCTTACCTTTATGGAAATCGTAAAGCGCTTGTCCTATAGTAAACTGTGGCATCAGGATATTTGCTGCAAGCCTATCAGCCTGTGCCTCCACAATGTTGAAGTGATCACTGATCTCTGCCAGGGAATAATTTCTCTCCGGGTCAAACATTCTCTGAAACTGCGGTTCCGGACGATGTCTGTTAAGGACAAAATGGGCAATCTCGTGAGCGATCGTAAATCTACATCTACCGCTTTCTCTGTCTTTATGAAGAGACACATCCAGGACGATCGTTCCTAAAGGGAAAAGAAACGGAACGATTCCATTGTCCTTTTTAATCAGTAGAGGGGTTTTCCCATCCGCAAGAAATCCGATCTTGTCCAGATCCGGTTCGGCAAAAGATTCAAACACAACATTTAATCCAAGGTAATTCGCGAGCCCAACAATATCGATGCACTTTGCAGCGTTCTGCATGCCGGACTGTTCAAGAAAATGCCTGATCAGACTATCTCCCAATTCGTCGAGCTCACGATTTGAAACAAAGTATGTCAACTGCTATTCTCCTCCGTATTATGGATCGGTTCCACATACCACTGTGTTCCGACCTTGTATATGTATTTTTCCGCACTACCGATTAAAACCGTGTAGCGAATTCCTTCAAACTCATTTTCCACAGGTTCTGCCACGTGGATGGTCCGCTTTACTTCCCAAACACGTCCGTCTTCCCAGATGATCTGTTTTGGGCGAATGGTTCCATCCTTATAGTGGTCACATTTGACATTTACAAAATGCTTTTCCATCTTATACAGCCTTCTTGTGATTACGCTTCTTGTAGATTCCATAAACAACCGGTGGCAGATCTCCATTTGTCTCCATCTCAGTCTCAGAAAGATCCGCATACCGAAACCTTACAAAACTGATTACTGCACCACACTCCTCACATTCAAAGGTTCCGTTTGTCTCCTCCAGATAAAGATTGTCATTCCAATGTCCGCAATGCGGGCAGCCTGCATGATATAGCTCCATTTTTCCTCCTCCTGATAGCTAAAGATTCTTCTTTTTATTACAGCGAGGTGCTGTTCTTGAGCATATTATATAGAACGTATGTTCGAATTTCAAGAGGAAATTTTGAAAATGGCAAGACCTGCTCGAATATTCGAGCAGGTCGGTTTTTGTTGATCTAATTTGTTTTGTTTTCTGATGTGGGATGTTATCTAGGTGACGCCCCAGGAAATGTGTTATATCTACCGCTTACAGCACTTTGTCCCAATCAATTCCGTGTTCCTGGCCAACCGCCATAAAGATTTTTCTTGCGGCTTCAACGCTTCCAGCGCTTCTAACCAGATCTATGATTGCGGCAATCTCGTTTTCATCGAGGGAGCTTTCTGTCGCAAAGTATTCTCTAAGCTCCCCTCACTCTGCCGCTCTTCTGGCCATCTCCCGATATTCTTCCTTCACATTCTCCGGTCCGAGGATCTTCATATCCCCGTTCCATCCGAACACCCAGCGATAAAACGTGGGCGACGGACAAACGGTAACATTTACCGTGAAATGCCCTTCATCCACCTCGGTGATCCTCACACGCTTTCCAAATCGGTCAATAATCGCATTCATAATATGGTTCTTACAGAGCAAGCTAACCCTCACTATCTTATCCGTATCATACATGCGAAATACTGCCTGCGAATAGTTAGAAATGTCAAAGCTCTTCGGTGCCGGAATGGTCTTCTCCTCCAGAATCTCCGGATCTCTATAGATTCTGTCCAGGCGGAAGCTCTGCACCTGTCCACGCTTTTCGCCATAGCCCAACAAGTAATAATAATCTCCGTCCCAGATCAGTGCATAAGGGCTTACAATGTAATACTCCCCATTGTGGCGGAGCACTTTCCGCTTCTTCAATCCGTAATCTGCATACTGGAAACGGATCTTTCGTCCGGTATCAATTGCCTCGTTGATCCGATCGACAATATAATAGCCCTTCTCATTTTCGGATTTGACACGCCCATCCACGTAAATGTGCCTGCGAAGCTGCTTCGCCTTATAGTCTGATGTTAAGGACAACAGCTTTTCAATCAGGATCTTGCTCTTCTTCTCCGTGATAAACTTCGAGGAAGATACCGCATCGATCATAATCTTTAACTCTGCCGTATCAAAGGCCAAAGTATCGATGTAATAGGAATTACTCTGGGAGTGAATGACCTCAATGTTAAAGCCGCTCTTGTTGAGCATGGCGAGATCATTCGCCAGAGTATTTCGGTTGGTATCGATGTCATATTGTTCTTTTAAGCCTTTAATAAGCTGGCCTGTCGAGATCGGATGGTCTACATCCGAATGGCGGAGTAAGTATTGATAAAGGTAGAGGATTCGTAGTTTCGTGCCGGTTTCCATGGTGATTCTCCAAATAGTTTGTTTTCCATCCTCGTACTTAACAAGGTAATACGCTCTTTCTATATGTTTTAAAGATCATAGTTCAAACTGCCATAGACATGTTTCTAATATCGAATTATCTCTAACTCTGGGTCAGTACACACAAACGGGTATCTTCCCTGCGGTATATCACACGAAGAAGGAATATATACCTTTTTTAACTTTTCGCAATACACGAATGCATAGGTATCAAGCGATGTGACATTTTCAGGAATTGTAATTTCTTTAATACTTCGACACTCATAGAAACATTTTCTTCCAATGGTCGTCAAAGAATCTGGAAGATCAATTTTTCGAAGAGATGAACAGCAACGAAAGGCTCCGTCACCAAGTGCATATAACCCATCTTCTAAGACAATATACTGAAGTTTTTCACACCCCAAAAAAGCTTCTCCTCCAATAGTTTTTAATCCATCTGGCATTGTAATCTTTTCAAAGGCACAGAATTGAAATGCATTATTTCCAATTGACTCAATTTCCCCTCGAAAAGTAATGGTACTTAAGTTTTTACAATTATAAAAACAATTGTTTTCGATTTTTCTCACGTTTGATGGTATTGTGATACTAGTTAGGTTAATACAATTGGCAAATGCGTACTCTCCAATTTTTTCTATAGAATCAGGCAGGGAAACTTCGGTTATCTCGCTGTCCTTGAATGCATTATTTGCTATTTCTTTTACGGGTAACCCTTGTACGCTTTCAGGAACTTCAGCTCTAGCTATATTTTTTCCCAAATTTATAAGGGATACATAGTTTTCATGTATTGAATAATTGAGATCGTTGATAGTGATTGTTTCAGGCTCTACTTCTACTACTTCTATATAACTGCTCTCCTGATTAGCACTTTTAGATCGAAAATAATTCCACGCCTCACTACCTATTGTTATACAAATGCTTATTATGATGATAATCCATGCCTTCTTGTTGCCTCTAATACTCTTAAAAGGGCTTGTATTTATATCGTAATCATATTGAAAATCAACATTCGACCATAACTCGACATTCAATCGTTTTGCCATATTAATGGCTGCACTTGTATAATTACTGTTAGTAATGACAATTGCTCTACTACACCCATAATATGTCATGCCAGAGAACACTTCTTGAACCGCGTGATTTCCCACATTACTTTTCCAGTACTTGCATTGCACTGCATATCTTATCCCGCCCTTTACGGCAATAATGTCAACTCCATTATCTCCACTTGCATTTGTAACATGAACGTTTGTAAATCCACGTTCTTTTAAATAATCAGCGCAATAGTACTCGTATTCATGACCTCGTGCATTGGCTTGAGTAAAGTTGCTCTCTGATAGCACTCTGCTTTTTGAATTGTGGTAAGGTTTATTTTGTTTCTTTCTAGCCTTTTTCTTCTTATACCCATATTTGAATCTCAGAGAATCCCAATCCCAAAACACTTCTTTCTTCCTGCTCAAGAGCTAATCCTCCAATATAACGCGTAGGGAATAATGTCAATCATCAAAATTGATAGCATTGAGCGAAAATCGCCAAAATCACCGGGATAAAGCAACTATTTGGTGTCTACATCAGTCTATAATCTAGCCTTTAATCCCCGTCAAGTGAACCAACAAACGCAGTAACAATCAGTATCGCTATTTCATTTCGACGAATACTGCCCTGCATCCTCCGCAACCATAGTTAATTCCGGCCTGTCAAAACTATAGTGAATTACCTTGTGTTCCTTCTCTTGTTTCTTAACAGAGTTTCCTTTATATCTTGCCATATATGTGACTGGATCCAAAATGAAGTTATCCTCAATCTTACCGAAAGCTGTATAGAACTTGGGTGAAATAGAGTTGACATCATAAACTCTATACACGCAATAACGATCTGTGAGCTCCATCGATCTCTCAACTTCATTTCTACTCACATAAAAGTATGTGTCTACTTTTGAGGTCGTTGTCTTCACTTCGATATAGATCTCTTTGATCGTACCGTCCGGAGTCTGCATAAATGATTGAATATCATATCCATATGCATCGGACTCTGCTGACACCCACTTGACCTTACTTGCATATTCTTCTAAGCCTAGCTGGTTTAAGCGCTCCTGTTCATGTTGAATAACCAGCTCCTCACCAAGCAGCCCCGTCTTTGCATCTTTAATCGACTTCTTCAAATAGTCTATTTTGCCTGTCTTGGGTGCAGTAATCCGAGAAAACTTGTTGTCTCTATCCACAAGAGGCTCGACCATCTGCAGCTTTTTGTTATATCCAAAAGGAAGGTCACCATCTGGATCTATCACTTCTCTAATGATATCCAGTGCTTCATCAGCAGGAATCATCTTCTCCTGTTCGTTAGCCAAAACTCTCTGTATTACGGTGTCATAATTACCGGAATCAAAATGCTTAACGATTAGGTCATAGATCCCTATCAGTTCCTCTAGATCTCGTTGTATCAACTCGTCCGAGAAATTTCCAGAGGGATAAAAAGTCTGGATTACATTTGCTTTTTCATAGCCATACCCGAGATCACCCTTCTTGCCTCCAAGATAGATGGGCTCTTTTGAGAAAGAGGTGTCCTCGATCTCCGATCTAAAATAATCAGAGACTTTAGTTGCACATTTATATTTCTCGCTCTTGTACAGCTTTTCAAAATTGGTTATCCCTTGGTTTAATGTAAGGTACAATCCGGACATGTCTCTTTTAAACAAGAATACAATGTATAACCCTTTCTGTGTGGTCGTTGTAACATTCCGGTTCATGATCGCAATCCAAGGGAAGGCTGCTTTATTTCCATTTCCCATGGATCCCTTGACAATCAAATCTTCCCTGTCTTTAAGCAGGTCTTTGATTTCGCGAGGGATCGTATGTATCAGTTCTTGATAGGTTCTGGATGACGAATCCGCCCTTGAACCTGTTGAAAGGTACGTATCCAATACATATTGAAATGACTGTCTCATGTTAACCTCCCCATTCAAATGTCCTCTTTATTCCCTGTGGCTTCTCATCCCCCAAATCAGAAAATCAATCTTCTTGATCTGCGTAATCCTTGTGTATTCAGGGAATGCTTGATCAAATGCTTCTATCATAGATCTGGCTTCTTCTGTTTGTAAAAACTCGTGATACCAGCTGCAGATATTGTCATATAGAACAACCGCCTGTGACAACCGGAGTCCTTTATTTTTGCCTTTTAGCTTAAACCCCAGTTTTTTCAGCACGTAGCTGTCCCACATTGGCACCTCCGGATCAAGAGTCGCCAGCATTTTACTTGAAAAAGAAGATTCAATCTGATCACAGTGCAAATACAAGCGAAGCTGTATCTCTCCGAACGAGAGAGCCGCTCTCCTGTTTTTCATCTCTTCAAACAGTTGAAAATAGTACTCTCTCCATGAATCATCTCTCCGCAACCTATAAAAGGCAGTGAAAGCTTTCTGAAAATCCTTGTTTTCGGCAACATTCGTCTCAGATGCCAGGTGGATCAGTTCACAATACTTTGCAATATCCTTTTCACGCTTTTGCAAAAAAGCAGTTGCTTGTATCACTTCATCTTTTGAGAACACATTGTGGATGGTGGGAGCTTCATCTTGTTTTGTCCACTCTGTCTGAACTGCCTCAATCATTCTAAGTTGGCCTGTTAATGGGTCGTATTCTGCAACACGAGTTTTCCCAAGCAGATGACGATTTGTCCGATAGTAATACTCTGCGAGGGTCTCTTTACGTTTTTCATGATAGGAATAAAGCATTACAATGTACTTTACATACGTATCCGGGAGAAAGGAAAGGTAGAATGCGGCCTCGTTCGTAAACCCCATCTTTGCACTTGGAACGTTTCCCGTCTTAGTCCACGTATAGCGCTTGCATTCGATGGCTATCATATTATCGGTGCTTACTATGTCAAACTTATGATCTTTGGCGGGTTTCCCGATTGGGAGCTTCTTTTCCAATTCAAAAGTGCCCTTGTAATGGTGCTGAAACCAGTTTAACACGTGGCGTTGAAAATCCGCTCCAATCTTAGGATTGTCTGCATTACTCATTTATGGTCTTTACCTCATTGACAGATATTCTACTTATCTATTTCTTGACCCGTAGATGGTTTGTCCCTATCTTCATGTGTGGTCCCATCGGCAAAACGGTTGTCTAAAACACATGTCATTACAACCACCTAAAACAATTCTATCTACATCAACCACCTAACATACTCTAGCTCCGCCACTTCTTCGTTCTTCTCAACAATCCCCTTGAGGAACACCGAAGCCAACTTCGCATCCAGATCATATAGATATCCTTGATTACCATCGCCATTCTTGTTAAATGGCGCGTACTTCACTTGGCAACTCTTGATGATCTCATCTCTGAAATCCGCCGTCCGGATCGGATTCATTAAAAGAGTATATTCGCAGTTAACTGCACGTCCCTTCGGATACTGCACAGAGATCTCCTCATGATACGGATTATCGCGATCATAGCATGAGCCTTTTGCCCTACTGATCCCTTTAATCAAACCCTCCGAACCATGGAAGATAATGTCTCCTTCTCTCACGTTTGTAAGGCTGTCCCAATAAAACAAGCTTAGCCCTGCGGCAGAGAAATACGGTGCCCAGATAAAACCACCTTGTGCCTGGTCTTCAAAGTAGCCGGCTTGAAATACAAAGAATGTAAGTGGCCTTCCCTCCGTTCTTTTGACAGGAGTGTACTTCTTCTCAACCGCATTCTTGCTCTCCATTGTAGCATAACTAAATGCCTCTTGATGCTCCTGCATCTTCGCTGCTTTCTCCGCTTCTGAAACAGCTCTCTTCGTCTGAAGTTCCGTTAAGGCCGCATCCTGATATTCGCCATCATCAAATACCAGGTATTTTTCAAACGCCTCTGGGTACTGAAACGTAGAAGTCTTTACCGCAAATGCAACCGTGATATGAGATGCATCGCTCATGCTAATAATCTTTCCCTCACCCAGGGTTTTATGTCTGACCACTTGACCTAGCTGGTTCAGCCTCTCTTCCATGGTGTTCCCCTTCCTTTGCGTATAGGTTATTTTAACCATTCATAATATTGTCTATCGTTTTTGCATTAAAAGAGGTAACCATTCCGCGTTTTCTTTTTTCATATATGCTTTCATCATTCTGAGCATATATCCATTCGCAACACTACTCTGCGCCAATAGTCCGTTCACAAAATGGTCTCTCCTAAAATGCCAGGTAATCCATCCGATTATTTCTTCCGATGTAAGCACTTCTAATGCTTCATCATCTGGATGTCCTACATAATCTCTCATTATACTTGATTCGACCAGTTCCTTATAATCATAAACAATCATATCTGAATAATATGCCTCCATCATAAAGTAGTCATATATAAAAACGAATAAACTGTTATGAGCTAGCTCTGTCGCATGATCTGAGTAATTATGACACGCTTCCTTTAGAACCGGGTCTCCATCTATCATTTGTAGTGCAGGGATATATTTTCGACAGAATTCAATCCTCTTAGCGCGTTTTATCTCGAAATCTGCCTCGCCCACATCCTTTTTTACTTTCCCTTCAACAGACTCGTCGAGTACTGAATCATATGCTTTCTTCGTTTCCTCATCAACGAATGTCCATATAATTTTGTCAAAAGCCTTTGGATTTAACGCAACAAAATCCTTCACTGTACGAACCGCAATCTTCGCCGCCACATCTGCAGGATATGAATTGAATCCCGTGCCAATCGATGGAAATACTATGCTGCGTACGTTATAATCTATTGCTGCTCGAAGCGAGTTTGTATAGCAATCTTTTAGGATTTCTTCGGTTTCCCTGCATCCGGCATCCACCATAGCAACCGTATGTATCACATATTTGCAGGGAAGGTCAAAGCCTGCAGTAACCTTTGCTTGTCCATATTGGCAACCCTTTAAGGCGCGACAAGCATCTCTTAACCCCTTCCCGCCGACCTGCTGTATTTTTCCGGCTACACCTTTACCCGTAAGCAATGTCTTATTTGTAGAATTGACAATCGCATCAACAAAGTCAATATTTGTGATATCGCCAGTCATCGTTCGTATCTCAGTATTCCCTATATACATAACTCTCATCTTTCAGCATAACATTTTGCTTATATCTCTTGCCTACATCGTTCGTGACAGTACCCATAATACCAGCACCGATAAGGCCTTTCACACTGCTCTCCGGGCTCGACCTGATACTCCTCAGTCTGCTTCTGCATCCGGTTCAAATCCCAGATATTATCATTCACCCATTTTGCATATCCCTTGGCCTGCTGCGTCACATCATTAATAACGAACGGATTCTCTTCATCCGGTCCATGTGTCACGATAAAGATCTTGTCGATCTTGACCTTACAGCGATCGACGATGTAATACTGAAACCCAACGTCCCGGACAAACTGATCATACACCTGCGAGGCATTCTTCACCTCGTAAATATTATAGCCAGTTTCCGTTTTCCGTAGGATATCCACTGCACAGTAATTGTTGTAATTTGAAAATGCAGCTTCACATATTACCGGGGTTCCCATTTCCAAATGTTCCTGCGTCTTCACAATCATCGCTTTGGTATCTGGAAATGTAGTCCCAGGACGATAGACGGTCATCTCTTCATAATCACCAAACATCGCCATCGCCCGGTCGCCAAAATCGTTGCCTGCATTGAGGACTTGTTGAACCTCCAGTGGAATCACCTTAAGGCTTTGTTTGTGTTTGTCAAGCCAAAGCATCTTGCGGCACTGCATGCCGCGCATGAAATCAGTTTTTGTGATGGACATCCAGATACGCCTCTTATAAGTCTATGTAGGGTTATATTCTATTTCCACTTGTTCCAGATCCGGAGCAGCAATTACAAAACATACATTGTTAATCTGAAGGATGTTCGACTTTGTCTTGATCTAGTCTTTGAACGAGCTCGTGTTCAAATTCTCGAAGCTCCCTCATGCATCCATCCAAATACTGATAAACAACCCCTTTATCTGCGCCTTCCAGTGCTAAAGACTTTGTTCTAAATGGAAATCGATAATGCCAGTCTAATTGATTTGCTCTTGATGGATACCACCTCTGAATTCTATCACATATATCTCTAAAATCATCTGTTATGCCTTTAGAGTTGATTGACAGTTGAACATTAGTTCTTTGTGATGTAGTTACAATCTCATAGAAGTAATGTGTTTCTGTCCCCCATTCACTTAATATCCCTGCCAGTGGCGGAAGAATCTGATCCATGCATTCAGTAGTAAATCTGGTGTAATTCCGATTACATGCCGTCAAGTCAAGATCTATGTCTTCACGCTCGATAGCCCATTCTCTTGTCCATCCTGAAACCTCTAGCAGCCGCATTTCATCATGATTGTCCACTGGTATAAATGGAATGATAGCATCGCAGATCTTGTTGCTCCATTCCGCATGGAACTCTGCCATTTCAGACCAGTCTTGTTCGTTCGCAACACTTATATCATACAGATGATAAACAATCCAAGACCCTACGTAATCATCAGCACGTGACCAGTCAAGTTTCACACCAAGGGAGTCTTCTATTTCATTTTTGTGTAAATACACCGCATCAAACATACGCTTGTTTTCTTTGGCATCTGAACGAGAAAAGTAAAAATCTATACGTGCCATGTTCAGATTCGCGATGCAATCGACTCTACATCCTCTTATGCCAAAATATCCTGACAAAGTATTTGTCTTTGTCGGATTACAATTCAGAAATGTGCCTTTGCTTAGATTTTGTCTTTGGATCTTTGGCAAGGCATATGTCCAATACCTTCTTCTCAGCTCACCAATATTATCACTTTGAGAAACGCCTCTTAACCCACCAGCACTTTCGTTGATTGCTGGTGCGATAGTTGACCATAGTTCTTTTGCGTTTTCCCATAGCCAACGGCTTCGATCACTAATTGTTTGTTCGTCCCATATGTCTGCAGACAACACATTATCCATAGTTAATAATCCAGTTGCACATACAGCCAATCCTGGATTATCTTTTCTTCCATTCTTTTTTGTCTCCCAATCCGCATCACTTATCGAGGTATTAAGTGACTGTGGAATAATTGCAAAGTTACCTAACGTCTGAATCTTTTGATCTCTGCCTCTGATTGCTTCCTCAGAATCGCATTGAGGCCAATGGTTCCTCCACTTTCTAGGCATAAGGTGTTCGAGACTATATTGTTTAAACCCTAGAAGTGCGGTTGAACTCTTATCTGAACGCAGGCCAGATTCAATAAAGTAAAGTACTCCTTTTGCTTGAAGGTTTGTTAGTTTACTGTTATTAAATCCGTTTAACATCTCTTCATCAGACGGTACATATGTGGTTGCATCACCAGTTCTCTTTAATGCATTAAGCAAAGCATCGGAAGATTTAACCCTGTTCAGAATCAATGAAACAAACAGATTGTTATAGTTTTTTGTGGTAGCCCGAATCACAATTCTTCGCATAATGTATGCTTCCAAAATTCCAAGAATTTTATCTAACTCTAGCTGATCCTCTACATTGCATGCCAAGTATAAAACATAAGGAATTAATGTCGTACTTTTTAAGCCAAAGATAATAACATTTATTCTTTCTAGGCCAGAATACTTTGGCATCTGTCTATTTACACACTCGGGGTCAAATGTCTCTCTAAACTTTTTAGCATATTCAGGCATAGGTCCAAGGATCACTTTTTTATCTCCACTGCAATATCGTTTGATAAAGTCCTGGTACGATTTAGCTAAGTGCTCCAATCTGTCATACGCTATTTTGTCTTCTGTTAGCACCTTATATCTTGCATTTTGAACAAAGAGTTGAAAGTAAGAATCAAAAAATACATCTATCAAAGATCTCGTGATGCGGCCTGTTTCAAATTCTTGATTCCAATAAGCACGAGTCTCACTATCCTTCTCAAAAACATCTACCCAGCCTTTCCTATATTGATCTATATCTTCCCTGGAGTAGAAATAGTTCTTAAGTAGCTCAGCAGTAGTTAACCTCACTCCTAGTGAATTAATCGTGTCAAATATCTGCTGCTCGTCTTCGTCATAACCCAAATCAATTCTCACAAACTGAGCATTCATAAAAATTGTCATTATGTCTAATTTTGATGGGTTAACATGGTCAATGAAATAATTATATGCGTCGATAATCCTCGAATCCTGAGGCCAATTATTGATTTTTGCCAGTGATGTTGCGGATGTGGCAGCCTCAAACGCTGCTGCATCAATTTGCCCATGACGAAGGGCAATCTCCTGTCCCATTATCCTAAATTGCAAGTCGAACGTAACTGATTGGTTTTGCTTTAGGCATAATACTTTCATGAATAAGAGAAATGTTGTCAGTCGTTGTTGTCCATCTACGATAGTTCTACGCTGAGCAAATCTATCCCCAGGATCCGGCTGGCCTGCATCCTTTAAGATAATAGCACCGAGAAAATGCGATCGCCGCGTTTTGACGACAAATTCCATGTCCTCAATAAACTTTGCCCATAACTCTTCATCCCACACATACGGTCTCTGGAAAAAAGGTACTTCTATTAATGTTGCGTTGTTGAATATATTTGTGATTAAAGCTTTTTGTGCATCCATATGATAACCTCGACCTTCCATTCATTACTTTTAATTACCAAGGCACAGCCTTCTGTCCATCCACTTTATTCAACAGGGCTAACACCAAAAAGTATTAAACTCGCTTGATCTCTAAAGCTACGGGGAGTATACCACACCATTTTCATCACTATAGCTTCAACGGCTGTATTAAATGTATTTCCGTTTATTATGTTTTCGCCCTCATCAGTAATAATTGCTAGTGTATAGCGAAGGGGTGTATCACAAACCAATTGATCAGGCTCATGTATAATTGGCCACCATTCCCTAAGCGTGTCATATAAATCTTCTGGGTTTTCGATTTCAATGTAGTTGAAACCTTCTGTGAATGTTTCTTTTTCATTACACCAATTACATACTCCTTCAGCAAAAGTATGCTCCGGCCGGCAATGAATATCTATGCCTACTCTAGCTCCGGTTTCATCCTCATAATTGAGCACTATCTTTTGAAAATGTATCTTGTGCATATTCTATACACCTCGTTTTTACTTCTGCAGCTATTCTTAGCGCTTTAATTAACTCCTATTTCTGACTGCTTAGTGTTTCAGCAGTGAGATTGTCTTTACCAATAATTCATAGATCTTTGAGCTTAACCCCATCTGCAGTTCTCCAGTCAATCTTTCCATTTGATGTGTGGCCTAAAATCACGGCCGAGGCTGCAGAGGGCGCATTAAACTCATAGTCTCTTGTAAATGCTCTGTCAACAATAACGCCATCCTTAATCAGGTTATTGCGTAATTTGTAATAGGTCTTTCCCCTTGTCTCCAATGATGGAACTGTATGATCTGATATCGTAGAGCCTTCAAGCACAGTAAAACTACCAGCACTGACGAATCCCTTTGCTGATGAGCTGGCTCCTTTGCAGTAAAGGTAAACGGTATCGTCCGATGCCTTCGGAACAGGAACCAAAACTTTATATCCTAAAGTGTTGATAAGAACCTTCACATTATCGATGAATTCCTCCATCGTCGCTATCTGGGCTTCTTTAAGAACCGTATTCTTGTATGTGTTCTTAGTCAGTATGGCATACCGGCCACATTCCTTCGCAATCTCTACAAATCGGTTCTCAAGATATCGGATCAGTGCCTTGTTCAGATCCCGACCGACAAAAATGACTGCCGTGTTCCAGTAGTACTTCTCTTTGCCGGATTGATAATCACGAAGATGCTGAGCGAGACGATCCAAAACATTCTCAGCTTCTCCGATATAAACAGAATCCGTTCCATCGTCTTCCTGGCAGATCAAAAAGTAAACACCTACCGCCTTCATGTCTTCTCGTTCACAATTAGCGACTTCCGTCCTGGGAATCTTAATTGCCTCCCATTCCAGTTAGAAAGTTCCGCAGTAATTAAGCTGTCTGCGGTTCCATTTACCAGAAATAATTCTATTGCTTTTCCATATGCCATGCTTATCACCCTTCTGCTTGTTAATTTGGTTTATTTCTATGTTCAGCTCCAGGTTCCGCTGCGATGCTAACTGGAATTGATGAATAATCGTAGACGGTTGCTTTTGTTGTCTGGTTCATTGTTGAAAAGCTTGAGTCACTAAGGCCAAAGAACCGTTCAAAGAATGCCTTCAGCTTGTCGATAACCCCTTGCTTCTTCGCGGCTCTTCCTCCACCACCAAAGCGAGATACCGGTGGCATCAGTTTATCAATATCGGTTCCAGTGGTTCGTATTTCGCCATCCCGGAAAGCATTTTCCAGGAACTTCCGGGTCTCAGCTTCCTTCAGCTTCTCGCTGTTAACAATCTCCACGAGCTGGCGCTCACGCTCTTTTGCCACATAATCGTGCCATTCGACCATGACATCGTCTACGTCGTTGATTCCTGCAATAAAAGTCTCAATCAGGGCCTTCTTGCTGCGCAGCTCCGGGCTGGCATCGATAGCCTTCTGGATCGTGATCAGAACTTCCTTGTCTGTGCAGTGCGTATCATGGTACTTCTTGACCAGAAGCAGTATGTAATCAATGTTGATCTCAATCTGACGGATCAGCTCGACCTCGAAGACAAGATCGTCAGTGATGTCCTCTGCATCCTTGCCTTCACGCTTTCTTCTCCACTCATCACGGAGATCCTGGTATCTTCCCAGATAATCCTGCAGATCACGCTCTGAAATCAGCTCATGACCCTTGAATTCATCAAAAGATGATAATAGGTTACGCATTCGAAGAATAGCACCAAACAAGGCAATAAAATCCTTCTGATTCTGCTCTCCTATGATCTGCGGTTCAGATAGCGGGACCTTCGTGGTCAGGTCATCTATCATATCCACATAACCTGGATGTGGCTTGCCTTCCATATCAGTGTAGCCGTAATAATATGCATCATATTTCTGAAGAAGCACAATTCCTCCAGCATTCTTATCACCGAACAAAGAAATGGCTGAATCTACCCGCTTCTGAAGGTTCCGGAAGCACACAATGTTACCGAATCTCTTGATACTGTTCAGAATGCGATTGGTCCGGCTGAAAGCCTGAATTAGACCATGCATCTTAAGATTTTTATCGACCCATAGCGTGTTAAGTGTAGTAGCATCGAAACCGGTCAGGAACATATTTACCACGATCAAGAGATCCAATTCCTTATTCTTCATCCGAAGTGAAACGTCTTTATAATAGTTCTGGAAACGGTCACCATCTGTCGAGTAGTTCGTATGGAACATCTTGTTGTAATCCTGAATAGCTTTATCCAGGAAGTCACGGCTAGTCTGGTCAAGAGCGCTGGTGTCCTCGCTGTTCTCTTCATCCAGGAGATCCGCATCTGGCTCGGCTTCATTTGCTCCGTAGCTGTAAATGGTTGCGATCCGAAGCTTCTTTGTCGGATCAGCAGCCATCTGTTTCTGGAATTCTTGATAATAAAGCCTCGCCATTGGAACGGATGCCACGCAAAGGATTGAATTAAAGCCACTGACTCGCTGCTGCTGTTTCACCTCTTCGACAGTCCCGTTGTTTCCTACTGCAACATCCGAAATATTCATCAAAGAGTTAAAAAGGTACGTCTTATCACCGCGATATGTCTTTTGGTCAAAGTGCTCCAAAATATACCGGGTTACAAGCTCGATTCGCTTCGAAGCCATAAATGCCTTCTCACGGTCGATATCCCAGACATCTTTATCATCGATATCTGGGTCTGTATCCATGGTTTTAATATAGTCCACGCGAAACGGCAGGACATTCTTATCGTTGATGGCGTCCACAATAGTGTAGCTGTGGAGCTGGTCTCCAAATGTCTGCTCAGTTGTGAAGAATTGTGGATTACGAACTGCCCCGGTATTTGTCGCAAAGATCGGCGTACCGGTGAATCCGAATAGATGATACTTTTTGAAACTTTTGACGATAGCTGTATGCATGTCACCGAACTGGCTGCGGTGGCATTCGTCAAAGATGATGACCACATGCTTCTGGTAAACATCATGGCCGGGATTCTTCTTTATGAAAGTCGAGAGTTTCTGGATGGTCGTAATAATGATATGGGAATTTGGATCCTCCAGCTGACGTTTTAGGATCACAGTGCTGGTGTTACTGTTGGCAGCGCCCTTCTCAAAGCGGTCATATTCCTTCATGGTCTGGTAATCCAGATCCTTACGGTCTACTACGAAGAGAACCTTATCAATATAAGGAAGCTGCGAGGCCTGCCGGGCCGTCTTGAAGGATGTCAGGGTCTTGCCGGAACCGGTCGTATGCCAGATATAGCCGCCACCGGCCACGGTGCCATACTTCTTATAATTGTTGGCGATCTCGATGCGGTTCAGGATCCGTTCCGTTGCTGTAATCTGATACGGTCTCATGACCATCAGCATATTCTCAGAAGTGAAGATGCAGTACTTGGTCAGAATATTCAGGATCGTATGCCGGGCAAAGAAGGTCCGGGTGAAGTCGATCAGATCCGGAATCACGCGGTTATTGGCATCGGCCCAGAAGCAGGTGAACTCGAAGCTGTTGCTGGTCTTTTCCTTCCTCTGCTTACCGGACTTCGCATCCTTAATGGCATTGAACCGAGTGCTGTTGGAATAGTACTTGGTGTTCGTGCCGTTGCTGATGACGAAGATCTGGACGTACTCAAACAGACCGCTTCCGGCCCAGAAGGAATCTCTCTGATACCGGTCGATCTGGTTAAAAGCCTCCCGGATAGCCACACCGCGCCGTTTCAGCTCCACATGGATCATCGGGAAGCCGTTGACCAAGATCGTCACATCATAGCGGTTGCTGTGCCGTGCTCCTTCGTCCTGGCTGATAGCATACTGATTGATGACCTGAAGAAGATTGTTATGAATGTTCTTCTTGTCGATCAGGGTGATGTTCTTGGTGGAGCCGTCATCACGCTTCAGGACCTGAACGAAGTCCTCCTGGATCTTCTTGGTCTTTTCAACGATATGGTCATTCGGATTTGCCAGGGCGTCCTTAAAGAACCGGTTCCACTCGGAATCGGAGAAGGTATAGCTATTCAGGATCTCCAGCTTCTTCCGGAGATTTGCGATCAGCTCAGCCTCCGAATGAATCGGAAGGTATTCATAGCCCTGTTCGGTGAGCATACGGATAAATTCCCGCTCCAGTTCAGCTTCACTCTGATAGCTGTCGGACCGGGCCTTCACCGGCTCATACTCCGTGACAACGGTGTTTTCCGATGTCTGGGCAACAATGTTGAAATACGGCATTCAGCCACCTTCTTTCTTATGCTTTCTCCTTGAAGGTCAGGAGCTTATCCCGATAATATTCATACTGCTTCTGCCTGGCCTCAATCTCAGCGGGAAGACCGGAAGAGAGGTCGTTACAGAGGCGGTCGAAGCGATCCAATATGCTAACTACTTCTTCTTGCTTTGTCATTGAAGGTACCGGAGCAGGAACGGTCTCCAGTTTTCCCACAGCAAGTCCTGGTTGAGCACCGGCTGATTTATACTGATTCAGATCCATCGCAGTAAGCAGATAATATAGGTATCTCTGCTTATATAATCCTTTGGATGTTACTACAACAGCATGTTCTGTCGCGTAAAACTCTCCTTCGGCATACTGCACATTACCACACAATGCACCCTGGCGGCCTATGATGGGATACTCTCCAGAATAGTTTGTTTTCCCAATATATCCCCGAAGGCCATTCCCTCCGTAGCACATATATGGATGTTCCGAGTCTTCATCGTTTGTCAACTCAACAGCTTTGATAGCTTTTCCAGCCTTCATATCACATGTCTCGCCAAGAGGTAAGAGCACATATCCAAATACATACTGCAGAAGCGCTATTTCAGCCTGTCTGTCTGTCTG
>JAFVAL010000020.1 GCA_017480565.1 Lachnospiraceae bacterium | reverse complement strand
GTATGACGGGAGCACCTTTACCTGGAGTAACGGAAGACAGTTAACAGGAATCACAAACAGCGGAACCGGAACCAACATCAGCTACCAGTACTATACGGATGGAAGGAGATTGCAAAAGACCGTTGGAAGTGTCACCACGAGGTATAACTGGGTCGGAGATAAGCTGTTCTCCACTTACCAGAACGACGGAACCACCTTTGAGTTTCTCTATGATGAGAGCGGAAATGCGAGAGGATTCTGGTACAAACAGGGAAGCGGAAGCTGGAACCTGTACTTCTATGTGACGAACCTGCAGGGAGACGTAACCGGGATCATCAATGACTCTGGAACAGTCGTAGGCAGCTATGTCTATGATGCCTGGGGCAAGGCGACAAGTATCACCGGAACGATCGCGCAGGCCAATCCGATCAGGTATAGAGGCTACTACTTCGACGAGGAAACAGGGTTCTACTATCTGAGAAGCAGGTACTATGATCCGGAGATCTGCAGGTTTGTGAATGCAGATAGCTATGCGAGTACGGGACAGGATTTTATCGGGTACAATATGTTTGCATACTGTATGAATAGTCCAATTGAAAACAAAGATTATGCTGGAATGTATGCATTTAATTCCATATGGTCTTTAAAAAATGACTGGGCAGGTAGAGCCATATTATGGCATTGGCTTACGGGTAACGGAGAAGATTTCATTGCAGACAATGAAAAATGGGATAAGTATATGAATGATAATGAAATTCTAACCGAAAAAATACTAATACTCGTTAAGTCCGTTGCAGTAAGTCTTCAGTATGGAGAATGTGTTATATTAGATTTAACTACAAACTGTGAGATCGAAAATGGAGAGTCCATTATTGGTTATCAATATCTTCATGGGACAAATGCAGATGTAGGTGGACTGCAAATAACAGGATACATCAAAAGGCACTATAATGATATTATTGAATATGATTTGAGATGTACTTGGAATGATATGATTGATCCAAATTTTAAGTACTCTAGTGATAAGGCTAAATCAGATTTTGCCCATTCTATTCCGTTTGTGAATCCTACAGATTATTATATCGCGGTCAAATGGAATGTAAACGGTAGTTACCATTTGGGAGGAATTGGATGCGGAAGCAGAACGATTGTCGCAATGACGAAGTGATTAATGGAGGGATTAGAAAAGATGAAGCGATCAATGATTTTGATCCTGTTTTTTTGCATTATTTGTGCTAGTGGATGTTATATAGGAGACACAGACAGTCAGTTAGTCCTAAATAAAGAAAAGTCTTTTTTTTCTGACTATTCCATAGAGGATGGAAAGGTTTATTATTATTGTTACTTGATAATAGATAACAAATCAAATAATTCATGTAGAGCTTCAATTGTTGGTGATTTTCTGAAGGATCAGGATTCTGGATTATTGAAAGAACGGTATTTAACAGCTGTAGAAGACAAGAGAAATATAAAACAATCGTTGTTCTTGCTCGAACCAGGAGAGAATGTTTTGGAGATTGTGTTTATTGGAACAAATGGGAAATCTATTGTAAGAAATGATAGATTACTACCACCAATAACAATTAATAAAGAGTTGGAAGAGATAAAACCTGAATAATTTACCGCAAGGTGATGAATAACTTAGGATGAAGAGTTAAAAAAGCCAACAGACGAAATTGTATAATATTTGTCCTGAATTATTCACGGAAGCCTGAAATCATAGAAATTTTGTGCCTCCGCTGAAATTGTAAAAACAGTCCCCGGCAGAACTTGAAAATAATCCACAGAAGGGCAGACTTTCCCCATGGTTATCCACATTCTGCTTTGAGATTGTCAAGGTCCTTAGTTTGCTGATCATTCCAGCTGTGGCTGCAGTCTCCATATGTTCGAAAGTGTTTCGTAGAACTCTTTCTGATAAGGGCAGCTACTACACAGCTTGAATATCGTGTATCTTGCTGAATGAATCGCCCTTGCAGCAACTTTCAGCAGTTTTAAACGAATGGTGTCAATCCGCAGGGAACGCATGCTCGCGGATAGAGCTAGTCGTCGAAACCAGTTAAACAGGGGGTAGGCAAGCATATGCACTTGCAGGCGGTTGCATTCACAACCTTGGAGTGACTGCTCACGGAAGAAAAGTCGAATCCATTTTTTCCTTCCTTGATGAAGTTCTCCATCTTGCCTCTGCCGCAGTAAAACTGAACGACCTGGTAAGGTTCGCTCTCCATCGTTGTGACAATGAATGTATACTGGTGCACCATCTGGTTCTGGGGCTTCTTTATCTTGAAGACAACCCTTCTTGGATGAGCCCAGCTGCCTGCCTGATAGTCGAATTCGCCGTATTCGACAGCATAATCCACTTGGTTATGGCGCGTTGCCCGGTAGAGTGCATTATCGGCATCTGAGGCGAGCGCCAACAGAGATGCATTTTGCTTTAGACGAATGGCATACTTGCATTCATTGTCTTCGCACGCATCGTGTAGTTCCGGCGTCGCGAAGCTGCTGTCACCTCTGAGATAGAGCAGCATGGATGGATATTTCGTGCGGTATTCCTTAAGCAGCGGGATCATAAACTGATCCACGCCGTTGCTGCAGCACCTGGTGCCATCCCGAAGTTGTGCTTTGAGCAGGTCTCCGGTAAGGCCATCATAACACAGAAGCGGATGATATCCATGTGCCTGGTAATGGTAGTTAAAGGCTTCTCCTGTGTACCGTAAGTGTTCAAGAGGGTGGAGTCGAGGTCAAACAGCATGTGTTCGGGCAGCTTAACTGCATAGATGAGTTCCCGCATCCTTGATGTAATTGCATCAAACTGTGCGAGGGTGTCCAGATCCATTCGGTTCCAGAAACGGGACAGTGTCGGCTGAGAAGCCAGTTTGTCTTTGTCCAGGATTGCCGTTAGAACAGAATCATATGTCAGTTCATCTGCACAGTCATCCTCAAAGTAGGAGGCAATGATCTGGTAGATGATCTGCATCAGATTATCGGGATCTGTGTGGGTGCGGCAGTTCGAATGATCATTGGTCTTAAACATCCGCTTTATGAGCTTAATAAGACCGATACGCGCTGCGAATTCTTTGACAAGGAGGAGGCCTCCGTCTGAAGAAAGATCGCCGCCACCAAAATTTATTCTGATTTGCTTATTGCTTTCTAATGATAAGGTGTTTAAAATAGTCATGGAGGACCTCTTTTCTGGTTTGATTGATGGCTTAGGACACCTCAATTTTACCAAAGATTTGGTCCTTTTTCCATTCACTTATCAAGTGAAAGCAACAAATCTTTGCAACTATAGTAACTATGCGGATTTCAGCCGCAATCACCACAGAGCGGTGAATAATTCAGGCTAAAACAACATATTTATAAACCCAAATGGGAAATAGGAGATACATTTGCTTTTCCCTTGAAAGGGGCATATGCTCTTCAATATGGACTGGATGGACAGTTCTTCTGCGCAAAATAGGAGAAGAAAAGGATTTGGATGGTGCATATTATCAAATCATGTTGATGACAGTTTGCCCGTCTACCGATATTCCAAGAACAACAAAGGAGATTAATAGCAAAGGGCTGATTCCTTGTGAAAAGAGAGGAAAACAATATGCATTTCGGTATTCTTTGCCTATTCAGAGTTCAAGAAGTCTTCAAGCTTATGGATTAACAAAAATAGGTTGTTTTCCAGATGCGGATTTACCTAAAAATGAGTTTGTGATTGGATGGCCAACTTATGGAAGACTTATATTTCCAAACAAAAAAGGTGTTCAAAGCAACATCGAGATCTATGCTTGTCTTAATTATTCAAGTATACAGTTCTGAGTTGTTCTGAAGATTCGGGTTAAACTGTGGGAAGCGCAATTGATTAAAGACTCTGGGAATTTACTAGACAGACAAAGCCGTATGATCGTGCTTTGCCTGTCTTGTCTTTTCCCCTCATTTACGCTACAATATTCTCTGATTGATTTGTCATAAATAACACGAAAAGAAAGAGGAATACAATGGCTTTTGATGCTTATGAATTTTTAAAGACACAGAACCTTCCCGGCATCGGCAGTGTCGGGACGTTGTACCGCCACAAAAAGAGTGGTGCGCGCGTGGTTACGATCGCGAATGACGACGAGAACAAGGTGTTTTATATCGGTTTTCGCACGCCGCCGACGGACTCGACGGGCGTGGCGCATATCATTGAGCACACGGTGCTTTGCGGCTCGGAGAAGTTTCCGTTAAAGGATCCATTTATGGAGCTTGCAAAGGGGTCGTTAAACACCTTTTTGAATGCGATTACTTACCCGGATAAGACCATTTACCCGGTGGCAAGCTGTAACGATAAGGACTTCCGCAACTTGATGGATGTATATCTTGACGCGGTGTTCCACCCGAACATTTACAAGGAAGAGAAGATCTTCCGCCAGGAAGGCTGGCATTATGAGCTGACTGAGCAGGGCGAGCTGATCTACAACGGTGTCGTCTACAACGAGATGAAGGGGGATTATTCCTCGCCGGAGACCGTTGCGGGACGGCTTGCGATGGAGGGACTCTATCCGGACACTTGCTATGGCGTGGAGTCCGGCGGTGACCCGGAACACATTCCGGATCTGACGTACGAGGATTATTTAAACTTCCATCGAAGATATTATCATCCGTCCAACAGTTACATTTTCATCTATGGCAACATGGATATGGAGGAGACGCTTGCGTGGATGGATGAGGCGTATTTATCGACGTTTACGTATGCACCGGTCAATTCTGAGATCCAGGTGCAGCCTGCGTTTGATCAGATGCGTGTGGTGCAGGGCAACTATCCGGTTTCCGCGGAAAGTGACGGCAAGGATCAGACGTATTTATCCTACAACGTGATGATCAAAGATAAGCCGGATGCGCTTCTTACGGTGGCGATGGATGTGCTGGATTACGCGATTCTTGGCATGCCCGGCGCACCGCTGCAGCAGGCACTTTTGGATGCGGGGATCGGTAAGGATATCAGTGGTGGCTACACAAGTTCCCTGCGCCAGTCGAACTACGAGATCGATGTGAAGGGTGCGAATCCTGAGCAGGCGGATGATTTTGTGAAATGTATCCGCGAGACGCTCACAAAGCTCTGCGAGGAGGGCATCAATAAGCAGTCGTTACTTGCCGCGCTTTCGATTTTTGAGTTTAAGTACCGCGAGGCGGAGTACGGTTATCCGAAGGGACTGCTCTACGGCATCAAAGCGCTGGATTCGTGGCTCTATGACGATGATGCCCCGTTTGACCGGATGGATCTAGGCGACATCTACGGAGAGCTGAGAGACCTTGCGAAGACCGATTATTTCGAGCAGCTGATTCGCAAGTATTTCCTGGAAAATGCGCACGCAGCGGTGGTGGTGCTTGCCCCGGAAGCGGGCCTGCAGGCGAAAAATGACGCGAAATTACGAGAGAAACTGGAGGCCTATAAGGCTTCGTTAAGTGAAGAAGAATTAAAAGGGATCGTTGATTTCCAGGAAGCGCTCTGGGCGTACCAGCAAGCCCCGGATGCGCCGGAAGACAAGGAAAAGATTCCGCTGCTTCGCCGCGAGGACATCAATCCGAAAGCGCGACCGTTATCCAACGAGCTGATCGAGGATCATATCTTGTTCCATGATCATTTCTCCAATGGAATTGCGTATGTGGATCTACTGTTTGACATCACAGACATGGCAGAAGAGGATCTGCCTTACACCGGACTTTTGACGGACGCGCTCGGCATCATGGATACCGCAAAGCACGGTTATGAAGATCTGAACAATGAGATCAACATCCACACCGGCGGCCTGACGACCTCGATCGGCCTGTATCCGAAGAATCAGCAGGAATTTTCGATGAAAATGATGCTCTCGCTTCGGACATTGCTCTCTGAAAAGGAGCAGGCATTTGGGTTGGCAAAAGAGATCTTAAATGAGACCGATTATTCGGATTTAAAGCGCCTGAAAGAGGTGCTTGAGGAGATCCGTTACCGGATGCAGGATGAGTTTGACCGCGCAGGAAATGCGGTGGCAGTCAAGCGAGCCAACGCGTATCTGACCGAGAGCGCCGCGGTCAACGACAAGATGGGCGGTGTGGATTACTACCGGTTCATCTGTGATCTGCTCACAAAGGACGATACTGCATTAAAAGGCGTTGCAGAGCGTCTTCAGAAGCTGGCAAATCGCCTCTTTGACCCGGAGAAGCTCCTCATTTCTGTGACCTGCGGAAGAGAGATGCTTGACGATGTGTTGCCGGATCTGCGTGCGTTAAAGAACGCGTTTGGCGTGCAGGATACATTTGCAAAGAAGACTGCACCGGTGACAATCTCACATCACAATGAAGGATTTACGACCGCCGGACAGGTGCAGTATGTGGTCAGAGTCGGCCGCTACGGGCAGGTAATTCCGTATAACGGGGTCTTCCACGTGCTGCGTTCGATTCTCTCGATGACGTATCTGTGGGACAATGTCCGCGTCAAGGGCGGTGCTTACGGGTGCTCGGCCGGATTTGGCAGGACCGGGATCGGTTACTTCTCCTCTTACAGAGATCCGAATCTGGAAGAGACGAACAAGGTGTATGAGAAGGCGGCGGACTTTGTCGCGTCGTATGACTGCTCTGACCGTGAGATGACGAGAAATATCATCGGCACCTTCGGCGGGCTGGATGCGCCTCTCGGAGCGGCGGCGCTGGGTGGCAGAGATCTAGGCTTCTATCTGACGGGCGTGACTTACGAGACACTGCAGAAAGAAAGAGATGAACTGCTTGCAGCGACTCAGGCGGATGTGCGTGCGCTAGCGCCTGCGGTGCGTGCGATCTGCGCGGAAAATGTGATCTGCGTGGTCGGCAATGAAGAAAAGATTGAGAAGGCGAAGGACTTGTTTGATGAGACCTGCAAGCTTTCGGTGGAATAACGATGGGAAAGAAAGAAGAGTTTAAATCCGGGTTTGTGGCGTTAATTGGCCGTCCGAATGTGGGCAAATCGACGCTCATGAACCAGCTGATCGGACAGAAGATTGCGATCACGTCTGCGAAGCCGCAGACGACCAGAAACCGCATCCAAACGGTGTATACGGATGAGCGGGGCCAGATCATTTTCCTGGACACGCCGGGCATCCACAAGGCGAAAAATAAGCTCGGCGAATACATGGTCAATGTCGCAGAGCAGACGCTAAAAGAGGTGGATGTGATCTTGTGGCTGGTCGAGCCGACGACGTATATCGGGGCGGGCGAGCAGCACATTGCGGAGCAGATCAACCGCTGTGAGACGCCGGCGATCCTGGTGATCAATAAGATTGATACGGTCAAGAAAGAAGAGATCTTAGCCTGCATTGACAAGTATAAGGACATTTGTAGATTCACGGATATCATTCCGGTGTCTGCACTGACCGGCGAGAACAAAGAGGATCTGCTAGATACGATGATGAAGTATCTGGAGCCAGGGCCGATGTATTACGATGAGGATACGATTACGGATCAGCCCGAGAGGCAGATCGTGGCGGAGTTAATCCGTGAGCAGGCGCTTAAGCTGCTCTCTGATGAGATTCCGCACGGAATTGCTGTGAGCATCGAGAGCATGAAGGAACAGCACGGCGGGCGGCTCATGGAGATCCATGCAACGATCGTGTGCGAGCGCGATTCCCACAAAGGGATGATTATCGGAAAGCACGGTGCGATGTTAAAAAAGATTGGTACCGGAGCGCGCTACGGGATCGAAGCTTTGCTTGGCGTGCAGGTGAATCTCCAGCTTTGGGTGAAGGTGAAGAAGGACTGGAGAGAGTCAGATTTCTTGTTAAAGAATTTCGGATATTACGACGATCAGAGATAAGAGGATGATTATCGGGCTGCGATGACATTTGCAAATGCGTTGGAAAGGAGGAGCGTATGGCCGGAGGCGTGACGTTGACTGGGATTGTACTGAAAGTGTCGCCCGTGGGCGAACGTGATCGGCATGTGCTTCTGCTGACCAAGGAGCGAGGCAAGATCTCTGCGTTTGCGCGGGGAGCGAGGCGCCAGGACAGCCCGCTTTTGGGGGCTTGTCAGCCATTTGCCTACGGGAACTTTCAGGTCTATGAGGGGCGCAATTCTTACACGATTGTGCGTGCGGATATCCTGTCGTATTTTGAGGAGCTAAGAGACGACCTGACGACGATCTGCTATGGGCAGTATTTCTGCGAACTGGCAAATTATTTCACCAGAGAAAATCTGCCGGCGATCGAGGTGATGCAGCTGCTTTACCAGTCGCTTCGGGCACTGACAAAGAAGTCTCTGCCACCAAATCTGGTGCGTTCAATCTGTGAGCTGCGCATGATCGCGCTTGCGGGCTATGCACCGCAGGTGTTTCAGTGTGTGAGCTGCGGACAGACCGGGAAAATCAATTGTTTTTCAGTGCGTGCCGGAGGGCTTCTCTGCCCGGACTGCAAGAAGCTGGACTTAAAAGGACGGGAGGTCTCCGACACCGTGCTTTACGCAATGCGGTTCATTTTACAGACACCGCTCGCGAAACTTTATACCTTTGTGCTGTCACCGGAAGCGCAGGAAGAACTCGCGGATCTGATGAAAGATTATTACGAGCGTTACGTGGAATGCGAGTTTCAATCGCTTTCGCTTCTGGATTTTCAGATTTAAGCAGAAATAATGCGGCATTTCAGCTTGCAAAAGCCTTGCCGGGAGGTTACAATGAATAGGCGTATGCGAAAGAAACGCTTGTGAGGAGATAGAGATGAGAAGATTTAAAACGATCATCGCTCGTGTGCTTGTGATGCTGATGATTTTTGCGAGCGGATGCGGCTTATTTGTAAGAGCACCGAAGGAGTTGACGGCTGACGGTGCCACGATGAATACTGTGCTCATCAAAGAAGATGGCACGATCGATGGCATCTTGATGGAGGACTTTGGTGAGTCCTACGCGGTCGATGACTTAAAGGGCTACGTCGAGGCTGCGGTCGCTTCATATAATCAGGAAAAGGGTAGTGAAGGAATCACGCTTAAGGAAGTGACAGAGGCGGAAGGCAAGGCAGTTGTCGTCCTCTCTTATGCGACGGCGGAGGATTTCACCGCATTTAATGAAGTGGAGTTAAAAACCGGCGTCGGCAATCAGCTGCTTTCTTATGCACCGACCACAATCTTGAGTGCAAAGATGGAAGAGAGTGATGCGCAGGTGGCCTTCACGGATCAGTACCAGGGCGTGGTGCTTGGAATTCCTGCCGAGGGCGAGAATGCGTACCAGGTGATTGTCAATCAGAAGGTTGCTTATTTTGCAGGCGGTGAACTGACCAATAAGTTTACCGTGACCGGCGACGGATCCGAGCCTGTGATTGTGTTATTTAAAAAGAAATAAGTGAAAGACAGGGAGACAGATGTGATGGAAAAGACGATGGAGAAGATCATTGCGCTTGCGAAAAACCGTGGTTTTGTGTATCCGGGTTCCGAGATTTACGGTGGCCTTGCGAATACCTGGGATTACGGTAATCTGGGCGTAGAGTTAAAGAACAATGTCAAGAAGGCCTGGTGGAAGAAGTTCATCCAGGAGAACCCTTATAATGTTGGCGTGGACTGCGCGATCTTGATGAATCCGCAGACCTGGGTTGCTTCGGGACATCTCGGGAGCTTTTCGGATCCTCTGATGGATTGTAAGGCTTGCCACGAGCGTTTCCGTGCGGATAAGCTGATCGAGGATTATCTCGAGGAGAAGGGTGAGACCATCGAGGGTTCTGTCGATGCGTGGAGCCAGGAAGAGATGAAGAAGTTCATTGACGAGCGTCATGTCTGCTGCCCGTCCTGCGGCAAGGAAGATTGGACCGACATTCGTCAGTTTAACCTGATGTTTAAGACCTTCCAGGGCGTCACCGAGGATGCAAAGAACATCGTTTATCTGCGCCCTGAGACCGCACAGGGTATCTTTGTCAACTTTAAGAATGTGCAGAGAACTTCCCGCAAGAAAGTTCCGTTTGGTATCGGCCAGATCGGTAAGTCTTTTAGAAATGAGATCACACCGGGTAACTTTACCTTCCGTACGAGAGAGTTTGAGCAGATGGAGCTTGAGTTTTTCTGCAAGCCTGACACCGACCTTGAGTGGTTTGAGTACTGGAGAGGATTCTGCCGTGACTGGCTGCTTTCGCTTGGCATGAAGCAGGAAGAGATGCGTCTGCGCGACCACGAGAAGGAAGAGCTTTCCTTCTACAGCAAGGCAACGACCGATATCGAGTTCCTCTTCCCGTTCGGCTGGGGCGAACTTTGGGGTATCGCTGACCGTACCGATTACGATCTGACGCAGCACATCAACGTCTCCGGCGAAGATCTGACCTACTTTGACGATGAGATTCATGAGAAATATGTTCCTTACGTTGTCGAGCCTTCTCTTGGCGCAGACCGCGTGACTTTGGCTTTCCTTTGCAGTGCATACGATGAAGAAGAACTTGAGGGAGGCGATGTCCGTACCGTGCTTCATTTCCATCCCGCACTGGCACCGGTCAAGATCGGTGTGCTTCCGCTTTCCAAGAAGTTAAATGAAGGCGCAGAGAAGGTATTTGCAGAGCTCTCTAAGCGCTGGAACTGCGAGTTTGATGACCGCGGCAACATCGGTAAGAGATACCGCAGACTCGATGAGATCGGAACGCCTTACTGCGTGACCTATGATTTCGATTCCGAAGAAGACGGCTGCGTGACCGTTCGTGACCGTGACACGATGGCGCAGGAGAGAGTGGCCATCAAGGATCTGGTTGCTTATTTCGAGGAGAAGCTTTATTTCTAAGTGAAATGAGTTGTAAGTGGAAGGCTTTGCGTCCGAGGATGGCAAGGCCTTTCTTTTTGGTTAGAACATTTGATAGATAATGAAGAGTAGAAGGAGAGAGACATGGTTTCTGAGAAGATGTATGATAAGCTCGCGCAGCTTGTGATCAAAAAAGGCGCCAATGTGCAGAAAGACCAGCCCGTGATCATCCGGGCAAATGTCAGGGATGCTGCATTTGCAAGAAAAGTGGTCAGATACGCTTACGAGGCCGGCGCTCGTTATGTGAGCGTGGAATGGCGTGATATGGAGCTTTCCAAGATGGATTATGAATTTCAGTCCATCGAGACGCTTGGCGAGGTTCCTCAGTGGAAATACGACCGAACCAAATATCAGCATGATGGCGGCGCCTGCTACATTTCCATCGATTCGGAAAAGCCCGGTGCGATGGCAGATGTGGACGGTGAGAAGCTGCATGCGGCCAATGTGGCCTATTACAAGAAGATGGCAGATCTGCAGGCTTACACGATGAATAACGTAGGGCAGTGGTGCGTCTTTGGCGTACCGTCTGTGGAATGGGCGAAGGTGGTCTTCCCGGAGCTTAGCGATGAGGAAGCGTTCGAAAAACTGGGAGATGCGATTTTTGCGGTCACGCGAGTGACGGAAGACAATGATCCGATCGATGCCTGGAACCAGCACGATGCAGAGCTGATTGCGCACGCGGATCAAATGAATGAATATAACTTTAAGGCATTACATTTTACCAGCGAGCTGGGCACCGATATCACCGTAGAACTCGTGAAAGGTCACATCTGGGTTGGCGGTGGCTGCACAACGCCGAAGGGGGTCTATTTTGACCCCAACATGCCGACTGAAGAAGTATTTTGCATGCCATTAAAGACCGGTGTTAATGGTATCGTCTTTGCGTCCAAGCCGCTCAATTATCAGGGAAAACTGATCAAGGACTTCTGGCTGCGTTTTGAAGACGGAAAAGTTGTTGATTATGATGCGAAGGAAGGGAAGGACAGCTTAAAGAAGCTGGTAGAGTTTGACGAAGGCTCCTGCTATCTAGGTGAGGTCGCGCTGGTGCCTTACGATTCCCCGATCTCAAAGTCCGGGATCTTATTTTACAACACGCTCTATGATGAAAATGCAGCGTGTCATCTGGCCCTGGGAAGACCGTATCCGGAGAACTTAAAAGGTGGCGTGGATATGAGCGATGAGGAGCTTGCCGCGCACGGAGCCAACGATTCGATGGAGCATGAGGACTTCATGTTTGGCACGAAGGAACTGTCTGTGGATGGGATCAAGGAAGATGGAACACTCGTGCCTGTTTTCAGAAATGGGAACTGGGTGTTTTAAGTAGATATTGCATTTATGGAAAGGCGCTCTTTGAGGCTTTGGACAAAGCTTCAAAGAGTGTCATTTTTTATGAGTTTTGGGCGCTCTTCCTCTTGCATCCGACCCTCGTTTGGTGGTATAGTATACATGGAAAATTTTGGCAATGCAATATATGGAGGACACTATGAAAAAAGTACAATTTACCGAAACCGTCCTGCGTGACGCCAACCAGTCACTGATGGCTACCAGGCTTCCTTACGCGGATTTCGAGGCGATTTTGCCGAAGATGGATGAGGCGGGCTACTATTCGGTGGAGTGCTGGGGCGGCGCAACGTTTGACTCCTGCCTTCGTTACCTGGGAGAGGATCCTTGGGAGAGACTGCGCAAGATTCGCGAGCGTATGCCAAACACTCGTCTGCAGATGCTGCTGCGTGGTCAGAACCTTCTGGGCTACAAGCACTATCACGATGACGTGGTAGAGAAGTTTGTGGAGCTTTCCATCAAGAACGGTATCGATGTGATCCGTATCTTCGATGCGCTGAATGACTTCCGCAATCTGGAGACCGCACTCGCAGCGACGAAGAAGTATGCAACCGACCGCACGATCGCTTCCGGCTGCATCAGCTACACCCAGAGCCCTGTGCACACGGTTGACAAGTATGTCGAGATGTGCAAGAAGCTGGTGGAGATGGGCTTCGATACCCTTTGCTTAAAGGATATGGCTGGAACGATGAGCCCTTACGAGGCAGAAGGCCTGATCAAGGGGATCAAGGACGCTGTCGGCGACATCCCGCTCATTTTGCACACCCACTGCACAACCGGTATGGCTTACATGACCTTAACCAAGGCCATCGAGTCCGGCGTTGACGTGATCGATACCGCAACCAGCTGCTTCTCCAACGGAACCAGCCAGGCGGCAACCGAGACATTGTTCTATGCACTGCAGCAGTACGGCATTGAGACCGATCTGAACGAGAAGGTCATCAATGAGGTGAATGATTACTTTAAGCCGATCAAGCAGAAATATATCGACAAGGGCACGATCAATCCGAAGAGCATGGGAACCGACTCCCAGGCACTGGTTTACAAGGTACCGGGCGGTATGCTTTCCAACATGATTGCGAACTTAAAGGACATGAACGCGATGGATAAGTTCGACGAGGCTCTGCTTGAGATCCCGGCAGTCCGCAAGGATATGGGTTATCCTCCGCTCGTAACTCCTCTGTCTCAGATGGTTGGTAACCAGGCAGTGACAAACGTCCTGGTCGGCGAGCGTTATAAGAACATTTCCAACGAAGTAAAGAACTACTTCAAGGGCGAGTATGGTATCTCTCCTGCACCGGTGGATGCAGCACTGGAAGAGAAGATTCTGGGCGTTGGCGGCAAGCCGATCGACTGCAGAATCGAAGACTCCAAGCGCACCGGCGAAGATTTCGTGAAGGCGAAAGAAGCACTGGGCGAGCTTGCAGAGACCGAAGAGGATATCATGAGCTACATCTGCTTCCCTGCACAGGCAGAGGCATTCCTCAAGAAGCGCAAAGAAGACCGTGAGAAGGTTGTGAAGTACACCATCACGGAGGCGTAAGGAGGTAAGTTATGCAGTTGGTTAGTTTGACAAGCACCACGATTCAGGGTGAGATGCTTGGCCTGGGAGATGCGTTTTTAAAGGCGATCCTGGGATACGCGGTGGTATTTATAGGCCTGATTTTGCTGATGGTTGTAATCATCATCGTTGGCAAGATCATGGTGGCAAGCACCAAGCGTAAGGCAGCAGCCGAAGAGAAGGCAGCTCCCGTAGAGACTGTGAAAGCCGCACCGGAAGCACCGAAGAAGACAGCACCGGGCAGCGCAGGCGAGTGCAAGCTTTATGATACCGATCCGAAGGTGGCAGCTATGATCATGGCCATTGTGGCAGATCAGATGGGCAAGCCACTCAATGAACTTAGATTTAAATCCATCAAGGAGGTCAAATAAATGAAGTATAAAGTAACGCTGATGGGAAAGACCTACGAGGTTGAGGTCGAGCATGGCGAAGCCATCCTCCTCGATGAATATGAAGCAATTGCGCCTGTCCAGGCGGCACCTGCAGCACCTGTAGCTGCTGCTCCTGTGGCACAGGCTCCGGCTGCTCCTGCAGCACCTGCAGCTCCTGCGGCAGTTGCTGGTGAGCAGGTCACCTCCCCGATGCCTGGCACGATCGTTAAGATGAACGTCAAGGCCGGCGACAGTGTCAAGGGCGGCGAAGTTCTGGCAGTTTTGGAAGCAATGAAGATGGAGAACGAGATCATGGCTCCTCATGATGCAAAGGTCGTGCAGGTTCTTGTTGAGACTGGGGCGAAGGTTGATACTGGTACTCCTATTATTGTTCTGGGTTAAAGGAGGGTGAAAACATGTTAGAATCCCTCGGCAAGCTGGTACAAGAGTCTGGCTTTGCCCAGATCCTTCTCTCAGAAGATGGCTGGAAAGCGCTGGCGATGGTTTTGATCGCTTGCGGACTGCTTTATCTTGGTATCAAGAAGCAGTATGAGCCGCTTCTGATGGTTGGTATTGCGTTTGGCTGTTTGCTGGCCAACGTCAGTGTACTGGGCGGCTTTGAGAACGCTTTGTATCATCAAGAGCTCTGGAACAACTTTTTAGACAGCACCAGTGAGTTTTACCACAGCTATGGTTATATCCTGTCACATGGCGGACTGATTGATATTCTCTACATCGGTGTCAAAGCCGGTATTTACCCGTGCCTGATCTTTATCGGTATCGGTGCGATGACCGACTTCGGTCCTTTGATTTCCAACCCGAAGAGCTTACTGCTCGGCGCGGCGGCACAGTTTGGTGTGTTCTTCGCATTCTTCGGTGCAACCCTGCTTGGATTTAATGGAAATGAAGCCGCTTCGATCGGTATCATCGGCGGTGCGGACGGCCCGACAGCCATCCTGACCACCACGAAGCTGGCACCTCATCTTTTAGGACCGATCGCCGTGGCAGCCTATAGCTACATGGCACTGATCCCTATGATTCAGCCTCCGATCATGAAGGCATTGACCACGGAGAAAGAACGTTCCGTCAAGATGGAGCAGTTACGTGAAGTAACGAAGACCGAGAAGATCCTCTTCCCGATCGTCGTCACGATCTTCGTTGTCCTGCTTCTTCCTTCGACAGCTCCGCTGATCGGCTGCCTGATGTTTGGTAACCTCTTAAATGAGACTGGCCTGACAGGCAGACTTTCTGATGTAGCACAGAATGCGCTCATGAACATCGTTACGCTGTTCCTTGGCCTCTCTGTAGGAGCTACCATGGTAGGCTCCAACTTCCTGAACCTAAGAACGATCTACATCGTTGTTCTTGGTCTGGTCGCATTCTCGTTTAGTACCATCGGTGGTCTCTTAGTCGGTAAGCTGATGTATAAGCTCTCCGGCGGCAAGATCAATCCTCTGATCGGTTCCGCAGGCGTGTCCGCAGTTCCGATGGCAGCGCGTGTCTCTCAGAGAGAAGGCCAGAAGGCAAATCCTTCCAACTTCCTTCTGATGCATGCAATGGGCCCGAACGTGGCAGGCGTGATCGGCTCCGCAATCGCGGCAGGTTTCCTGATGAGCGTATTCGGTGGTTGATATGTTAATTTAATTAAGTGAACCTGAGCGCTGTGAGCCATCCGCCCGGATGTATCACAGCGCTCTTATGTTTTCAATAAAAAGCACAATTTATAGCTTTTCAAGAAGATTGAAATATGATACTATTATGTCAGCGACTGGGAAAGGTCGTTATTTGGGTTGACAAAGAACGTCTCCCAGTCATAACAAGTGAACTTATTTTAGGAGGTAAACCACACATGAGAAAATGGGTGTATCTGTTCAGTGAGGGTAATGCAAACATGCGCGAGCTCCTTGGCGGCAAGGGCGCGAACCTGGCTGAGATGACCAATATCGGTCTTCCGGTACCTCAGGGCTTCACCATCACAACCGAAGCCTGCACACAGTATTATGAGGATGGCCGTCAGATCAATGATGAGATCCAGGCTCAGATCAATGAGTACATCGTAAAGATGGAAGAGATCACCGGCAAGAAGTTCGGTGATGTTGAGAACCCGCTGCTTGTTTCTGTTCGTTCCGGTGCGCGTGCTTCGATGCCTGGTATGATGGATACCATTTTGAACCTTGGTTTGAATGAAGAAGTTGTTGAGTCGATCGGCAGACAGTCGAACAACCCTCGTTGGGCTTGGGACTGCTACAGAAGATTTATCCAGATGTATTCCGACGTCGTTATGGAAGTCGGCAAGAAGTATTTTGAGCAACTCATCGATAAGATGAAAGAAGACCGTGGCGTGAAGCAGGATGTTGAGCTGACCGCTGAGGACTTAAAGGAGCTGGCTGGCCAGTTCAAGGCTGAGTATAAGAAGGCCATCGGCGCTGATTTCCCGGATGATCCGAAGGAGCAGCTGATGGGCGCAATCAAGGCTGTATTCCGCAGCTGGGATAACCCTCGTGCGAATGTCTATCGCCGTGACAATGATATCCCTTATTCTTGGGGCACTGCTGTTAACGTTCAGTCCATGGCATTTGGTAACATGGGTGATGATTGCGGTACTGGTGTTGCGTTCACACGTGACCCTGCAACCGGTGCTAAGGGCCTGTTCGGTGAGTTCTTAACCAACGCACAGGGCGAAGATGTTGTTGCCGGCGTACGTACTCCGATGCATATCACCGAGATGGAGCAGAAGTTCCCGGAGGCATTTGAGCAGTTTAAGTTCGTCTGCGAGACCCTGGAGAATCATTACCGCGATATGCAGGATATGGAGTTTACCGTTGAGCACGGCAAGCTTTACATGCTGCAGACCCGTAACGGTAAGAGAACCGCTCAGGCAGCTCTTAAGATCGCTTGCGATCTGGTAGATGAGGGCATGAGAACGCCTGAGGAAGCGGTTGCTATGATCGATCCTCGTAACCTTGATACCCTGCTTCATCCTCAGTTTGATGCAGCTGCGCTGAAGGCTGCAACTCCGATGGGCAAGGGTCTTGGTGCTTCTCCTGGTGCTGCTTGCGGTAAGATCGTCTTCACAGCTGACGATGCAGTTGCTTGGGCAGAGCGCGGCGAGAAGGTAGTTCTGGTTCGTCTTGAGACCTCTCCGGAAGATATCACCGGTATGAAGAGCGCGCAGGGTATCCTGACCGTTCGCGGCGGCATGACGTCCCATGCAGCAGTCGGTGCACGTGGTATGGGTGAGTGCTGCGTATCCGGTTGCGGCGATATCGTGATGGATGAAGAGAACAAGAGATTTACCCTTGGCGGCAAGGAATATCACGAGGGAGATTTCATTTCCATCGATGGTACCACAGGTAATATCTATGATGGCATCATCCCGACCGTAGACGCTACGATCGCTGGTGAGTTCGGACGTATCATGGCTTGGGCAGATGAGTACCGTACCATGAAGGTTCGTACCAATGCAGATACCCCTGCAGATGCGAAGAAGGCTGTTGAGCTTGGCGCAGAAGGTATTGGCCTTTGCCGTACCGAGCATATGTTCTTCGGTGAGGGCAGAATCGATGCATTCCGTGAGATGATCTGCTCCGAGACCGTAGAAGAGCGCGAAAGAGCAATCGCGAAGGTTCTCCCTTATCAGCAGGGAGACTTCGAGGGTCTGTTCGAAGCTCTGGAAGGCAACCCGGTTTGTATCCGTTTCCTGGATCCTCCGCTTCATGAGTTCGTTCCTACTGAGGAAGAGGATATCAAGAAGCTTGCTGAGGCTCAGGGCAAGAGCGTTGAGACCATCAAGGCAATCATCGAGTCTCTGAAGGAGTTCAACCCGATGATGGGTCATCGTGGCTGCCGTCTGGCGGTTACCTATCCTGAGATCGCAAAGATGCAGACAACCGCTGTGATCCGTGCTGCGATCAATGTGAAGAAAGCTCATCCAGACTGGAATATCGTTCCTGAGATCATGATCCCGTTGGTTGGCGAAGTCAAAGAGCTTAAGTATGTCAAAAAGTTCGTTGTTGAGACCGCTGAGGCTGAGATCGCTGCAGCAGGTGTTGATCTTGAGTACGAAGTCGGTACCATGATCGAGATCCCGAGAGCAGCTCTGACCGCTGATGACATCGCGAAGGAAGCTGATTTCTTCTGCTTCGGTACCAACGATCTGACCCAGATGACTTACGGATTCTCCCGTGACGATGCTGGTAAGTTCTTAAATGCTTACTATGATGCGAAGATTCTTGAGAACGATCCATTTGCAAAGCTTGACCAGGTTGGTGTTGGTAAGCTGATGAAGATGGCGATCGAACTTGGAAGACCTGTCAATCCGAGCCTGCATGTAGGTATCTGCGGCGAGCATGGCGGAGATCCTTCTTCTGTTGAGTTCTGCAACAAGATCGGTCTTGACTATGTATCTTGCTCACCGTTCCGTGTACCGATTGCTCGTCTGGCTGCTGCTCAGGCTGCCATCGCTCAGAAGAATGAGTGCAAGGCTGCTGAGGAAGATGCAAAGGCTGAGGTTGAGGAGAAGGTTGCAGCTGCAAAGGCAGCACTTAAGGATGCAACTGACAAGCTTCAGGCTGCTGCAGCGGATGCAAGCGTTGAGCTTAAGGACATCGTTTCTGCTGGCTTCAAGAGCCTGGTCGCTGGCTGGGAAGAAGCAAAGAAGACCTTCGGTGAGGAGCGTAACGACAAGTAATCTTAAGATTACAAAAGTGCATAAGACATTTGGAATGGGTGCAGTCTTTTGGCTGCACCTTTTCTTGTGGAAAAAAGTGCTTGCATTTTGTCGGAAGGCGTGTATAATAAGATACACGGACAACTTGTCCGAGATAGAATCGTTGGCGGTTAGATCACATTTGATCAACACGCCGGAATGGAGATCACCATGAGAAGCAAGGATTCGGCGCTGATGGAGAAGATCAGTGAATGTGTCGGGAATTATTACCGGGCGAGGCATGTGTGCCCTACGGTTCGTGAGATCGCGGGGGAGCTTGGTATCTCGAAGTCCACAGCCCACAGCTATCTCGTCGAGATGAGCAGACGAGAGATGCTTTCCTACGAGGGAGGCGAGATCTCGAACCTTGCGAAGATCAACAAGACGAAGACCGGCTATTTTTCTGCACCGTTGGTCGGCAGCATTCGCTGCGGCGATCCGGAGACAGAGGAAGAAGAGGTCGAGATGTATGTGAGTCTTCCAGAGGCTTTGTTTGGCACGGGAAGTTTTTATCTTTTACGTGCGGTGGGAGATTCGATGGAGGATGAGCAGATCTCAGACGGTGATTTGGTTTTAGTACAGAGGCAGACGAATTGTGAGATCGGAGATGTAGTCGTTGCGCTGGACGCGGAGAACGAGAATACACTGAAGGTGTATGACGGGATCGACGAAGAGAGCAACAAGGCAATCCTGAGATATGCGAATGAGAAGGTATATCCCGGGATGAGAATATTAGTCAGCAAGCTTGTGGTGCAGGGTGTTGCAAGACAGGTCATCAAGAAGCTCTGATGAAGGGAGAGGTCGATTTGAGACCATTCGATCAACCAGCTTACGGGATGCGGCCGATAGAGGGCGCAGTCTGCCATGGAACGGACGTATATTTGCATTGACTTAAAGTCGTACTATGCCTCGGTGGAGTGCGTCTACCGGGGATTGGATCCGCTGCGGGCGAACCTTTTGGTTGCAGATGCGACGCGTTCTGACCAGACGATTTGTCTTGCGGTATCTCCTGCACTCAAGGCCATCGGTGTGCCTTCCAGGCCGAGACTTTTCGAGGCGAAGCAGAAGATCAGAGAGTATGAGAGAATACATCATACGCGGATCGAGTATATCACTGCGATCCCGCGCATGGCGGAATATGAGCGGATCTCTGCGCAGATTTACGGGATTTATCTGCATTATGTCGCGCCGGAGGACGTACACATATACTCCATCGACGAGTGCTTTATCGATTGTACGGGATACCTGCATTTTTATGAGCAGGAGGCGAAGGCGTGTGGCCTGAATGCTGCCCATGTGATGGCGATCACGATGATCCGGGATGTGCTAAAGACGACTGGGATTACTGCCACCGTAGGGATTGGGACGAATCTGTATCTTGCGAAGGTTGCGATGGATATTGTCGCGAAGAAGGCACCGGCAGACCAGGATGGTGTGCGGATTGCGGAGCTTAACGAGGATTCTTACAAGTATTTGCTCTGGGATCATCGGCCGTTGACGGACTTTTGGCAGATTGGGCCTGGCAAGGCGAGACGTCTGCAGTCGGCAGGGATGTTTACGATGGGAGATGTCGCGGCGAGAACCCAGTGGAACGAGGAATTCTTCTACAAGACCTTTGGGATCGACGGGGAGATCATCATTGACCATGCCTGGGGGATAGAGCCCGTGACGATGCAGGATATCAAGGGTTACCGCAGCGTCGGACATTCTTTGAGCAACGGCCAGGTACTGCCGAGACCCTACCCCTATGAGGAGGCGAAGATTGTCTTTCGGGAGATGACCGAGAGTCTATGTACGGATTTGTTTGCGAAGAATCTCGTGACACGTGGCGTAAGCTGGTGGGTTTCTTTTGACTATAAGAGTCTGGAAGTGTGCCCGGAGTACGAGGGACCGATCTGCATTGATTTCTACGGCAGATTGCACCCGAAGCACAGTGGAGGGACGATCAAACTTGCCACCGAGACGAACAATCTGCATCTGATTTTGCCACCGATGATGAGGCAGTTTGATGAGAAGACAGATCACAGACTGCTTTACCGCAAGATCGGTGTCTGTGCGAATGATGTCCGGGAAGATTACGGTGTCTATCAACTGAGCCTGTTTGTGGACGAGGAGATGTTAGAGCGAGACCGGAAGCTTCAGGGAGCGATGATCGAGGTGCGTAAAAGGTTTGGTGCGGGTGCGGTCTTTAAGGGAACAGATCTGTTAAAGGGAGCAACCACGCTGGAACGCAACCGGCAGATCGGAGGCCACAGAGCATAGCCTGCTGACAGAGGAGAGAGCCGATGAGCCGTATAGGTGTGATGGCGATGCCGCAGGATTTTGCTTACCGGGAAGTCTTTTTAAAAGGCAAACCGGTTCATGAAGAGTTCGATTATTTTCATATTCGACATCCGAAGATGGATGTCGGCAAGCGGGCGAAGATCTTCGCGCCGTTTGATGCGTTAAGAGGATTTGACTTTGCGATTCTCTCGAAGAATGTCATGTATGAAGAGAGAATGCAGTTAGAAGCTGAGGATGTGGAAGAGTTAAACCGCAGGCTTCGGATTTTACACAGACTGACCTGGAACAAGAGGGAAGCCGTGAGGAATCAAGTACTTGTGGAGGTGACTTTCTACGTGCCCTGCAGTGATGTGAATCATGAGGCTTTCGGGAAGAAGGGGCGCTACGAGAGCATCTGTGGGATCTGTATGCAAGTGGATGCAGAGGTGAGCGAGACAGTTTTGGTGAATGATACCAGAATTCCGATTGACCGCATTGTGTGTATCGAGAGCGAAGGAATCTTCGACCGGAAGGAAGTCTGCGAAGATATGTGGAACGAAGGATAAGGAGGTGGCACGGTGTGCTGCAGATATTGGGCAGAGGCTTCGCCCGAGCTTAGGCCGATCGTTGAGGAGATGATGCAGTCTGGGCTGGTGGAGCGTTGGCAGGAGAAGAAGGGAATTAAGACGCAGGGAGAGATCTTTCCTACGGATGTTGTGCCTGTGATTGCGCCAAACAGACGCGGCGAGAGGGCAGTTTTTCCAATGAAATGGGGATTCTCCGGCAAGACCTTGCTTGTGAATGCCAGAAGCGAAAGTGCGGCCGTAAAACCAACATTTAAAGAGGCCTGGGAGAAGCATCGCTGCATCGTGCCGGCTTCCTGGTATTTTGAATGGGAGCATAAGAAGGCAAGTGATGGCAGTGTAAGGACCGGTGATAAGTACATGATTCAGCCTAAAAATGTGAGTGTCACCTGGCTTTGCGGTCTTTACCGAATCGAAGAAGGCTTGCCGGTTTTTGTTGTTTTAACCAGAGAGCCGGGAGAGGAGATTCGCTTTATTCATGACCGGATGCCGTTGATTCTGCCGGAAGACGCAGTGGATGCTTGGATTCGTCCGGATAGCAGACCGGAGGAGTTACTTCACAGAGCACTGACAGAGATGGTATTTGAAAAGATAAAACCCGCCTGAAGTCGATTCAGACGGGTTTGTTAGTTAAAGATTTATTTCCAATGGTACGGATCGTAGCCGTAGGTATCAAGCATAGAATCGATGGCTTCGGAGGTAACAAAGTTGGTCCGGTAGCTACCGAGCTGATCTTGCGTTTTTAACTGTTGGTCTGCAGGGACACCGACCAGATACCAGTAACTGACGCTTGTATTGGCGATATCTGAGGCCAGCAGATTACTTTGATAGTCCAGTGTCAGCAACGTGTAGTTGTGGCCGGAACCGGTGGGAATGGTCGCCGGGTCGAGTGGATTCTCATTTAAGAGAAGCATCCGATAACTGACGGAAGGAAGGAAGCTGACGTTTTTAATCTGATTCTTCCTAAGATCGAGGATAGCACCGGAATCAAGCGATCCGATATCACTGATATCCGTAATCTGATTACCGGCAACCAAAACTGTGTGAAGTTTCTTCTTGCTGCCTAGTCCGTCAAGGGAGGTCAAACCACAGCCTTCTGCACGAATATAGGTGAGTTCAGGCATAGACTGTGCGAGCCGAAGATCGATCTGACTGTTCGTCTTCATTGTTCCTAAATATGTGGCGTATTCTTTCAGAGAAATGCCGGAGAGATCAAGCTCTTTCATCTTCATGCAATGCGATAGATCCTCCAGTGTTTCATCTGTGAGAGTACAGTTTCTCGCTGCAAAGTAGGCCAGGGAGTCTTTACTCTTTGCGATGCAGGCGGCTTCCTGGATTGCTGTGTCACTGATATTGAGATAGGTTAAGACCGTCAGATTATCAAATGCTTCGGTGCTTGTGAACTCGGATCCCTCCAGGTTGAGATCTGCAATGGCAAGCGAGGCGAGCGGCTGAGAAAACGAACTGACGTTGGTATCGGATAGATCAAGCGTCGTGAGCTTTGTCAAGGAGACAAGGCTCTCCGCATTCTCTAAAGTGCATCCGGAAGCGGAAAACGTATTGAGGGCAGTTGCCTCTGAAAGAGCGGATATGTCCTTGACGCCAGTCTTGGCGATCGATAACTTCGTCAACTGAGGAAGCGGAAGTAAGGCAATCTGCGTGAAATCTGCATTCTCAGAGAAGTCTACCTTTTTAAGACTTGCTAATTCTGCGAGAGATGTGATCTCATCGGTCAGGCCTACATCAATCAGTGTCAGATCACTTACGTTTTCTATCTTCTGAAGGAAGGATAGATCGGTGATACCGTCGCAATGTTCGAGGGAGAGGCTTCGTAATCCGGAGAACCGTTTATACGAGGCAAAATCTCCAGTAAAGGTACAGTTTGTGAAACTCAGAGAGGTGAGCTTCTTTAACTTATTTAACTGTTTGATGGATTGGTCTGTGATCTCCATATCTTTCAGATCCAGATAGCTCGTCGAAAGAGAGGTTTTCTTATCCTCTGTGAACTTTACTTCCGTTGCTTTCGGAAGAAGGAAAGGCATTGCAATCAGAAGAATGATAGCAGCGAGAATGGCAGGAAGGAGCCATTTCTTACGCTTTCTCTTACCTTCTGTAGATTTGCCGGCTTTCGCCTTTTTCGCTTTTTTCTTCGGCGCATCCGCTTCTTCTTCTGCTATGGTGGTCATATGTTCCACAGCAGACATGTCTGCATCCGAGATCGGAGCAGGGCCGTCGGTGCGAATTTGCGTTTCGTCCTCCGGTTCCGGCGCTGCCGGAGCAACGAGAATGGTTCTGCAGGAGGAGAGAATCTCGCTGTCGATCAGCTTCTGGTAGAATTCATCTTCGGTGCGATAGTTGTAGCGGAGAATGCACTGTTGTGCAGAAAGCTGCAGTTCCATACCGGGAGAGAGTTCCGTGCGCTCCAAAAAGACACCCAGGAAAGGCTTTTGCTTGGAGAGCGCGTAGGTAATCTCACGGCGGCAGTTTGCAGATTCGATGGATGCCGGGGAGACCAGCGCCAGACAGACGGCGGCTTTGTTTAAATGATGTGCGATATATTCCGGCCATTCGCTGCCGGGAGCTATTCCGTCATCATACCAGATGCGGTAGCCTGCATCATGCATGCGGTCAAGAAGTCTGCCGACTTCCTCTGCATTTTTATGAGCATAACTGATAAAGATATAGTCTTCGGATCCCTCATAAGGGTTAAAGTTCGCATGTCTCATAGAGATTATCCCCTTGTCGATTTACTAGGAATAGTATAATCGATTGCAAGAAAAAAGGGAAGCAATTCTGGTAAATCGCTCCCCTTATGAGATACAGATAATAGATTAGTTTTTGTTTTTCTGCAGCAGAGACACGATGCCAAAGATTGCTCCGTAGGCAACGGCTGCCACTGGCCAGATGATCCAGGTTCGCTCCCAACGCCCTGTGATAAAGCTGAGCCCCAGATAGATGGCTGTCATCAGGCCCCAGTAGATGCCGGAGAAGACACCGTGCTTTTTACGCATTTCCTTCTGGTCTCTGGAATAATCTCCCTCTTCCAGAAGAATGTGGAAGCTGCCCCAGATGATGGAGACCTGTACAATCAAGAGCACGCCAACCGCGACGAGAAGTAAGAGGATGCAGACCGCAATCGACAGATAGAGATCATGGTCTCCGAAGAGTGCGCTGGTTAAAAAGATCGGAATGGTCGATGCGACGCAGAGCACGATGCCTGTGGTCAGACGCCTTGTATAAGTCGGCTGGTATTTTTCTCTGCGGTCCGTCACGAGACCGTCCACACCGTAGAGGGTATCCAGAGGAAGCTCTTCTAAGTATTCAAAGCGATTTCCCTGAATCCCTGCCGTGACAAAGAGTGCGACTGCGGCTGCAATCATCGTAAACATGGCGACTAAGCCAATCCCGTTTACCTGTGATTCTGAAAGGGCTAAAAGATGGGCTTCATGCGCTTCTTCCAGAATAATCAGAAGGATCGGGGAGCAGATGCAAAGGAACACACCGAGGGAAACACGGCCGGAGAGCATGCTGCGATAGTTTAAAAATGCGTTCGCTTCTTCCATGGTGACGGTGCGAAGCGGATAGTCCTCTTGTGAGACGATGGCCACATCGGTCTGTTCGAGGTCATCCTTTAATAAGTAATCGGTGCTGACACCAAAGATCTCAGCGAGCTTTACGATGCGGGCAAGATCCGGCACCGACTGTGCACCTTCCCATTTGGAGATGGATTGTCGGCTGACTCCCATCATCTCGGCCAGCTCTTCCTGAGACCAGCCATTCTTTTTTCTTAAATCAATAATTTTATCTGCAAGAATCATTTGTCATACCTCCATTCGGATTATGTAAATGTAAAACCGGTTTTGTTTTGTACGGCTTTAGTATATCCGGAAGGCGGGTTGCAGACCAGAAATCCGGCTTATCAATTGCGCAACCGGTGGTTGCAACTGTAGAATTTGACGGTTGAGAAGTCATTTCACATCGATTATAATAGATAATTGTAAAGGATTCCAGCCGGAATCGAAGAAAACGGGAAAGGAGTGTTGTTCTATGGATGAATTGTTAGAGATCTTAGAAGAGATCAAGCCAGGCGTCGATTATGAGACATGTGACGAATTGATTGACGGAGGATATTTAGATTCTCTCTCGATTATTTCTCTGGTCGCAGAGATTGAAGATGCCTTTGATGTGATGATTCCCACGGTGGAGATCGTCCCAGACAACTTCAATTCTGCGAAAAACCTTTGGGCGTTGATTGAACGCCTGTCGGAAGAGGACTGATGGCAGAGATCAAGGACTCCGGAATGGAGGTTTAATCCGCTACAAGGTACTGAATGGAGGAGACGACATCGTCTGTCAGGATCACGAGCAGCTCACAGTTGCCCTTGGTAACCTGAAGGCTGGTCGCTCCTTCTTCTAGTTTACCGTAAGCAGTTTCGACATCCGCCTTGGAGGAGCCGATGCAGATGCCTTCGACGGTCTCTACGGTATCGTCTCTTAAGACCACGCCGCTGATCTTTGCTTCGCCGTCGACTACGTAGGTTAAGACTTCAAAGCCGGGATAGGTGTAGACGACATCCATGCCATCAAAGGCACAGCTGGGTGCTTCGTAAGAGCTTTGATACTCCCCAAGAGCGTCAATGATCGGCTGCGCGGGCGCACCAATCTCGATTTTGACATCCCCTTTTAAGAAATACCAGTTTTCATCTGCTTTCTTCGTTTCTTGCTCAGAAGCTGCGGGCTTTGTTGTGGTTTCTGCGACATCGTCTTTCTTGCCGCAGGCGGCAAGGGTGATGAGCATGAGTGTGAATACTACTGCAAATACAAATCGTTTCATTTTCTTTCTTCTCCTTCTATTATCGGTAGCTTGTGACGGCTCCGGTTTCTTCTAATTGTTTTTCCTGTGAGGCTTTCATCTGTTCGTAAAACAAGATCTTTTCCTGCCAGCGTGAGGCGATCTGGTCATCGGATCTTCGGTCAAGGACGCCAGGCTGCTCAGCTAAAATCTTGCCAAACCAAGCGCTTGCTTTTTCAGCGCCAGAGAGGTTTAGGTGTTGTCCGGCATCGTATGTGTCGGTGGTATAATCAATCCCGGTTTCTTCCTGGTGTGCAAGGAAGTTGATGTAAGTGAGGTCATTTGCCGCAGCATAGTCTGCAATCTGTGCGTCCCACTCGTCATACCAGGTTGGATAGCAGGAGGGGGACTTGATTAAGATCAAAGAGATCCCGTGTTCCTTGCAGCAGTCCCGGATCTTGTCAAGCCATCCCCAGCAGGTATCACTGTAGCGATAGTCTGCAAGGGGAATCGGCTGCGGCAGGGTCGTGACCGGCTTGGTGTCGACACGCATCACGTAGCCGTTGTGGGAAAGCTGTTCGGAGCGGAAGAGGTAAGTGAAATCGTCCTTTTCAAGCTCCTTCCACCGGGAATGGAACCGCAGCAGGGGAAAGAGATAACTGGCAAAGGTTTCTTTTCCTTCCATCGAGGCGCGAACCGCGTCTGCCTTGACCTTGGACCAGCGCAAGCCATCGAGTGCAAGCCGGTTGTAGGCTTCGCTCTCGGACTTGTCATAACACATCGAGTAAACATTAAAGACGACCACCTTTGGCGTTTCATAACGCAGGGTATCCTCAAGCATGTAGTAGGACTGCCAGATCATTTGCTGCGGCGTACCACGGATCACACTGGTGATGCCGTAGTCTTTCCAGAGTGTGATCGGGGAGAAGTTTGAGTAGACTTCACAGTCCCCGATGAAGAGAATATCGTTGTCGCCTGCATTGTCATAATACTCGGCGGCCAGAACGCCTTCTTCATTTTCATGGATGTATTTGGGCATCGTAAGACGCTGCAACAACCAGAGCGTAAGAAGCAAAAGAACCGCGAATAACAGAGGCCTGAGCCATTTTATTTTCATGTTCATGGACCTCCTTTAAAATTGATTGTAAATGAACTGGCTTGCGTCATAGCCGATCCCATAGGCTCCGAAGAGCAGGATCGAGACGACGAGAAGCCCGAACAATAGATAGCGCAGTCCAGCCGGTCTTTCTTCCAGCCAGGAGAGCACCGGTTTGCGGCCTTTGATGAGCGCGACGATCCAGATCACCAAGGTTCCGAAAAAGACAACCAGATAATCTGCCCCGGAAAGGCCTAGCGATAAGAAGCTTCTGTCAAAGAGCGCGCCCCAGTTGGGTGTGGTAAAAATGCTAAATAACATTTTTGCGGTGAGCGCGCCGCTCTGGTAGACATCCAGCACGCGGATCATGCCCATCATAAAGAAGGTACGCACGATCATGAACCATTCCCAATACTTGGTGTTGGAGAAAGCGAAGCGTTCGTGAAACTTTTGGTAGAGCTGTGTCATTTCCTGGGAAATGAGTAAAATGACACAGTTTACCATTCCCCAGACGATAAAATGCCAGGCTGCACCGTGCCAAAGTCCGGTGGCAAGCCATACTACAATTGTAGAAATATACAGAGGCAATTTCTTGCCAAAATTCTCTCCGATATGCGCTTTGCACCACTTAGAGAGCTTCTGGACGCCTTTGCTTAACGAGACCGGGTAGAAAAGATAATCTCGAAACCACGATCCCATCGTGATGTGCCAGCGTCTCCAGTAGTCTGCGATGTTCTTGGAAAAGAACGGCCGGTTGAAGTTTTCGGTGACTTCGATGCCAAAGAGCCTTGCCACACCGATCGTGATGTCGATACCGCCTGTGAAATCTCCGTAGATCTGCAGGGCATAAAAGATGATGGTCGCTACGACATAGACACCGGGATACTCACCGGCACTCTTCGTTAAAGCCGTGACAGCAGGGGCAAGTCGGTCTGCGATGACAAGCTTTTTAAAGTAACCCCAGGTGATACGCCAGAGACCGTCTTTGATATTTTGTATCTCGAAGGCGTGCTCTGCGTAAAGGGTTTGAGAGAGCTGGTCATAGCGGCTGATCGGGCCCTGGATCACCTGCGGGAAAAATGAGGTGAAGAGGGCGGATTTGGCCAGATTTTTCTCGGCGGGATATTTGCGCCGGTAGACATCGATCGCGTAGCCTAAGCTCTGGAACATGAAAAAGGAAATGCCTAAAGGCAGGAGAAAAGAGGTCCGGCCGAGGTCTGCGTGAAACAGGGCGGAGACATTTTCCAAAAAGAAGTTGGAATACTTAATCACCGCTAAAATGCCCAGGTTTAAAAGCAGACAGCCCGTCAGAATCAGGCGTGCTTTCTTTGCCACAGCTGCCTTGTAGGCCTTCTTTTCATCACGCGACAGGGCGGTTTTGTTGGCCTTTAGGTAGGCATCCTGCGCATCGTAGTGCTTTTGCATGAGGACGCCCGCGCCCCAGGTGCTTAAGATCGTGATGACGATGTAGATGAGGTACTTGGGGCCTGCAAAGGCATAGAAAATGAGGCTTCCGATCAACAGGAGCTTCCACTGGAACCGCTTTGGCAGCAGGTAGTAGAGCAGAAGCAGAAGGAGCAGAAAGCCCCAGAACGTAAATGAAACAAAAGACATAAAGCCTTTCATCCTCCTAAATCAATCTTCGTTTAACGTGTACGTGCCATCCTTATAAGTGACGGTGGCGCGCGGTGTATCCGGCGTCGTCGGAATTCCTTCGGTATCGTGCGTGTAGTAGTTTGGCCGCATCTCATCGGTAAACCACTTTAGCTGCGCATCCGTGCCGAGGAAGCAGACAAATTGGTTTTTATAGATCGGTGCGGGATCGGAGTGATACCAATTGCCTTCAATCTTAACCATCAGCCAGTAATGGTAGCCGATGCCCGGCGAGCGCTGCATGAAAATGCATTCAAATCCCGCACGCTCCAGCAACACCTGATAAGTGACTGTGTCGGTGTAACAATCGCCTGCATTGCCAGCGAGGCCTTTTAAGGCCTGATCGACCGGGTCATGATCGACGTTGCCGCCGTACCACGGCACATGGGTACGCACCCAGTGCCAGATCGCGTAGCACTTGTGCACCTCGTCCATGTCATCCTTGAGGATATCAGCCAGCACAGCATCTGCTTTCTCATAGAGCTTTTTTGTGGTCTCGTCGGTGACAACTTTTTCCTTGACCGTGACTGTAATCGTCACAGTTGAGACGTTACCTGCGGCATCCTTAGCGGTGTAAATGACGTCGTAGGTGCCGGGCGTATCGAGCTTGACCGCACTGTTATCGATGGAAAGCTGTGGATCCGGATCGGTATCGTCGGTGACGGTGACACCGGATTTGTAGGAAACGGTATCTCCCTCGGTGACGGTCAGATCCTTGGTCCCGGAAATGACCGGCGCGGTGGTATCCTGCGGCGCCGTTGTCGATTCTGGCTGTGTTGTGGTTTCCGCAGGTTTCGTCGCGGTTTCTTTGGTCGTTGATTCCGTATCCTTTGCAGGATCTTTTGTCGTACTTTCCTCCGTGGTCTGCGTCTCGCCTTTTTCAGCAAGCTGTTGTTTGACGTGCTTCTGGTCAACCACGACAGACGCCGTAATCAGAACAACCAGTGCGAGGCCTGCGATGACGAAGGGCAGGGGGGAAATACTCTTTTTACGCTTCCTCTGGCGTTTTCTTTCTTCTCCCATATTCGTTCCTTTATCGCGTTTCTGAAGCGATGGTCAGGGGTGCATCCCCGGGCGTGTTCAGCCCATCCGTCGGTGTGTTGTTTCTTGCTAACGTAAGTGCGCCATTCTCATAAAGCACGACTGCCGGCAGATCTATGCTTAAGAAGAGTGCAATGCCTTCCGTGACGCAGTAAGCCCCGGCGCGCTCAAACGCCAGGATATCGCCCGTGCGAAGCCCTGCAAAGGGGATGCGCTTGATGAGAATATCGTTGATCGTGCAGAGAGACCCGAAAATGGTCCATTCTTCTTCCTGCGCACCGTGATGCGGCGTAAGAAGATGGACGTACGGGTGCTTCATGGCCATGAACTGTCCGTAATAGGTCAGCTGGTGGATACCGCCGTCGGTGATCGCAAACTTCTGACCATCGATTGTTTTCTCGTCGACTACCTTGGTTAGGTAAGTGCCGCAGCTTGCCGCAATGGCTCTACCAAGTTCCAACGTGATTTTTCCGGCAAATGTCATCGCGTTAAGCGCTTCTGAGACACCGGCAAGGTGTGCATCCTCATCGTATGCATCCCTTTGAAAATACGAGACAGGAAGGCCGGCACCGTACTCAAGCTCTTCGGCTTCATAGCCAAAACGCTCTTTTAACTCGGCGAGATAGGCATCGAGCTCAGAGAGTTCTTTTTTCAGCCTCTTAATGGAGGTCTTTTGCGTCCCGGAGAAAAACTGGAGTCCCAGAACATGAAGAAGAGGTTCCTGCATTGCGTCTACAAGCACCGCTTCCAGGTCATGTTTCGCCAGGCCAAATTGATTGCCGCTGGTGAGACGGATGAGCAGACGCATCGGCTTTTCGGCACTGAGCGCAATCTCTTTTAGACGCTCATACTGCGCAAGAGACTCCACCGTATAGATCTCATTTCCCGAGCGGTAAAACTGATCGTGCATCACTTCGGGCGTCTTATAGACACCGGAGATCACATAGTTGCCGGACGTGCAGTGCAGGCGATTGCAGATGGCAAGTTCGCCTGGAGAACAGATCTCAAGCCGGTCCACGACCGGATCCAGTGCGCCGGCAAGGAATGGATTGGCCTTTACGGCATAACAAAGCGCTACATCTTCTGGCAAATGTGTCCGCAGATATGTGATGCGTTCCTTTAACATGTCAAGGTCAAAAACGTAGCAGGACGTACCAGCAAACGCTGCGGCTTTCGCTAAAATCTGATCGTTCATTTGCGCCTCCTTTTACGCTCCAACAGGGCTTTGCGGTCGATCTTTCCATTCTTGGTGAGCGGAAATTCTTCGACGTTATCTAAGATGCCAGGGATCATAAAGACCGGCAGAAATGCAGTCATCGCCTGATGCAGAGCATTCTTATCGATCGTCCCCTGATAAAATCCATATAGTTTTTGCTTTTTTTCATCGAAGATGCAGCAGCTTCGCTCCACACCGTCAATGCTTGCCATGCCGCGTTCCACTTCCTGCAGTTCGATGCGGTGGCCCATGTACTTGACCTGATGATCTCTGCGGCCGCTAAAGAAAAGATCGCCTGCCTCGTCGTATCTTCCGAGATCCCCTGTGCGATAGATGAGCTCCGGATAGCGTGTATTTATAGGATTCTGTACAAAGGCCGCTGCGGTCTGCTCCGGTGCACCAAGATAGCCAAGCGCGAGCGCAGTGCCGCGAACGCAGATCTCGCCCTCGATGCCGGGTTCTGTAATGCATTCATTTTCCTCATTTAACAGAAGGATCTGTTCGTTCGGAAAATGCTTTCCGATCGGGATGCCTTCCGCATAGTCTCTTTCTGCCTCAAGGATGTGATAGGTGCAGTTGCAAGTGATCTCGGTCGGACCGTAAAGGTTGACAAACATGGTCTGTGGCAAATGAGCCCGCCACGTCTTTAGATGCTTTAGGGGCATCACTTCACCGCTAAAGAGGATCTTTTTCACGCTGGTCGGTGTCTTATAGTCCAGCCCGTGGAAGGTGCTGATCAGACAGAGGGCAGAGACCGCCCAGATCATGACCGTCACTTCGTGGTCGCAGAGCCAGTCTAGAAGCTGTACCGGGCGTGAGAATAACGTCTTTGGCGTGATCACGAGGGTTGCGCCAAGCTTCATCGCAGTATAAATGTCCTTCACGGACACATCAAAATCAAAGGGAGCCTGGTTGGCAAACACATCCTCCCTGGAAAAAGCAAAGATGTCGCTAAAATGCTCGATAAAATCGATGACCGACCGGTGGGAGACAACCACACCTTTGGGCACGCCTGTGGAGCCTGAGGTGAAGTTCGCATAAAGCGGATCGGTATCGAGTGCATTTGCCCGGACAGTCTTTAGAAGAACCGGATCGACCGGGGTCTTTACAAGCTCGTCGATTCGAAGAATCTGATCGGGGGCAAAAAGGGAAGCTGCCTGCGTAGAGTGTGCTTCATCGGTGATGACAAAAGGTGCCTGCAGCACTGACTGAATCTGCGAGAGTCTCGCAATCGGAAGATCCGGATTTAGCAGGACATAAAATCCGCCGGCACTTACAATGCCGAAAAACGAACAAAGAGCAGGAATCCCTTTGTCCATGTAGACGGCTACCGGGGAACCCTGCTCAATTTTTCGTGCCAGATCAGACGCAATGCTCTGATAGGCATCCACAAGCTGTGCATATGTGACAGAACCATTCTCATCAATCACTGCCGTTTTATCGGGATCCTCCGTCAGCCATCTCTCCATATATTCGCATACATGAAAGATATTCATGACATTCTCCATTCTATTTTGCAGCGGGGGGAGTGTCATAATAAAAGATGACGATTTAGAACGTGCGTATCCCTAAAGATTGGTTCTTCGATCGTGACCACAACACCCTCCCACCGGTGTTTGAAAATCATTGTTTATTATACCTAAAGATTGTAAATAGATCGCCCATATATTATTAAATATTTCTTAAGTTTTTGTAACCAATCCTTTGCTTTGGTTTGGGACAATTTCGATTTCATAAATTGTTTAGAATAGAGCTGTTGACTTTGTAAAAAAGACTTACTATAGTAGAAATAACAGATAAGAGGGAGTAGCGAAACGCCTTTGGCGGGCTTGAAATCGTCACCCGGAGAGATCCCGTATCAAGTGAGAAAGCAAGACTTTTATCGTAAACAATGGTTTGCGGTAAGAGTCTTTTTTTATCGCAGGAAAGGGAACGGTGAGAGACATGTTACACATTTATGAATTATTCCGTGAGGCAGAGATGGATCTGTATGCGGCAAATGCATTGCTTCATGCTTCCGGGAAAAAGGAAGATTCTTCCTTGACTTTGTCTGAGTTTGATACGATGATCCCGATGCAGAGAGCTGGCGTGGCATATCAGTGGTTACAAGGTGTCGTGGAAGAATCCATTTGCGAGGGAAAGAACCTCTCGGAGCAAGAGCAGGAGCGGCTTCGTAAGCTGGTTCCGACCGTGATTTCGAGGATTTTGGACCGATGCATTTCCTACGCAAATGTGCGAAAAGACGATCAGGAAGTGGTGTTTTCTTATCTGACAGAGGCTTTGGGGCTGAAAACAAAATTTCGCGGTTCGCGAAACACGGAAAAGAGCATCCTCCGCGCGATGAAAGATGTATTGAACTTCATGGTGAACCAGAAGAAGGAGAGCAAAACCGGAATGCTTACGATGTTCACGTATCTGATGAAGTGCGTGGAAGAAGAGATGAAAGCTTCCTTCTCTTATGTAGAGATGTTTCGCACGCCTTCCGAGGAAATGGTTCGTTTCGGCCGCATGGCGCTTGACGAACTGCGAAGAGACATTCCGGAGGCGGAGAAAAAACGGATGACCGGAAAGCGTTTGCAGGAGAAGAAGATGAACCTTCAAACCCGGATCAGAAAGAACGTAAAATCGATGGTCAGTGTGCCTGCTTATCTGATCGGCTGCGGTGCGTGGGCGAGTTATTTTGTAGGAAGCCCGATTGCATTTGGGTTCTTTGGGTTCGTTGCGAGCCTGATTCTTCTCGCTCAGATTGAGTGGAATCACGAGGGTGCGCATCTTTTGACCGACGTGAAGTCTCTTCGCAGACTGCGCAAGGAGCATGAATTTGCGATGGTGACCAACGACCGTTATTACAATGAGATGGTGCATCATCCGAAGATTTCCTTCCTGGAACTGCTTACGAAGTAAAATCATTTGACGAAAGGAAATTGAAGAGCCTATAATATTCCAGAAAGAGGAAGGGAATAGGCGATGATACCTTATATTTTGTATGGCCTTGTGAATCTGGCCGTGTTCATTCTTTACGGAGTGGACAAAAGCAAAGCCAAGCGTGGCAAATGGCGCATTCCCGAGCGGACGCTTCTGATCGCAGCGGTTTTCGGCGTGATCGGAGCGCTTCTCGGGATGCTTTTCTTTCATCATAAAACGAAGAAGGCGAAGTTTTCTCTGGGGGTGCCGGCAATCCTGGTGATCGAAGTGGTCATCTTCTTGCTTGCGGGCTGTGGGCCAAAGCAGGAGGCTGTGCCTGTAGAGACGACTACGGTCACACAGGAAAGCACGGTGACTGTGACCGAGAGTGAGGCGCAGGCAGAGACGACAAGGGAAACATCGTCAGAGGAGATTCCAGAAGAGACCTCTGAAGCGCGAACGATCGATCCCCTCACCATGTATGTGCTGGATGTTGGCCAAGGAGATGCGATTCTCTTCACCTGCGGCGGTCAGGCGATGCTCGTCGATGGCGGTTCGTCGCATTCTTCGGATATCATTTACGCGACGCTAAAAGAGCTTGGAATCACGAAAATCGATCTGATGATCTCCACGCACCCGCACGATGATCATGTCGGCGGACTCTCCGGCGCGTTTTATGTTACAGATGTAAAAACGGTCTGGAGTCCGGTGACCGAGTACGAAGGCTATGGCTTTCAGAATCTTTTGGGAAATATAGACCGCTTCGGGGCAAAGCTTGTCGTGCCCGCGGTGGGAGACACCTTCGTGCTTGGCAGTGCGACGGTCGAGGTGCTAGGCCCGATCGCAGAGGAAGAGGAAGATTTAAATGACCTCTCGATCGTTGTGCGGATCACGCACGGGGCGAATGCATTTTTGTTAACGGGAGATGCGACAGTGAATGAGGAGGCGCAGATCCTTGCCTTAGGTGTGGATGTGCGGGCAAATGTATTAAAAGCGGGGCACCACGGCAGTGAACATTCGTCGAGCGAGGCGTTTCTTGCGGCGGTGCAGCCGGAGATTGTCATCGCTTCCTGCGGCGCGTACAATGATCACGGCCATCCGATGGATGCATTTTTAAATCGGATCAAGGCGATCGGAGCGAGGCTTTACCGGACGGATCTGCAGGGAAGGATCATGGTCATAAGTGACGGTGAGACGATCCGTTGTGAGACGGAGAAGAACCCTGATGCGGATACGTTTCAGACGTACCACGAGTTGTATGCGGTTCGCGAGACCGGGGAAGATGATGAGCATCCGGAAGAAAATGAGACGAGAGACTATGTTTTGAATACCAAGTCCATGAAATTTCATTTGCCAGACTGTAAATATGTTGGTGAGATCTACGAAGGACATAAGCAGGAGTTCCATGGAACGAGAGAAGACTTGCTTTCTCAGGGGTATACACCCTGTGGGAATTGCAAGCCGTGATGCAGAGATATGGAGGGAAAGATGGTAGAAGTTGTTGCAGCTTTGATCTGGGAGAAAGACCGTTTTATGATTTGTCAGAGACCTGCGCATAAGGCCAGGGGGCTACTCTGGGAGTTTGTCGGCGGCAAGGTGGAGCCGGGTGAGAGCAAGGAAGAAGCGCTGATTCGTGAATGCAGAGAGGAACTGGATGTGCTGGTTTCGGTCGGAGATGTCTTTTATGAAGTGGATCATGTGTATCCTGATCTGACAGTGCATCTGACCCTGTTTCACGCGGCGATTGCGCAGGGGGAGCCAAAACTCCTGGAACACAACGATCTGAGATGGATCACCGTGGAGGAGATCCCCGCGTATGCATTTTGCCCGGCGGACGAGGAAATCTTAAAGAAACTCGCAGGCGAAAGAAAATAATTTTTTTGGTAGTTGACAAATCGAGGGCTCCGTTGTAATATAGTTGAGTACGAAATGCGGAGTTGCTGGAATTGGCAGACAGGCATGACTAAGGATCATGTGTCATAGCGACGTATGGGTTCAAGTCCCATACTCCGCACGAGCAAGCGGTTCATGAGATTCATGAGCCGCTTTTGTTTTACCAGAATCTTTAGGTGACAAAATTACACCTCAAGCTGGGGCGATTGACGCGAAAGAGATTCAATGATAGAGTGGAAGAAAGAAATGGGGGATATTTTGATGGAGATGAAGGAACAGATTACGATCCGCAGGGCAGGGGAAAAGGATGTCGACCGAGTGCTGTCACTCCTTTCTCAGGTGCTGGAGATTCATGCGAAGATTCGCCCGGACATCTTTATTCCGGGCACGACAAAGTACACGAGGGAAGAGCTTTTGGGCATTTTTGCCAATGAACTGACCCCGGTTTATGTGGCCGTGGATGAGACGGATGAGGTGCTTGGCTATGCGTTTTGCGTCCAGAAAGCGCAGCCGTTTTCCAACAATATGGTGCCCTTTGACGCGTTCTTTATCGATGATTTGTGCGTGGATGAGAGTGCCAGAGGCAAGCATATCGGGCAATTGTTATTCGCTTTTGTGAAGGAAGAGGCTAAGCGCCGTGGCTGCTATGAGATTACGTTAAATGTCTGGGAAGGTAATGACGCAGCAAAGGCATTTTATGAGAAGATGGGCCTTACGGTGAAGGAAAGCCAGCTGGAGCTGATTTTGTAAGAAAAGTCCGTTTCATTTTGAGGGAACAAGATGTTTGTGATTGAGGATGAGTTAAAGAAGCTGCCGGCACGTCCCGGCGTCTACATCATGCACGATGCATCGGATCAGATCATCTATGTGGGGAAGGCGATTTCGTTAAAAAACCGCGTGCGGCAGTATTTTCAGAGCAGCCGCAACCACACGGAGAAGATCCGCCAGATGGTCGCGCACATCGATCATTTTGAATATATCGTGACGGATTCCGAGGTGGAAGCGCTGGTGCTCGAGTGCAATCTGATCAAGGAGCACAGGCCCAAATACAACACGATGTTAAAGGATGACAAGGGCTATCCTTATATTCGTGTGACGAATGAAGCATTCCCGAGAATCCAGCTGATGCGAAAGAAAAATGAGAAGGATAAGTCGAAGTACTACGGACCGTTTACCAGTGCGGGGGCGGTGCGCGATTCGTTAGACCTTCTGCATAAGATTTACAAAATTCGTACCTGCAACCGGTCGCTGCCGCGTGATATCGGCAAGGAGAGGCCTTGCTTAAATTACCATATCGGGCAGTGCTCGGCGCCGTGCCAGGGATACATTTCCGAGGAGGATTATCAGGCGCAGGTGGCGCAGGCGGTGGATTTTCTGGAAGGCAACTATGACCCGGTGATCAAGCTCGTGGAGGCGCGGATGCTTGCGGCTTCGGATGCGATGGAGTTTGAGCGGGCGGCGGAGCAGAGAGACCTGATGAATTCGGTCAAACAGCTGGCCGAGAAGCAAAAGATTACGGATGCCAATCTCTCGGATGACCGCGATGTGATTGCCTTTGCCAGAGAAGAAAATGATGCCGTGGTGCAGGTGTTCTTTATCCGCTCAGGACGTATGATCGGGCGGGAACATTTCTATGTAACCAACGTGCGTGAGGAGACAGATGAGGCGGTGCTCACCGATTTTGTCAAGCAGTTTTACGCCGGCACGCCGATTATTCCGCGCGAGATTTTGCTGCAAAATGAGATCGATGACCGGGAGGCAATCGAGGAGTTTCTGCGGGTCAGACGTGGACAAAAAGTGCAGCTTCTGGTGCCCAAGCTGGGCGAGAAGCGAAGGCTTGTGATGCTCGCCAAAGAGAATGCGGACATGGTCTTAAAAAAGGACATGGAGAACATCCGCAGAGAGACGCTGCGCACGGTCGGTGCGGTGCACGAGATCGAAGAATGGCTGGGTCTTACGGGGCTATCCCGCATGGAGTCCTACGATATCTCCAACATCAGCGGCTATGATTCGGTCGGTTCGATGGTCGTGTTTGAAAATGGAAAAGCAAAGCACGCAGATTACCGCAAATTCAGGATCCGCACGGTCGTAGGGCCGGATGATTATGCGAGCATGCGGGAAGTCTTAACGAGACGATTCTCGCACGGCTTAAAAGAGCAGGAAGAGCAGCAGGCGAAGCATGGATCGCAGGCATATGGTAAGTTTAACCGCTTCCCAGATCTGATCCTGATGGATGGCGGGCGAGGCCAGGTCAACATCGCGCTGGAAGTGTTAGAGAGCTTAGATCTTAAGATCCCTGTCTGCGGCATGGTCAAGGATGACAATCACCGCACCAGAGGGCTTTATTATAACAATGTGGAGATCCCAATCGACACGCACAGCGAAGGCTTCCAGCTGATCACGAGGATTCAGGACGAGACGCACCGGTTTGTGATCGAGTACCACAGGTCGCTTCGTGGAAAGGGGCAGACCCATTCGATTCTGGATGAGATTCCAGGCGTCGGAGAGACCAGAAGAAAGGCACTCATGCGTCATTACAAGTCGCTGGAAGAGATCCGTGCGGCATCCGTTGAGGAGCTTTCCAAGATCGAGACGATGAACAAACGCTCCGCCCTGCAAGTCTATGATTTCTTCCACAAAGAAGTCAATGACTGATTGTAAAGAATTCATAAGTTTGTTATACTAAAATTTGTGAAATGAGAAGTCTCTGATGAAGATATGAAAGAGGTGGGCCTATGGCATTGTATTCCGTAGGAATTCAGAAGCTGATAGATCATATGGATCTGACGGTCTGTACGCCGGAAGTGGATCTTTCCAAGATCAAGATCACGCACACGGATGTGAACCGTCCGGCACTGCAGCTAACCGGTTTTTTTGACTATTTTGACAACGAGAGAATCCAGGTGATCGGCCATGTCGAGAACCTGTACATGCACCAGAGTTCTGAGGATGAGGGAACAGAGATGCTGCGTCCTTTGTTTGAACGTGGGATCCCGGGTCTCGTCTATTGCCGCGGCATTGAGGTGCCGGAGAGCGTGATCGCGCTTGGCAACGAATACCACATTCCGGTGCTGGCAACGACGCGGTCGACGACTTCATTTATCGCAGAAGTCACAAGATGGCTGAATGTAGAACTGGCTCCGCGTATCAGCATTCATGGCGTTTTGATTAACGTTTACGGCGAAGGTGTTTTAATCACCGGAGAGAGCGGCATCGGTAAGAGCGAGGCCGCGCTGGAACTGATCAAGCGTGGACACCGCCTGGTCAGTGATGACGTGGTGGAACTGAGGCGTGTTTCCGCGGTAACCCTGATCGGCATGGCGCCGGATGTGACAAGACATCTGATCGAGCTGCGAGGCATCGGTATTGTGGATGTCAAGAGCTTGTTCGGTGTTGCGAGCGTCATGAGTTCACAGACCTTGGATCTGGTAATCAATTTATCCGAGTATGACCGGGATGTCGAGTATGACAGACTTGGTCTTGAGGAGAAGCATATTGAGTACATGGGCATTCAGGTGCCGTGTCACAATATCCCGATCCGCCCCGGCAGAAATGTGGCGATCATTGTAGAATCTGCGGCGATCAACCATCGCCAGAAGAAACTGGGATATAATGCGGCGGAAGAGCTTTACCGCCGTGTCACGCAGAATTTGCAGTTGGATTTAGAGTGAGAAGGGAGTACACAAATGAGTTACATTTTCGGTGTGGATGTCGGCGGAACGACAGTGAAGCTTGGCTTGTTTAACGAGCAGGGTGACGTGCTGGAGAAGTGGGAAGTGGTCTCAAAGCGTGAGACGACGAAGGAAGTGACGGAGCATCAGCTTTTAAAGGATGTGGCGGCTTCTGTCGTGGCAAAGTGTGAGGAGAGAGCGATCCCAAGCGAAGAGATCATCGGTCTTGGCATCGGTATCCCTGGTGCGGTGCGCGATGACGGTACCGTTGTGGATGCCGTAAACCTTGGCTGGGGGATTTTTAATGTAAAGCATGAGCTGGCTTCTTACCTGCCTTTTGAGAATATCGTGGTATCCAACGATGCCAATATCGCAGCGCTTGGCGAGCAGTGGAAGGGCAGCGGTGCCGATTATAATACGATCGTGATGGTGACGTTAGGAACCGGCATCGGCGGCGGCATCGTCTTAAATGGCAAGATCTGGAACGGTACTTCCGGTGCCGGCGGAGAGATCGGACACACCAAGGTGCCGGGCGACCGTCTGTGCAACTGTGGCTGCAGAGGCTGCTTAGAGCGTTACACCGCGGCAGCAGGCATCGTGCAGAATGCCTCGGAGCTTCTGATGCAGAGCGAGGAAGAGTCTGTACTGCGCAGTGCCCCGGAGCTCAACCCGAAGGTGATTTTCGATGCCGCGAAGGAAGGCGATCCGATTGCAAAGGGTGCGATTGAGATCTTCGGCGATAAGATGGCATTTGCCTGCGCAAACATTTCTAACATCCTCAATCCGGAAGCAATCATCATCGGCGGCGGCATCTCCCGCGCCGGACAGATCATCCTGGATACCGTGGAGAAGTATTACCGGCCGCGTCTGATGACTGCGCTTTCCGGCACGGTCTTAAAGCTTGCGGTGCTTGGCAATGATGCGGGCATCTACGGTGCAGCGCGCATGGTGATGGGGAAGTAAGCTGGTATGGACTTTGGATTTTATAAAGAGCTCACAAAGATTGTGCCTGCGGAGCGCGTGCTCCTAGACGAGCCGTTAAAAAATCATACGAGTATTAAACTCGGCGGTCCTGCAGAGTACTTTGTCACGCCGGAGAACAGTGAGCAGCTGCGCAAGATTTTGTTCCTCACGAGTGAAAATGGTGTGGACTGCTATATCCTTGGCAATGGAACGAATATCATTTTCAGTGTCAAGGGATACAAAGGCGTTGTTGTGAAAATGGGTCCGCCCCAGGATATCATCACGATCAGTGAAGGGGAAGATCCGGAGCATGCGATGATTCGTGTAGGAGCCGGCGCAAGCTTAATCGGGCTTGCGATGAAAGCGGCGGAAGCGGGGCTGACCGGCCTTGAGTTTGCAGCGGGCATTCCCGGCACGGTCGGCGGTGCGATCTACATGAATGCGGGTGCCTACGGCGGGGAGATGAAGGATGTCTTAAAGGACGTTCTCGTCATCAACAGCCTTGGCCGATATGAGAATTTTACGGTCAAGCAGCTGCGCATGGGGCATCGCTACAGCATTTTGCAGGAAGACACCAATGTGGTGGTCGGTGCAACGATCATCCTCTCACGCGGTGATAAGGAAGAGATCTACGCGAAGATCCGCGATTTAAATGGCCGCAGAAGAGACAAGCAGCCGTTAGAATATCCGAGCGCGGGGAGCACCTTTAAGCGCCCGGAAGGCTATTTTGCAGGAAAGCTGATTGAAGATGCGGGGCTTAAGGGCTACCGGGTCGGCGATATGATGATTTCCGAGAAGCATGCGGGCTTTATGATCAATGTCGGGGAAGGTACCACGAAGGATGCCATCCAGCTGATCATGGATGTGCAGGATAAGGTCGAAGAAAAGTTCGGTGTCTTTTTGGAGCCGGAAGTGCGAATCATCGGCTATCATGAGGTTGTGGAAGTGCACCGCGATTAAAAGGAGTGAAGCACATGTCCTTTTCCGGTGACGTAAAGAGAGAGTTATGCGAGGTGCTTCCGGGTAGCAGACACTGCCGGATCGCCGAGCTGGCTGCGATTCTGGGGATCTGTGGGAAGATCACGGTGGACGAGAAGGGAAAGTGTCAGCTGTGGATTCAAACAGAGAACTTGACAGTCGCAAAAAAATATTTTACATTGATGAGGAAAGCCTTTCATGCTGTCTGTGAAGTCTCCGTAAGACGGAGGGCAGGGCAGAAGAAAGGCGCGTCATTTACAGTCATTTTAAGGGAAGATACTCTGGTGAGGGAGATTCTTTTAGAGACTGGCCTGTTAAGAAGCAACGATGCGTTTCCCGGGGAAGATATCATCGGGGAGCAGAAGAAGCTTCTTCATAGGGATTGCTGCAAGAGAGCATATCTGAGAGGTACATTTCTTGCTGCCGGAACCATCACAGACCCTGAAAAGTCGTATCATTTTGAACTCGTAACGCCGGATTATGAGAAGGCGGTCATGATGCGGGATCTGATCGGAAGCTTTCCGCTCGATCCGAAGATCGTGACACGGGGGAAGAACTTTGTGGTTTATGTGAAGGAAGGCGAGCAGATCGTGGACCTACTGAATCTGATGGGCGCTCACGTGGCACTGATGAATCTGGAGAATGTCCGGATCGTCAAGGAAGTGCGCAATCAGATCAACCGTGGCGTCAACTGCGAAGCGGCCAACATCAAGAAGACTGTGAATGCGTCAAGAAAGCAAGTGGAAGACATCACATACATCAAGCAGAATGCCGGACTTGCAAGCTTGCCCGACAATTTGGAGACCATCGCGAGATTAAGGCTTTCTGAGCCTGATATCTCATTGGCGGAACTTGGGGAACGATTGGATCCGCCGCTCGGAAAGTCCGGTGTCAATCACCGGCTTCGGAAAATTAGTATGATCGCCGACAGTTTGCGGCAAAAAAAGGGGGAGTCATTATGATTCAGGAAACAGTAAAAGTGAAACATGCCGGAGGCCTGGAAGGAAGAAAGGTTGCACTTTTGGTGCAGATGGCCTGCCAGTACGAGAGCCGCATCTATGTGATCCGTGACAACAAAAAGGTCAATGCGAAGAGCCTTCTGGGGATGACGTCGATGATCTTTTCGGAGAATTCCGAGGTCACAGTTTCGGCTGACGGTGCGGATGAGGCAGCTGCGGTTGCCAACATCGAGAAGTACTTAAGCCATTCCGGAAAGTAAGAATTTTTAGAACCGCCGCTTCCAGGGGAGCGGCGGTTTTACGATCTTTTGACTTGACACTTATGTGAGAAAGTGGGTGAATTGCTTGTCATTTACACATTTGCATGTTCATACCGAATATAGTTTGTTAGATGGTTCCGGCAAGATCTCCGAGATGGTGCACCAGGCGAAGGAGCTGGGATTTGACAGCCTTGCCATCACCGATCACGGTGTGATGTACGGCTGCATCGATTTTTATAAGGCCTGCCGCAAGGAAGGCATCAAGCCGATCCTGGGGTGCGAAGTGTATGTCGCGCCGGGGTCTCGCTTTGAGCGCGAAGGCGGAACGTCGGATGAGCGCTATCACCATCTCATTTTGCTTGCAGAGAATGATGTGGGCTACCACAACTTAGTCAAGATTGTCTCCCGTGGCTTCACGGAGGGATTTTACTATAAGCCTCGTGTGGACTACGAGGTGTTAAATGAGTTCCACGAAGGCATCATTGCGCTTTCCGCCTGCCTGGCAGGAGAAGTGGCGATGAACCTGCGCAGGGGCTTTTATGAAGAGGCAAAGAAGAGTGCACTCCACCTCCAGTCTGTGTTCGGAGAAGGCAATTTCTTCCTGGAGCTACAGGATCACGGGATGCCGGAGCAGAAGATGGTCAATCAAGGCCTGCTTCGCATGCATGAAGAGACCGGCATCGACCTTGTCTGCACCAATGACGTGCATTATACCTACGCCTCCGATGCAGAGTCGCATGACATTTTGCTTTGCATCCAGACACAGAAGAAAGTCAATGACGAGAACCGGATGCGCTACGAGGGCGGCCAGTATTATCTGAAATCCGAAGAGGAGATGCGAGCGCTCTTTCCGTATGCGCAGGAAGCGATTGAGAATACCCACAAGATTGCCGAACGCTGCGATGTGACGATCGTGTTTGGCGAGTACAAGCTGCCGGTCTATCCGGTGCCGGAAGGCTATACTGCCAAGAGCTATTTACGTGAGCTTTGTGCAAATGGTCTTGCCCGCCGCTATGGAACACCGACGCAGGACTTAAAAGACCGCATGGAGTATGAGCTTTCCACGATCGAGAGTATGGGCTTTGTCGACTACTTCCTGATCGTCTGGGATTTCATCAAGTACGCGAAGGATCACGGGATTGCAGTCGGACCGGGACGAGGCTCCGCAGCAGGCAGTATCGTTGCCTACAGCCTGGGCATCACGGATATTAACCCGATCAGTTATAACCTGCTGTTTGAGCGTTTCTTAAACCCGGAACGTGTGACGATGCCCGATATCGACGTGGACTTCTGCTACACGAGGCGGCAGGAAGTGATCGATTATGTCAGCCGTAAGTACGGCAAGGAAAAGGTCGTTCAGATCGTGACCTTTGGTACGATGGCCGCCAAGATGGTGATCCGTGATGTGGGACGTGCCCTGGATCTGCCTTACGCAACCGCAGACCAGGTTGCAAAGATGATCCCCAACGAGCTCGGTATTACGATCGATAAAGCGCTCACGATGAGCAAGGAACTCAGAGAGCTCTATGACGGTGACGAGAAGATGCGTTACCTGATCGATATGTCGAGACGTCTGGAGGGACTGCCGAGACATACTTCGATGCACGCTGCCGGTGTTGTGATCAGTAAAGAGGCGGTTGATGAGTATGTACCACTCTCCATGGGCGGGGACAATGCGATCACGACGCAGTACACGATGACAACACTCGAAGAGCTCGGTCTTTTGAAAATGGATTTCCTGGGCCTTCGTACACTCACCGTGATTCAGAGTGCGGCAAAGATGGCCGGTGTCGATATCGAGACCATTTCATACGCGGATAAGAACATTTACGATATGATCTCTTCTGGACGCTGCGAGGGCGTGTTCCAGCTAGAAAGTGCAGGCATGAAGAGCTTCATGAAGGAGCTAAAGCCCGGCAATATCGAAGATGTGATCGCCGGTATCTCGCTTTACCGGCCGGGTCCGATGGATTTCATCCCGAAGTATATTAAGGGCAAGGATCACCCGGAGACGATTATCTATGAGACGCCGCAGCTAAAACCGATTCTGGAGCCGACCTACGGCTGCATCGTTTACCAGGAGCAGGTCATGCAGATCGTGCGTGATCTTGCGGGCTACAGCTATGGCCGCAGCGATCTGGTGCGCCGTGCGATGTCCAAGAAGAAAGCGGATGTCATGGAGCGGGAGCGTAAGAACTTCGTCTATGGAAATGAGACCGAGGGTGTGCCCGGCTGCGCGGCCTTAGGGATTGAACCTGCCGTGGCAAACCACATTTTCGATGAGATGACGGACTTCGCCCGCTATGCATTTAACAAGTCGCACGCGGCTGCTTATGCGGTCGTGGCTTACCAGACCGCATGGTTAAAGTATTACTATCCGGTCGAATTTATGGCCGCGCTGATGACGTCGGTCATTGATAACAGTTCGAAATGCTCCGAGTACATTCAGACATGCCGGCAGATGAAGATTTCGATCCTGCCGCCGGACATCAACGAGGGAGAGAGAGACTTCTCCGTGTCAGGCGGGGCAATCCGGTATGCGCTCAGTGCGGTCAAAGGCCTTGGCGGACCTGCGATCGATTCGATCGTCGCGGAGAGAAATGCGAACGGCAAGTTTACATCGTTAAAAGATCTGATCACCCGAATGGACGGAGAGCTCAACAAACGTGCGATCGAAAATCTGATCAAAGCCGGGGCACTGGACACGCTGCCGGGCTCCCGCAGACAGAAGATGATGATGTACACCCAGATCTCCGATCAGACTTCGCAGGAGAAGAAGAAAAAGATCTCCGGGCAAATGTCTCTCTTTGACTTCATGGGAGAAGAGGAACGGACGCAGTTTGAGGCAGAGTATCCGGATGTGCCGGAGTTTTCCAAAGCCGAGAAGTTGACCTTTGAGAAAGAAGTCTTAGGCATCTATGTCAGCGGACATCCGATGGAAGAGGTGGCCGGGCTTTGGAAGAAAAAGATCACGAATACATCCGCGGATTTCATCTGGAACGAAGAGGATCTTGCGGTCAAGGTGCAGGACAATGCCAGGGCGGTGATCGGCGGCATCATCGCAGAGAAATCTGTGAAGGCGACGAAAAACAATACCATGATGGCATTTCTGACGATCGAAGATATGCTGGGAACGGTGGAGACGATCGTTTTCCCGAAAGATTACGATCGGTACCGGCCGCTCATGGAGATCGATAAGAAGGTTCTTGTCAGAGGGCGTGTCTCCGTCGAGGAAGACAAAGATGCGAAACTGATTGCGGAAGAGATTACTTCGTTTGATGATCTTCCGAGAGAGCTGTGGGTGCAGTTTGATGACGTTGCCTCCTACCGGGCAAATGAGTCCAAGCTGTTAGAGATCTTGGCACCGGTGGATGGCAGGGATGCGGTCGTCATTTACCTGAAAAAGGAGCGTGCGATCAAGCGACTTCCCGCAAGCCGCAACGTCAAAGCATCGGAAGGTCTGATCGATCAGCTAAAGGGAGTGTTTGGCAAGAAAAATATTGCGCTGAAGTAATGAGTTTTGTTAAAATAGTTGCAATCGGCACCGCTTCAGGGTAAAATATACCTGTTAAGGTTTTCGTGCACATGTCATCAGAACAGATGATCAGAAAGGATAAACATGGAAAGCAAGATCAAAAGAATTGGTGTTTTAACAAGTGGCGGCGATGCGCCGGGCATGAATGCGGCGATCCGTTCTGTTGTCAGAACAGCTCTTTCTAAGTATGGAATGGAAGTCAAGGGTATTCTTCGTGGATATTCAGGATTGATCAATGAAGAGATCATCGACATGGATTACCGCTCTGTGTGTGAGATCATTCAGCGCGGCGGTACCATTTTATATACCGCAAGATGTCAGGAGATGATGACCGAGGAAGGCCAGCAGAGGGCGGCTGAGGTCTGCCGGAAGAATGGCATCGAAGGTCTTGTCGTCATCGGCGGTGACGGTTCTTTCCGCTGTGCGCAGAAGCTCTCCGCGCTGGGCATCAACACCATCGGTGTTCCGGGAACGATCGATTTAGACATTGCCTGCACCGAGTATACGATTGGTTTTGATACCGCAATCAACACCGCGATGGAGTGTATCGATAAGATTCGTGATACCTCCACGTCTCACTCCCGCGTCTCGATCGTAGAAGTTATGGGCCGCAAGGCTGGCTTTATCGCACTTTATACTGGTATCGCGGGCGGCGCCGAGGACATTTTGGTCAATGAGCGTTATGACGGGAACGAGCAGGCGATCATCGATCATATCAAGAGACGTCAGCAGACCGGCAGCAAGCACCACATTATCATCAATGCTGAGGGCATCGGTGATTCCGTGGAGATGGCAAAGCGTATCCAGGAAGCGACCGGCATCGGCACGAGAGCGACGATCCTTGGACATATTCAGCGTGGCGGCACACCGACCTGTAAGGACCGTGTCTATGCTTCCATGATGGGCTCTGTTGCGGTGGATCTGCTTGCCTTTGGACAGACCAACCGTGTCGTGGCGTATAAGAACGGAACGTACACAGATTTCGACATTGATGAAGCACTGTCGATGAAGAAGGATATCAACGAGTACATGTTCCAGACCGCGACGGATCTGACCAGATAAAAAACGTATGATAGTAAGAAAGAGGAGTGAATTCACTCCTCTTTTTGTTGCCGTTTTTTAATTGATCTGCGCTGCAGCTTATTCTTCTGCAGGATCTGCAGCTTCCTGCTGTGTGGAAGGAATGGTGGTATAAACACGCTCCTCCCTCGGCTCATCGACTTCCTCGACTGCCTCCGTCGTGACTTCCTCTGTCACGTACTCTGCTTCTGCATCCTTCTTCGCAGCTTTCTTGATGGCATAAAAGGCACCGCCGACAAAGGCACCGGCTGCCGCTGCTCCGAGGAGTACCTTGAGAAACTTCTTCATTACTATCCTCCTAATAGATGCGCTATGCGCGAATGTCCATTTTTAAGAGGAACGAGAAAACCCGTCCCTGCAATAGACTCATTATATCGCTTTTATCTGCACTTGAAAAGAATTATTTTCGAAAATGAGAAGAAAAATGGGTCGTTTTCCTGCATTTTATGGTAGAATGAAGTATCACTTAAACAAGGAGGGACCAATTTTGGCGAAGAGAACCTGGTCCATCAAAGAAGCGAAGCGAAAAGGCTTCGCCAGTATCTGGAGAAATCTGTTATTTAGTGTTGCGATTGTACTGATCACCGAGATTGTGGACAGCCTTGGAACGGGGATTCATTTCGAAGTCACGGCGGAAGACTTAGAGCACGCGGAAGCATTTATGCGAAGTGTCCTGACCTGGGCATATCTGGGGCGTGTGCTCGCGATCTTAGGCATCAATCTTATTGTGAGAATCTTTGTAGGCAACATTGCCTCCGTCGGGAAGAACCGGTTTTTCCTGATCAACCGGACCGGGGAGAATGCCGGACTTGACAACATTTTCTTTGGATTTAGAGATCAGAACTATCTGCCGATTTTTAAGGCGGGAGTTCGTAGAGCGGCAGAAGTCATTTTGTGGGGCCTGCTCTTAATCGTCCCGGGCGTGATCAAGTATCTGGAGCACTCGATGATCCCTTATATTCTGGCGGAGGACCCGAAACGTGACACGAATGAAGTATTTGAACTGAGTAAGATCTTAACCGAAGGAGAGAAGTGGAATTTGTTTGTCTTTCATCTGTCGTTTATCGGCTGGGAGATCCTGTGCGGCCTTGCCGGCGTGTTCGGGTCTGTGGGAGAATTGCTTTTAAATCCCTACAAGGCAGCTTCTGAGGCGGAAGTCTACGAGATGTTAAAGGCAAAAAAACAGGTGACAATTGCATAAATACTGCGAGTTTTTTCAGGCCAAGGTCTTGCACTTTGGCCTTCTTTGATGCATAATAGTTAGTCGTAACTAATTTGATATAGTTTCATTTTCATAGATGGAGTCATATATGTTTTTGGAGTTAAAGCAAGTAAAGAAAGCGTTTGGAGAAGGGGAGAACCGGGTGGAGGTGCTGCGGGGCGTCGATCTCTCTGTGGGGAAGGGAGAATTCTGCGTGATGTTAGGCCCTTCCGGATCGGGCAAATCCACGCTTTTAAACATCATCGGCGGGATTGACGCTGCCGACGCGGGAGAGCTGATCGTCGGTGGGGAGAACATGTCCCAGATGAAAGAAAAAGCGCTTTCCAACTACCGCAGAAAGCACCTCGGATTCATTTTCCAGATGTATAACCTGATCCCCAATCTGACCGTCAGAGAGAACATCGAAGTCGGCGCTTATTTGAGCGATCATCCGCTCGATGTCGATGAACTTTTGGAGACACTGGGGCTTTCGGATCAGGCCGGTAAGCTGCCCAACCAGCTCTCCGGCGGACAGCAGCAGCGCACCGCGATCGGACGTGCGATTGTGAAGAATCCGGACCTGCTGCTCTGCGATGAGCCGACGGGCGCACTCGATTACGCAACCTCCAAGGAGATCTTGCATCTGATCGAGACGATCAATCAAAAGTACGGGAATACCGTGATCATGGTGACGCACAATGAGCAAATTGCGGGCATGGCGGATCGCGTCGTGACCCTGCGTGACGGCAAGGTGCGAAAGAACATCGTCAATACCACAAAGATCACAGCGGAGGAACTGGAATGGTAATGAGGAACCCGCTGAGAAAACGCCTGCCGCGGGATTTGAAGACCGAATTCGGTAAGTATCTGGTGATCTTTCTTCTCCTCGTGCTTTCGATCGGCTTCATCTCCGGATTTCTGGTGGCAGGGGAGAGCATGATCAAGGCGTACGATGAAAGCTTTGAGAAGTACAACATTGAAGATGGAAATTTTTCCTCGAAGAAACGTCTTGACGATGAGCAGAGGAACGAGATCGAAGCGCTTGGCATCAAGCTCTACGATCAGTTTTATTTTGAACAGAGGTTAACCACCGGCAGCAGACTGCGCATTTTTAAGATCCGAGATGAAGTAAACCTCGTTTGTCTGATGCAGGGAGCTCTCCCGGTCGGGGAAAATGAGATCGCGGTCGACCGCATGTTTGCGGACAACAATCATCTGACCGTGGGGGATACGATCACGGTAGATGGCACCGGAAAGGTGTATACGATCTCGGGACTGGTCGCGCTTTCGGATTACAGCACGATGTTTGAGAGCAACAACGATACCATGTTTGATGCGCTGACGTTCGGTGTTGCGGTGGTCGCGAAAGAGGCATACGATCAGTATCCGGTTCGAGGCATGTCTTATAACTATGCCTGGAAGTATGACGAGAAGCCTGTAGACGCTGCGACGGAAAAGGTGGTATCCGAGGAACTGATGAAGCAGATGGCAAAGATCACGAAGCTTGAACGGTTCGTTCCGGGCTACATCAACCAGGCGATTCATTTCACGGGCGACGATCTGGGAAGTGACCGGATCATGATGATCGTGCTGCTCTACATCATTATCATCATCATTGCCTTTGTCTTTGCGATCACGACAAGCAATACAATCGCGCAGGAGGCAACGGTGATCGGTACGCTACGCGCGTCCGGCTATACGAAGGCAGAACTGGTCAGACACTATATGGCGATGCCCACGATTGTGACGCTCGCAGCGGCCATTGTGGGAAATGTCCTCGGCTATACGTGGCTGAAAGACGTTTGTGTTTTTATGTATTATAACAGCTACAGTCTGCCCACTTATGAGACGGTGTGGAGTGTGTCTGCCTTTGTGCAGACGACAGTGATCCCTCTGGTCATCACGGTGATCATCAATTACTTTTTGTTAAACCGCGCACTGCGGCTTTCACCGATTCGTTTTCTGCGAAAAGATTTAAGCCGCAAGAAAAAGAAAAAAGCGATTCCTCTTTCTGGAAAGCTGCCTTTTTTTGCAAGGTTCCGGCTGCGGGTCATTTTGCAAAATGTACCCAATTATCTGGTGCTCTGGATCGGAATCCTATTTGCAGATGTGCTTTTGCTTTTCGGCCTGGGGCTTCCGGTGCTTTTAAATAATTATCAAGACCGGATTCAGGATACGATGATTTCTGATTATCAGTATCTGTTAAATGCACCCATTTCCGCGACGGATGAGAATAAAAAGTTGGAGAGCCTTGTGCAGGCAGCGATGTTTATGCACGAGGTGGAGACGGACAATCCGGACGCAGAGAAGTTTTCTGCCTGGACGTTAAAAACGCTCGGCGATGTGGCGAGAGAAGAGAGCATCACGCTCTACGGGATCGAGCCGGGCAGTCAGTATGTGAAGGACGATCTGTCTGACGGAAAGATCTTGATCTCCAAATTAATGGCGGATAAATACCGGATCGGCGCGGGCGATACCTTTACCATGAAGGAGGCCTATGAAGATACAACCTATACCTTCACGATCGACGGTGTGAGCGAATATGAAGGATCGGTTGCATTTTTCATGAGCAGAGAGAAGCTCAATGAGATCTTTGATCAGGAGAAGGACTTCTTCTGCGGATACTTTTCGAATTCTCCAATCACCGATATCAGCGAGGATTATCTGTCCACGGTTGTGGATTTAAATGCGATGACGAAGGTCACCAGACAGCTGCAGCACTCGATGGGCAGCATGATGGATATGGTTAATGTGTTTGCCGTGATCATTTTTCTGATCCTGATGTATCTGCTCTCAAAGATCATCATTGAAAAGAATGCACAGTCGATTTCAATGACCAAGATTTTGGGCTACCGGGGCGGTGAAATCCGCGGACTGTATCTGCATTCGACCTCGATCATGGTCGTGATTTCTCTGCTGGTGAGCATTCCGCTCGTGAAGGTGGTTTTGATGGAACTGTTTTATGTGATGATGCTGGAGATGATCAGCGGATGGCTGCCGCTTACGATCCCGAACTGGCTGTACGTGGAAGCATTTGTCATGGGACTTTTGTCGTACGCCTTGGTCGCGCTGATCGAGATGCGGCGCATCAAGAAGATTCCGATGGATCTGGCTTTGAAGAATGTGGAGTAGAGCGATGAACAAGGAAATGTGGAAAAGAAAACAGATGAGATGGCTCGCTGTTCTAGCCTTGATTATTGTGATCTGTTTTGTCGGATGTGGGAAAGAAGAGGCAAAAACAGACGAGTCTACAACAGTAGAAAGAGAGACAACCACAAAGGCACCTGCACCCAGCGTGGAGATCGAGGACGACGACCTCGTCTATGTGCATGCAAATATGGATGGCACGGTGCGTGAGGAGGGAGAGGACCTTCCACTGGCACTGAAGGTGAGTTATGCGCTGGATGGCGAAGCGATCTCTCCGGAAGAACTGGCCGGCAGGAGCGGCCATCTGACGATGCACTTTGACTATGAAAATCTGACCTCCTACGAAGCGACAGTCGGGGAAGAGTCTGTCCGAGTATGCGCGCCATTGATGGCCATGACCTTGCTTTTACTCGACGAAGAAGTGTTTTCTAACGTCACCACCGAGAACGGAGAAATCTATGCAATCGGAGAGGAGAAGATGGCGGTCGGAACGGTCTATCCCGGCCTTTCAGAAAGCCTAAAGCTTGCCGATTGGGAGACCACAAAAGAGATGGATCTGGCGGAGTCATTTACCGTGGATGCAGATGTCACAGACTTTACTCTTTCCTTTACCGCGACCGTGGTACAAGTGTTGGATCTTTCGGAGTTAGAAGAGGAAGACTTAAAAGACATGGAAGATCTCGCCAAAGGGCTGGATGATCTGGAAGATGCGACGGATGAATTAAAGGACGGCGCCGGAGAATTCTCCAGTGCCGCAAAGAAAGTGAAATCCGGTGTCTCGTCTTATGTGGACGGCGCCGGCAAGGTCGCAGACGGACTCAGTTCTGCGGCGAGTGGTGCGAAGACCCTGGAAGAAAACGGGAGTGCACTCAAAGATGGTGCGGATGGGATCGCGAGCGGTGCCTCGTCCCTTAGTTCCGGGCTCGACAGTCTTTCGGAGCTGTTGTCACAGATACCGGTCGATGCGGACAGTGAAGATCCGCAGGCACAGGCACAGGCACAAATGATTGCGCAGGCAAAACAGATCGCCGCACAGTTATCTTCCGCCGGTTCTTCGCTTTCTGAGGGAAGCAAACAGCTTTCTTCCGGGATCTCCAGCTACACAGAAGGGGTATCCTCCTTATCCTCCGGTTTGGCACAGCTGGCTTCTGGTGCGAAGCAGTTAAAGTCCTCCGGAAGTGATGTCAAGAAAGGACTGAGTTCGCTCACTTCCGCGGCATCCGAGCTTGAGGATGCGGTGAATGACTTTACCGAAGACGGCCTGAAGGAACTCACCGAAAAGGCAGGCCCAGGCATGAAGACAGTGATTACAAGGCTTCGGGCCGTAAAAGAAGCCGGGCAGCAGTATCGCTATCCCGGCGTAGAGAGTGAAGAAGTTCGTTTTATCTATGAGACAGAGGAGCTGAAGTAAGAAGCTCCTCGACCACTGCGTCAAATGCAGCGAGTTTATTTGCCTTTTTCAGAGCTTTGGCAGCCTTTTTCTCCTCAGGGAACTGAGTGATGAGGTATGTCCAGAGCTCTTTGCATTTAAAGAGGACGTGGGTTTCATTTTCCATGACCGCGAGATACCCGTCGTGAACACGCTGATAAAATTCGCGCAGTTCTGCGTTGGTCATCGGGGAACCGCCGCGAATTTCTCTGGCGATGGCAGGGTTTCTAAGCATGCCCCGGCCGATCATCAGCTGCGTGGTGCGCGGATTCATTTCAGCAAAGGTTAGGGCATCTTCTTTGGTGAAAATGTCTCCGTTATACGCGAGTGGAAGTGAAGTTTCTAAAAGTGCATGTTCATAAATGTCTCGGTGCGCCTCACCTTCATAAAATTCCTCGCGAACCCTGGCATGTACAATCAGTTCCTTGACCGGAAACTGTTCGTATAGCTTTAGGACCTTATCAAATTCCGCGGGATCCGCCCAGCCAAGCCGGGTTTTGATCGAGATATCCACAGGCGTCTCGCTAAAGATCGCGTCGAGAAACCGTTCCAGGCGCGGCAGATCGGTCAGAAAACCGGAACCTTTGGTCTTTCTCGCAACGGTCGCAGCGGGGCAGCCGAGATTTAAATTGACCTCGGGATAGCCCAGATGCGCACATTCCCAAGCAGCCCAGAGAAAGTCCTCTGGCACGTTGGTCATGATCTGCGGGATGACGGTGAGTCCTGCGTTGTTCTTCGGGTCGATATCATCGCTCTCGCGGTGCCGGAAATGATGATGCATGTTTGGTGAGAGAAAAGGCGTGTAATACTTGTCAAAGCCACCGAAAACCTCGGCCTGCGCATTGCGGAAGAGATAGCGCGTGATGCCTTCCATCGGTGCCATGGACAGGGTCATGGAATCAATCGCACTCAATCTGACGCTCCTTTCTGCGGCGCGGGGTCGCGGACAATTTCATCGGAGGTCGTGGAGATCCATTCCAGGTGGGAGATGGCTTTCTCAAGATCACCCGCCTCAATATAGTCATAAAGCCGACTAAGACGCCCCACACTTTCTGTGATGCCTAAAGCGCGGGCAGAGTTCGCCCAGAAGCTTAATGCGACAGGCTGAAAGGCATTCATGATCATCGGGGCGATCGTGTTGCCGGATGCCGCGCAAATGTAATGGTGAAACTTAAAGTAGATCTCGGCCAGGGCAGAGTAGAGCATCGGCGGCTTGATCTGCTCCGGCGCAGCGATGGCTTCGTCGCGGAGCGCGGCAAGGCGAGAGAGCACTTCAGGGTCACGGCTTTCGATCACGTGCTTTAAAGCGACTGATTCCAGCGCATAGCGGATCTCCAGCACAGAATGCGCGTTGCGCTCATCTAACTTTCCACCGTTGTGCTGCATGATCGAAGAGAGCGTCTCAAGCGTCCCGGTCTGGGCATAGTCTGCGACAAAGATGCCCACGCGGGGCACCACAGTTAAAAAGCCCTTCCGTACCATATCGGTGATGCCGGAATGCACGGCGGTCTTACTGATCTTCATCTGTTCGGCAAGTTCTCGTTCACTCGGCAGCTGGTCGCCGCAGAGGAGTTCCCCGGATAAAATCATATCTTCCATGCGCCGCACAAATAGTTCCTTGATGGTCGGCGCGACAATCTCCGAAAAATCCATATCATCATACTCCATCTGATTTGTGGTCTGACCAGAACCAGACCCTTGCTTCAGTATACAACGAAACGGGTACATTTGCAAGAAGATTCTTGACTTTCTTTGCCTCTCGTGTTATGGTAAAGACAACAAATCTGGTCTGACCAGATAGAACGTAATACAATTCAACAGATTTTCCAAAGGGAGGAAATGACTATGACAAAGAGACAGAAGAAAGCGTCTGTCTGGCTTGTGGTTCTTCTGATTGCAGCGATGCTCTGCATGGTAGGAGCGAATCAGGTTCAGACAGCGAGCGGCAAAATTGATGTGACGGAAGGCATCATCGCATCACCGGACGGAGACTTAAACTACAAACTCTATACACCGGTGACAGCGACTGAGGCAAACCCTGCGCCTGGTGTACTGTTGCTGCACGGCTATCAGAACGATCACGAGACCTGCGCGGCTTACGCAATCGAGCTTGCCAGACGTGGGATGGTGGTGCTCGCAATCGATGAATTTGGCCATGGCAAGACGGTGCCTGGCCTGATCGAAAGAGGCTGGGTTAACAAGAAAGTATCGGTGAATTTCGGTGAGGAGAGCGAGGCCGACGGGACGTTTAAGAAGATCGGCGGCACAGTTCGTTATAAGATCATGATGAACTTCTCGAACTTAAGCTTCTTCAATGACATCTATTCCAAAGACGATGCAGGCAATTCCATCAAGAATAGTGCCGAGGGCGGTATCGAGGCATATGCATGGCTTGCGGCACTGCCAAATGTAGACGCGACACGTCTTGGCGTGAGCGGTCACTCGATGGGTACGTGGGCGTCCTGGTCCGTTTCTGCGGCTTACGCGGGGGCTACTGATGCGGCGGGCAACGACATCACGCCGAAGGCGACGGTGCTCCAGTGTGGCGAACTGTTCCGCAATTCTGTTTACGATAACAGCAAGATTTATTTTAACAACGTGCTTTTGCTGCAGGCGAAGTACGATGAATTCAGCTATTTCCGCGATTATGAGAACACGGTTAGCGACGACCTGTTAAAGTCAGATCTGCGGACAGAGTTTTTGGGAACGACGGCTGATAAAGCAGCGTGGAATACGACATTTGGAAGCTTCACAGACGGATCCGCAAGGCGCATTGAACTGCTCTACACCAACCATCGTTTGACCACCCATGACGCCAATGGCCTTGCGGCGGCGATCGATTGGTTTGAGGACGCACTGGGTGTAAAGAGTGGTCTCGCTTCCAATGATCAAATCGCGATGGGCAAGGAATGGCTCAATCTTGCGGCATTGTTGCTTGTGCTCATGGCGATGCTGGCGTTTATGGTGATTCTGCTTGACATTCCGTTCTTCGCTTATGTAAAACAGCCGCTTCCAAGCCGCGCCGGGATCTATCCGCGTGGGAAATGGTTTGGTTCTGCTTTGACTGCCATCCTGATTGCAGGTGTCTTTTATCCATTTGCAACACAGCTTGGCCACGCACTTGTGCCGTTCCCCGACAACATTTTCCGGATGACGATCGGCGGTGGCCTGATGATCTGGTATCTGTTCGTGCTTTTGTTTAGCGTGCCGATCATGCTGGTCGGAATGGCGAAGGCAAAGAAGAAAGGAAAAGTGGACTCCTGGTACGACAGAGGACTTTCTTCCCAGACAAAACCGGATCGGATCGATTGGCAGCTCGTTGGAAAGGCTGGCCTTGTCGCAATTCTCATGGCAGCTTTGGTTTACTGCTTCGTCGCGATCGTAGATGCGCTCTTTATGCTGGATCTGCGCATCATCTGGCCGATGTTTGCGACATTTAATGGCATGAGAATTGGACAATTCTTTGTGTATCTGTGGATCTTTGTCCTTTACTTCCTGGTGGCGAACTCGAAAGCATTTGCAAATCTGCGTACAAAAGCCACCTATGAGCCTGGATTTAAGGGCTTCTTAGGAACTTGGTGGAGAAGCTGCCTGGTGATGACCGGAGGCATCCTGCTGATCGTTGCGATCGAATACATCCCGTTCTTCGCCAACATCGGACCTGGCGCGGACTTGCTCTTTGGAAGTACATTTGGCGGACCATTCATGTCCTTGATGATCTTGCTGCTCCCGCAGATTGTGGTATATTCGCTGATCGACACGTTCTGCTACCGCAAGACCGGAAATGTGTATGTCGGCGGCTTTATCGCAGGCATCCTGGCATGCTGGATTGTGACCGGAGGATCGAGCTTCCTGTAAAAGATGATGGAGACCCTGAGAGGCGGATGAGTTATTCTAGGATCTTGGTTTTTTGATAAGATTGGATGATGGAGACCCTGAGAGGCGAACTGGCTTTCTCGGGGTCTTAAATTTTGTGCTAGACTGAGATTATAGAGACCCTGGAAGGAGTGAAAGCCATTATAGGATCTTTTTTGCGACTTGTATTTTTCGAAATCAAGATCCTGGATGACATATCTCCTTATGTAGGGTCTCAGAGCCATGTGAAGCAATCATAAGATGCTCACTTTTTCTTAAGGAGTTCTTCATTGAGATGGGGAAGATCTCTTTGGTATACTTTCATTGCGAGATGAAACACAATGTGCATTCAGAGCAAAAGAAAGGTGGACTTTGTATATGAACAGAAAGAAGAAGTGGTTATGGATCCTGGTCTTTGCGATACTGGTGATGGCAGGCTGTGGGAAGAATCGAGAGTTAGAGCTTCCGGAGAATCCGGTGAAGTTTGTGACCTATGATTTCATCAATCCGGAGAATGCGGAGGATGGTTACCGGGTATTTGACTACGAGGGAAGAACCTATCTTCCTTATGGAACGCTGAAAACATCGCTAAATGACCGGGATCTGAGCAAATGTCTTGGATTTGTGGTACAAGATGAAGAAGAGTTAAAGGATGTGCTGGTGTATTCTCTGAAGGCAGATCCTGAAATGAATTATCTGGTGATGCGTGATCAGGGATTTATGAGTCAGCCGACGTTTCTGCGGGCCATTGACACATTAGAGAAAGAAATCGAGACCCCGGATTACATCCAGAGTCTCGACTATGAATACTGGGAGTAAGCGTTAATCGGCGCATCTGCCGACAACCTGGTACATAGTTTCATCGTCGATGACCGTGGTTACTTCAAGATACTTTGAGAAGATCTGTGCAAGTTCCTCTGCGGGCAGCAGACCCCTGGAGATCGGGGATGCGCCTCCTTTGTGCCTGCCATTGATCGTCTCGCGGCTGAAGCCATGGGCGATGGTAAGAATTCCACCGGGCGCAAGAAGAGAAGACAAGAGCGAGACCAATTGGCCCGGATCTGGAAAGTGCGGGCAGGCATTGTATACGACAATCCGATCAAAGGTGCGCCCAAAGTCAGCCACTTCGACATCACCGCAAAGAACCGTCACTTCTTTCTCTGGGAATTTTTCGCGGGCAATCTCTGCCATGCGGGGAGAGATGTCGATCGCGATGACGGAGGCGACGTGGCGCTTAAGATAGTAGGGAATCATGACACCCGTGCCGCAGGCAACGTCGAGGACGGAGAGACCTTCCGTGATCTTAGCATGATCACAGATCGTATGGATGACAGCATCGTTCTTCTTCATCTTCGCGTCCCATCCCGGAGCTTGCTCATCAAAATAGGCGATTACGGATTGTGTGTCCACGGCGGTTACCTCACTTCGTAGAATAGCTTTATTCTACCCGTTTGGGCGGGGCCGCACAACCCTCCCCGGGGGATATTGAGGCTGGCTTCTGCGCACATTTCATCCGGTAAATATTGTAAAAATATGCTTGACATCCCATTTGCCTTGTGCTAGTATTCTTTTGTTGTAAAGAAAGCAGAGTATCCACTCTCACCTTGGCGCAGTGAGGCGACCCGGGTTGATAACGAACGCAAGGGGATGTCCCCTTTATGTAACGTGGATGCTTTGTGTCCACGTTTTTTTCATCTTTCGTGTCTTAAGGAGGTGTAGACCAATTAGCGAATTAATGATTAACGAGCAGATCCGCGACCGTGAAGTACGTGTCATTGGAGAAGATGGGCAGCAGCTGGGAATCATGTCAGCAAGAGATGCTCAGAAGTTGGCGAATGAAGCCAATCTGGATCTGGTTAAGATCGCGCCGACCGCGAAGCCGCCGGTATGTAAGATTATCGACTATGGCAAGTATCGTTACGAGATGGCCCGCAAGGAAAAGGAAGCCAAGAAGAAGCAGCATGTCACCGAGGTGAAGGAGATCCGTATGTCCCCGAACATCGATGAGAACGATCTGGCGACCAAGGCCAATCAGGCAAAGAAGTTTTTATCCAAGGGAGACAAGGTGAAGGTAACCTTGCGTTTCCGCGGACGTGAGATGTCCCATGCGAATGAGACGAAGAAGATCTTAGATGACTTCTATGAGCTGATTGCAGACGTTGCGGTCATTGAGAAGGCACCGAAGATGGAAGGAAGGAACATGTCGATGTTCCTGGGACAGAAGCGATAAGCATTTGACTTATAAATGTATTGTTAGGAGGAATCAGTTATGCCGAAGTTAAAAACGAAGAGAGCTGCAGCAAAGCGCTTTACCAAGACAGGGTCCGGTAAGTTAAAGAGAATGAAAGCTTACAAGAGCCATATCCTTACCAAGAAGTCTCAGAAGAGAAAGAGAAATCTGAGAAAGCCTACGATCACAGATCAGACCAATGCAAAAGTAATGAAGAAAGTTTTACCTTATCTGTAAGATGCGGGGAATGTTAGGAGGATATAAATTATGGCTAGAATTAAAGGCGGATTAAACGCAAGAAAGAAACATAACAGAACACTGAAGCTGGCGAAGGGTTATCGCGGCGCAAGATCCAAACAGTACAGAATCGCTAAGCAGTCCGTGATGCGTGCTCTGAATACTTCCTATGAAGGCCGTAAGCAGAGAAAGCGTCAGTTCAGACAGCTGTGGATCGCTCGTATCAACGCAGCAGCAAGAATGAACGGACTTTCCTACAGCAAGCTCATGCATGGTCTTAAGGTTGCCGGTATCGATATCAACCGTAAGATGTTAGCTGAGATGGCAGTCAACGATGCAGCTGGATTTACCGCTCTTGCTGAGACTGCAAAGAAGGCAATCGCATAAGTTTTATGGGCCGCTCCCCGGAGCGGCTATTTTTTCATTTCCATGCAACTTTGAAGGCGCATCTGCGGTATTTAGGGTAGGAGGTTCTCTTCTGACCGAGATCCGAGGTGGGAGCAGGAGAAAGGAGAGGTCTTGGAAAATGCAATAGACCGGGTGCTTGCCCGCTACAGCGATATGATTTACAAGATCGCTCTGGCGCGGGTGAAGAACCGCGATGATGCCGAGGACATCTTACAGGATGTGCTTGTCAAATATATGATGAATGCCAAGTCATTTGAGAGCGATGAACATGAGAAGGCGTGGCTGATCCGCGTCACGATCAACGCCTCAAACCGCCTGCTTACGACGAGCTGGGCGAAGAAAGTGACCCAGATGGAAGATCTGAGTACGTTAACGGACGGCGCGCTTGGCGGCATCGAGACCAAAGAGGAAAATGAAGTCTTTCAGGCAGTGCTAAATCTGCCGGTGAAGTATCGGGATCCGATCCATTTGTTCTACTATGAGGAATTGTCGGTGGCAGAGATTGCCAGGGTGTTAGGTCAAAAAGAAAGCACCGTGAAGTCTCTTTTGCACCGCGGCCGCAAGAAGTTAGAAGAAGTGCTTGGCCCAGAGTACAGGTAAGGAGGTAAATGGATTGAGCGATATGATCAAGGAAACCTATCGCAGCGCGACAGACAAAATCCAGGTATCTCCTGAAGCGCTTGCGCGGGCAAAAGCGGCAGCGGAAGCTGCAATGGAAGAGGCAAAGAATACCCCGGTAGCAGAAGAAAGTAAGCCCAAGGTGATCCCGTGGTACCGCACGCCTGCATTTCGCAGGAATGCGGGACTGGTCGCTGCGTGCCTTTGCGTCGTGATCTTAGGGCTTGGTGTGTACCAGATTTCACAGATCAGAATGGGCGCTGCGAGCAAGTCAGACGAGATGGCAGTTCAGGAGACGACGACGGCAGTACAGGCGGTCATGACCGGAGAAGCCGTCGTAGCCAATGATGAGGCGATCCCGGCGGAAGTAGAAAAGTCTGCAGAGTCGAGCCCGTTTGACGGAGAGGCTGAGACCATGCCTGAGGTTGCCCGCCCGGAAACCGCAGAAGAAAAAGATGGTCTTGTCAACTATGGATCCATCGATGAGGAGACGCTTGCGGCGATCAAGGAGCGCTTGTTTGCGGGGGACTGCATCAGTGACTATGATGCAGCATACCTGACGGAGGATGACATTCTTTCGGTGGAATTAAAAAGTATGCCAGATGAGAATGGAGCCGCTTTGACGGCTTACGAATTCATTTGCAAGGTCAATGAAGCGATGCATGCGGCTTACCCGGACGCGCCGGAGACCATTGCATTTACGGTGATAGAAGAGTGATGAAGAAGAGTGATTTTTATTTTGATTTGCCCCAGGAGCTGATCGCACAGGATCCGCTGGAGGATCGTTCCAGCTCCAGAATGCTGGTGCTAGATAAGCACACCGGTGCCTGGGAGCACAGGCATTTTACAGATATCAAAGAGTACTTAACGCCCGGAGATTGTCTCGTGATCAACGATACGAAGGTGATTCCGGCAAGACTTCTCGGGGAGCGTGAGGGAACCGGCGGCCATATTGAGGTTTTGCTCTTAAAGCGCAGAGAAAATGATATCTGGGAGACACTGGTAAAGCCTGGAAAGAAGGCGCGTGTCGGTACGAAGCTTGTCTTTGGAGACGGATTGCTGCGCGCCACTGTGGTGGAGGTGGTCGATGAGGGCAATCGTTTGATTCAGTTTCATTACGAGGGGATCTTTGAGGAGATCTTAGATCAGCTTGGGCAAATGCCTCTGCCGCCTTACATTACGCATGAACTGAAGGACAAGAACCGGTATCAGACCGTGTATGCGAAGTACGAAGGCTCCGCTGCCGCGCCGACTGCGGGACTGCATTTCACAAAAGAATTACTTTCCGAGATTCGCCAGATGGGCGTGGAGATTGCAGAGGTGACGCTCCACGTGGGACTGGGAACGTTCCGGCCGGTGAAGACCGAGGATATCTTAGATCACCACATGCATTCCGAATGGTACGAGGTGACCGAAGAAGCGGCGGAGAAGATCAACCGCGCAAAGGCGGAGGGCCACCGCGTGATCTGTGTGGGCACGACAAGCTGCCGCACCGTCGAGAGTGCGTCGACGCCGGACGGTGTGATCCATGCAGGCAGCGGAAACACTGAGATCTTTATCTATCCGGGATATCAGTTTAAGATCCTGGATTGCCTGATCACAAATTTCCATCTGCCGGAATCGACTTTGATTATGTTGGTGTCGGCACTCGCGGGAAGAGAGCATGTGCTTGCCGCGTATGAAGAGGCGGTGAAGGAGAGATATCGTTTCTTCTCGTTTGGAGATGCGATGCTCGTAAAATGAGCCTGATGAAGAAAAGTAGCGCTGTGTTTGAACATAGCGCTATTTTTGTTTGTACAACCTCTTTACCAATCCTTATCTTCTATGGTACTATAATCTGGAAGAAATACGGTTGGTTTGTGCAGTCATTTGCACAGAGGTTTTGAACGAGGAGGTTTTACGTTGAGAGAATCCATTCATAAGTATTTTCAGGTCGGTACGATTCTTTGGATGAGCTGGCCGAAGTCTGATCCGATCGATGCGCTGACGACGGTTTGCCGCGACGATTATTTTGATGCGATTGAAGTAAAGAGTTTTGGTGAGAGAAATGCAGAGGCGAAAGCGCTCCTTGACCAGAGCCATTTAAAGGTCTGTTACGGTGCACAGCCGAGACTTTTAGGCCCGAAGCTTAACCCGAATGCGATCGATGAAGAAGAGCGTTTAAAAGCAGAGGCTACGCTTTTAGAGGCGATTGATGAGGCCGAGTATTTTGGCGCGAAGGGCATTGCATTCCTTGCCGGCAAATGGGAGGAAGCGACGAAGGATCAGGCCTATGCGCAGTTATTAAAGACAACGAGAAAGCTCTGCGATTATGCGGCGACCAAGAACATGAACGTTGAGCTGGAAGTCTTTGACTTTGACATGGATAAGGCTGCCCTGATCGGTCCTGCACCGTACGCGGCGAAGTTCGCGGCGGACATGCGCACAAGTCATAACAACTTTGGTTTGTTAGTGGATCTAAGCCATTTCCCGACAACCTATGAGACGAGTAAGTTTGTCGTGCGTACCCTTCGTCCGTATATCACACATTTCCATTTTGGAAATGCAGTCGTAAAGCCTGGCTGTGATGGCTACGGTGATCTGCATCCTCGCATGGGATATCCGAACAGTGCCAATGATGTGCCGGAGCTTCTGGATTATCTGCGTGTTTTAAAGGATGAGGGATTCTTTAATGCCGAGGAGCCTTATGTGCTTTCGATGGAAGTGACGCTTCGTCCGGGTGAGGATGAAGGAATCGTGCTTGCTAACACCAAGCGTTGCCTGAACCGTGCGTGGGCGCTGTTGGAAGACTGAACCACATAATAGTAAGGAGAGATTTAGGATGAAAATAGTTGTACTTGACGGCTACACCGAGAATCCCGGCGATTTAAGCTGGGACGCGCTTGGCGCACTGGGCGAGCTTACGGTCTATGACAGATCGAGCTTAACGGATGAGAATGAAGCGATCGAGCGCATCGGAGACGCAGAGATTGCATTTACCAATAAGACCCCGATCACGAAAAAGGTCATCGATGCCTGTCCGAACCTGAAGTTCATCTCCGTGCTGGCGACGGGCTATAATGTGGTGGATTATCAGTATGCGAAGGAGAAAGGCATTCCGGTCACCAACGTTCCAACTTACGGCACCGCAAGTGTCGGCCAGTTCGCGATCGCACTGCTCCTTGAGATCTGCCATCACATCGGACATCACAATGAGAGTGTTCACAACGGTGACTGGGAGAGAAGCGCAGACTTCTGTTACTGGGATTATCCGCTCATCGAGCTGGATGGCAAGACCATCGGTATCATCGGCTTCGGCCGCATCGGCCAGACGACCGGCAAGATTGCGAAAGCTCTTGGCATGAAGGTTCTGGCTTATGACAGCTATCCGAACGATTTCGGCAGAGCCATCGGTGAGTATGTGGATCTGGATACGCTGCTGACAAATTCTGACGTGATCGCGCTTCATTGCCCGCTCTTCCCGGAGACGCAGGGCATCATCAATAAGGACACGATCGCAAAGATGAAGGATGGCGTGATCTTGTTAAATAACTCCCGTGGTCCGCTCGTGGTCGAGCAGGATCTGGCGGATGCGTTAAATTGTGGCAAGGTGGCAGCAGCTGGTGTTGACGTCGTTTCGACCGAGCCCATCAAGGGAGACAACCCGTTGCTTACCGCGAAGAACTGCATCATTACTCCTCACATTTCCTGGGCACCGAAGGAGAGCAGACAGCGCATCATGGACTGCGCAGTGGAGAATGTCAAGGCGTACCTTGCAGGGGCACCGGTCAACGTGGTCAATAAATAAAATTTTGAAATGAAAAAGGCAGGAATCTTCGGGTTCCTGCCTTTTTGGGTGGTAGAAGTTTATTCTGTGATCGTATAGTATGCGACCTCGTCGATCTCACGGTTTGCGCCAATCACGATGTCGACGCCTGCTGCATTTTTAAAATGCATCGCATTCGCGCAGCCGGTGTTCTGGTCGATGAACTCGGTCTTGTAGGTGCCTGCCTCGGCGTCCCAGGTGACCATGATTGTGTTCTTGGTTCCCTTGCGCCAGCCGATGATCCAGGTCGGACGTCCGAGCATCTCGCAGGCCCAGGTGGCATGGATCATCTCGGTTTCCTTCTCCGGACGGTCATACTTCCACTGAGGAACATAATTGTCATGCTCATCCAGATGATAGATGGTCAGAGCGTTGCCGTGGAACGGGCTGATGCAGCCAAGCTCCGGTTTGCTGTCGCCGTCCAGATCGCACAAAATGGAGTCGCTCGACGGAACGGTACTGATCTGTGTGACTTCCCACGCACCGCCGCGTACCATCGGAGGATCGAAGATGAAGGTGCCTTCTTCGCAGGCGACCAAACCTGCGTCATGTCCGCCGTGGCTGATCTTTGCATAGCCGTGGTTCTTCAGCATTCCGTCCATGATCGGTGTCAGTGCAAGCTCGTGGCCCTCGTCATAGCAGGAGAGATCAGCGGGAAGTTCTGCGCCGAAGCAGGCGCCTGGGAAGCGCCAGTCGTTCTTATACTCATGCCCGGTCTTTAACGCACAGGCGATGAGATAATGCGTGCCGCCGCGCTTAAGGATACCAAAACGATGTACGAACGGTACATGGCAAAGGGTACGGATCTCCCAGTCATTTGCGGCCTTTCTCGTCGCAATGACGATCTTTGCCTGGATCGAGTCGTTGGGAGAGTAGAACTTCTGGGTTGCGAGAAACTGCCCGTCAGCGCCGGGAACCGGGACCATCGTCATGACACCGCCGGGCTCGCTCCAGACTGTCTCAAGCTGCGTGCCGTCCTCCGCAAATAGGTAACAAGGATCGGGCTTTTCAGAAGCCACCAGAAAACAATGCTTCCCCTCCACCGTGATGTCAGAGATCGAGTAACATTTATTGAGATTTGCAATGATTTTCTTTTTGATTTTCATACCGCTTCCTGCCTTCCGTAAACTGTGAATTTATTTTACTGCAGTTTCCCCAAAGATGCAATGCGAAGGATTCTCATTGATCTTAGGAGGTGATCTGTGGTATGATAGAGACATCAAAAGGGATCTGCATGGTTGATGAAATCGGGATCCACGTGGAGGAGAGTTAGAGATGTTAGAAGAACTGAAAAAAGTGGTTTATGAAGCAAACATGTTACTGCCTAAGTATGGTCTTGTGACTTTTACCTGGGGCAATGTCTCCGGCATCGACAGAGAATCCGGCCTGATGGTGATTAAGCCGAGTGGTGTCGATTATGATAAGCTCACTCCGGAGCATATGGTGGTCGTCGATCTTGAGGGAAATGTGGTCGAAGGACATCTGAATCCTTCAAGCGATACCTTGACTCACATCGAGCTCTACAAGGCATTTCCGAACATTGGCGGTGTGGTTCATACGCATTCTCCGTGGGCGACCAGCTGGGCGCAGGCAGGACGCGGCATTCCTTGTTACGGTACCACACATGCAGATTACCTCTACGGTGAGGTTCCCGGTGCGCGCTGTCTGACCAAGGAAGAGCTGGACGAGGGGTATGAGAAGAACACAGGTGTTCTCATCGTCGATGTGTTTAAGAACAATGATTATGAGGCGATGCCCGCAGTGCTTTGCAAGAATCACGGACCGTTCACCTGGGGCAAGAACCCGCACGAAGCGGTTCACAACGCGGTGGTTCTGGAGGAGTGCGCGAAGATGGCTGCCAGATGCGAGATGATCAATCCGCAGGTCGAACCCGCGCCGCAGTATCTGCAGGATAAGCATTATTACCGTAAGCACGGGGCGAATGCTTATTATGGTCAGAGGGAAGAGTGATCTTTCCAGCGTAAATTAGAGCATAAAAATAAGGCATTCTTCGGAATGCCTTATTTTTATGCTCTAATTTACATGCACGTATATCCGCCGTCAACCGGAAGTGCAACGCCGGTGACATAGGTGGTTGCAGGAGAGGAAAGGAAGACAGCTGCGGTGTCTAACTCGCCCTCATCACCGTAACGCTCAAGCGGGATCATGGTGCGTGCATTTGCCTGGAAGAACTCGCTGTCTAAGGTCTCACGGGTTAACGGAGAGTAGAAGTAGCCAGGGCAGATTGCATTGACGGTGATGCCGTACTTGCCCCATTCAGCTGCGAGTGCTCTGGTTAAGTTGACAACGCCGCCCTTTGCTGCATGGTACGGAGAAGCAGGAGCAACCTTGTTGCCGACCAAGCCGTACATGGAAGCGATGTTGATGATTCTGCCGTACTTTGCAGGGATCATTGCAACCTTGGCAACCTCTCTTGCCATCTTAAAGGAGCCAAACAGATCGATGTTCATCTCATTTGCAAACTGTGCATCGGTGATATCCTCAGCAGGTGCGACAGCGCCGGTTCCTGCGTTGTTGATCAGGATGTCGATGCGGCCGAACTTCTCCATAACCGTGGCAACACAAGCCTTGACATTCTCGGTATCTGTGATGTCGCAGCGAACGCCGATCGCCTCCACACCGTAGGTTTCACGAAGCTCTGCAGCGACTTCGTCGATCAGGTTCTGACGACGAGCAACAGCAACGATATTGCAGCCCTGGTTGGCAAGTGCCTTTGCCATCTGTACACCAAGGCCGGTTGAGCAGCCTGTAACGATTGCCACATTACCCTTCAGATTGAATAACTCTTTCATGTTCAATTCTCCTTATTCTTTTTAGTGAAAGCTGTTATGTTCAGCTAACTATCTATAGTATAAACAAAAAAGAGCTCGCTGTAAACAAGCTCTTTTTTAAAATTGATTAAAATTTAACAATGGCTCTGTTACTTTGCGGCGTTGCCGGACTTCTTTCGTCCGACATTGACGTAGACCGCGAGGCCTACGATGGCGGCAACGAGTAAGAGTAAAATGATATCCCAAACGCCTAAACCCATGTGACTACCTTCAGATCTTTCAGCGTTTCAAGCTCATGCGAGGTACTCCTTTAAAATGGCAAGCAGTTCATCGTTCTTCTCCGGGCTCATGAAGCAGAACCGGATGTAGGACTCATCGAGGAAGGGGAAGGTCGCGCAGTTGCGGATCATGAGACCTTTCTTTATGCAGGCTTCAAACAACATCTGTGCGGTCACGCCTTCTTTTAATATCCGCACCAGGAGAAAATTGGCGGAAGAAGGATAGATCTTGCAGCCGGTAAATCCTCGCAGAATGTCAAGAATCCGCGTCCGCTCGTCGCGGATTAAATGGCGGGTCTTTTCGATGTATTCGTGGTCGGAGAACATGATCTCTCCGGCAAGCGCTGCCAGGGAACTGACGCTCCAGGGGTCCTTGCGTTGCGCGATCTCTCCGAGAAGATCGGGGTTGCCGCAGATCCCATAGCCAAGTCTGAGGCCGGGCGCGGCGTAGAACTTGCTCACCCCGCGAAGGACAAGGAGATTATTGTAGGAGCCGGTTAACGGCACCGAAGTGACCTTCGCCATCTCTTCGGCAAATTCCACATAGGTTTCATCGACCAGGACGAAGACCCCTTTTACCAGGCAGATATCCAGGATGTGGCGCATGGTATCCGAAGTGATCTGTGACGAGGTCGGGTTGTTCGGATTGCAGATAATCAGAAGATCGATGTCTTCAGTAATCTGTGCAGAGAGTGCAGAAAGATTCAGCTCAAAATCGTCTTCTTCGCGCAGCGGAAAGTACCGGCTGCGGCCGCCACAAAGCGCGATATCACGCTCGTACTCAGAATAGGTGGGGCCTAAGATCAGGGCTTTCTTCGGGTGTTTGATCTGGATGGCCAGGGAAATTAACTCAGTGGAGCCATTTCCCACGATGACACGTTCCGGCTTGGTGCCTGCGTACGAGGCGATGGCCTTGCGAAGAGACGTATAGTCTCTGTCGGGGTAGGAGGAGATGACGTCAAGATGCGCGGCCAACTTCTCTCTTAGTGCATACGAAATGCCCAGAGGATTGACATTTGCAGAGAAACTGGTAATCTGCTCCTTCGGGATGCCATACACTTTTTCTATTTTCTCTAAATCACTGCCGTGAAAATGATCTTTATGTTCGATTTGTTCCATAGGATTCCTCATCGCTCTTTTCTTGATTTGTCCAGACTGTTATTGTATAATGTAGGATGGTTTATACTGTAGACAGCCTATGGAGTACTTTCATTATAATAGAAATGTACTAAATTGCAAGGTGGAGGTGGCACATGGAGAGAAAAATCCGCGGATATCGAAGAGGGGTATTTTCGTACGAGCGGCCGGAGATTCTGGTTTACCAGAACGGACAGGTTGTGGATACGATTACTTTTCGTGTGCAGACAAAAGAAGAATATCACGGAACGTTCGCGGTTGGCAATGAACTGGGCACGGAGATTCGCGGCAAGATCGAGCAGGATGAGAAAAGTGAAGGCATCTTAGTAGACGGCGGGATGTTCTCCGGAGAGAAGTGTAACGTGCGCTTTTCCTTCTTTGCCGATGAGAATTATCAGCTCGGCAGACATAAGGCACTCCTTAGGATTCTGACGGACTGCGGCGTGCGCAAGGTTCCGGTGGAATTTCAGATTGTAAAGCCATTTGTCTTAATTGACGGGAAGGAATACCGAGACTGGGCGGAGTTTGCGAAGCTTGCCAAAGCGGATCCGATGACCGCGATCGGCTTATTTGCCAATGAAGAATTCGTGCGAGTCTTCCTTTACGATCATCCGGAGTGGGTTCCGATGTATCGCAGCCTGATGCGAAGCGCGAACACGTCGCAGGCGATGGAAGAGTTTTTGGTGGCTGCAGGCTTAAAAGAGCAGTTAAAGTACGAGGTGTCCTTCGGCAATTATCGGTACGATGTGTCCGAGAAGGGTGAGCAGCCGTTTGAAGATGAGATTCTCATTTCCAAGACCGGCAGCGGTACCGGGGAGATTCGTGTCAGTTGTGAGGGCAGCTTTTTGACCGCGCTGCAGGATCGGATCCGGGCGGAGCATTTCTTCCAGAAGGACTATGCGGTACGTTTTCGGGTAGATCCCGGAGAGGTCGGTCCTGGCTTGCACCTGGGTGCGGTAAAGCTGGAGCTCCCGACCAGAACCGTGCGCGTACCGGTTTCCGTGCACCGTCAGAATACGGAGAGAACCGAGAAGGCCAGAACGATCCGCCGCGGCTATACCACCATCTGGCAGACGTATCTGGATTATAAGAGAAATAAATTCGCTAGGGATGAATATGCGAACCGGATGTTTACGGCGCTTCGGTCGATCAGTGACATCCGCGAAGACGAGACCGTGGATCTGATTGAGGCGTATGTGAATCTGACCACGGACCGCGCAGCATTTGCAGAAAATATATTGACGATTTTGGAGCGTAAGTCCGCGCTTCTTGAGAAGTTCCAGCCGATTCATTACTGCGGCTTCCGCTTCTTAAAGGCGCTAAAGGAGCAGGATGAGAGGACCACGAAGGATGCGGTCACCTACATCCGCAATATGTATGAGAATCAGTATTCTCACCCGCTCCTTGCCTGGTTCTTGTTCCAGCTCGATCCGATGTATCAGAAGGAGCCGGAGAAGAAGCTGAAAGAGATCCGGAACCTCTTTAGAAAGGGCAGTGCAAGCCCGATCTTAATCTATGAGGCGGCGCAGGTTTATAATGCGAATCCTTATATGTTAAATCAGCCGGATGAATTCGAGATGTATGTGGCCGGCTGGTCGCTCTCCCACGAGATGCTGCAGAAGGAAGCAGCGATGCAGTATTGCTATCTGGTGGGCAGGGCAAAGCGTCCGACGCGGGCGATGTTTGACAATCTGGTCAAGATTTACCGCATCTACAAGGACCCGGAGATCTTAGAGATTCTCTGCTGTGTGCTCTTGGCGACGCACCGCTCCGGGAAGAAGGTCTTTTCTTACTATGCGATGGGCGTGGAGGCAGACTTAAAGCTCAACGGCTTATATGAAGCCTACATCGACAGCGTGCCGGAAGATTTAAAGGGACCGTATCACAGCAGTATTTATTCGTATTTCCGCTATGACAACCGGCTCTCAGCGCGCAAGAAAGCGATGCTTTTTGCCAATATCGTGGAGAACCGCGCGATGATCCCGGAGGTGGAAGAAGAATACCGGAATGTGATTTCCATTTTCACGAAGGAAATGTTCGATAAGCGGGCGATGAATGAGTTCATGCCGGTGCTCTATGAGAGACTCTACGAGCAGAATACCGGCAGCCGCAAGATGACTGCGGGGCTTGTCAAGCTCTCGCGCAAGGTTCTGGTAACCTGCACGGTGCCGAAGATGCGCAGCATCATTGTCTGCGGCGAGAACGAAGAGTCCGTGGCACTGATGGATGGCAAGGCGTGGGTGACGCTGAAGGAGCCCATGGATGCGGAGCGTCAGCTGCTCTGCGAGGATGAGAACGGAAACCGCTACAGCATGAGAAGCTGCTGCCAGGTGGAGCGTCCGTTTGTGATGCCTGCGCAGGCAGAAGAGGAATCGGTGGTCGTCGAGCAACTTGGATTTACGCTGCCGCGCACGGTCAAGACGACAAGGGTGACGCAGACAATCGAAGAAGAACTGACCACCGCGCTCTTTACCGAAGAAGGGATCGACCGCATTTTACCGGACTTCTTAAAATACGCAAAGGGCGAGATGAGTGCTCGCGTGGATGCGCGGCTTGTGAAGTCGTTCTACTGTTATTACTGCTTCCGCTATCTGTATTACAACAATGGCGGGAACAATGAATTCTTCCGCATGCTGCTTGAGGAAGTGAAGCGTGAGGACATCGAGATCGGACGGATGGCGCTCCTTAAATGGATGAGCAGACGGACGAATCTAAAGGATGAGGAGAAGGAGCTTGCGACCGTGTGGGTGAAGGATTTCTTCTCCCAGGGGATCGTGCTTCCGTTCTTTAAGGATCTGGGCGGACAGATCGATCTGCCATTTGGTATTAGGCAGCGTTATTACGTCGAGTATCACGCCAACCCCAAGAAGCGCGTGAAGATCCATTACGCGATGGGAAATCTTGGCGAGATGCAGGAAGAATGGATGCCGCATGCGTATAAGGGCATCTTTGTGAAGGAATTTATCCTGTTTCAGGATGAAGAATTGTTCTACTACATCACCGAGGATGGAGAGGAAGTAAGTGCCCATCCGGAGCGTGTGGCAGAAGATAAATTGTGGCGGCTTGCGCCGGAGAATTACGAAGGCGAGGACCGCATCAGTCTGTTTGGACTGCTCAATCTGTTAACCTATGAGAAGGCGCAGGCGGGAGAGGAAAATGATCCGGTCTACCGGGAGCAGATTCGTTCTCTCGTGACAGAATATGCTGCCATGCGTCAAGTACTGAAAGAAAAGTTTAAGGCACTCTGATGGAACAGAAAAAGACACTACTGGTCGGTATCGACCTGGACAATGAATTTACACAGCTTGCCTGCTGCGATCAGGAGGATGCAAAGCTTATACCGATCGTATTTTCCGGCGGGCGGGAGAAGATTGCGACCGCGATCGGCGTGGAAGAAGCGACGAAGAAGTGGCTGATCGGTGCGGATATGGAGGCTCTCCTGGAAAATGAGAGCGGCGACGTCGTGGACGGTCTGCTTGCGAAGCTCCTTGGCGAAGAGAAGATTCCAGTGCTCACGGCTTCCTTTGCGCCGGAAGAGATCTTAGAGCGGTTTTTGCGCCGGTGTCTGCTGCAGGTCAAAGAGCAGGTGCCGGGCTATCTGATTGCAAAGCTGATCGTGACCGTCACGGATACGAGCAGCCAGATGCGGGAGCGCTTATCGCGCGTCTTTGCAAAGCTCGGACTCTTAAGCGACCGCCTGGTGTTCATCACCAGAGGCCAGAGCTTTGGAGAATATGTCTTAAAGCACCGCAAGGAAGTGTTCGGACAGACGGTGGCGCTGTTTGATTACCGAAAGAGCGGGATGCATTACTCGCAGGTGCGGTTAAACACCAAGCGCCGTCCGGTGCTTTTGGAGCTGCAGGGCGGTGACTTATCGGACGTCCTGCCGTATCAGGAAGACTTTGATTATGCGGATGCATTTGCAGAGACCGCAGCGAAGCTATTTGCCAGACAGACTGTCATGCGTGTGTACGCAACGGGCGTCGGATTTGCGAACGAAGAGATCGCGGGCAAAGCGCTTGGGAGAATCGCGCAGGGAAGAAAAGTGTTCTTGGGCGACAATCTCTACGTCAACGGTGCGTGCTATTTTGCGCAGCGGCTGATGGAGAACCAGGGCAGCATCGAGGCGATGAGCCGTGATTATCTGGTGATGGCGGAAGAGACGGTTCCGTATGAGGTTAGTATGGATTTGTTCTACAGAGGTAGAACTGAGAATATTGTGGTGTTAGAGCCTGGTATTAACTGGTTTGATGTCAAGAAAACATTCGATTTTATTCTGGATGATACGGACCAGTTGGATCTAACGCTGCTTGATGCGCTGACCGGGAGTAAGAGCAAGGCAAGCTTCTTCTTGGACGGTCTGGAGAAGCGTCCGCGCAAGATGACGCGGGTGCGTGTGGTGTTTGACTACGAGGATGTGGACACGATGCATGTGGTCGTCACCGACTTTGGCTTTGGCGAGTGGTATCCGGCGACCGGACGCACCTGGGAGTTTCGGTTAGGAGGTCTGAAGGCATGAGTAAAGTGATTTTATGCAGCGGACCGTTGGCAAATAAGCCGTATCTGATCAAACTGACCGGGAGACATATCTATTCGCTGGAGGAGCTTTGCTACACCCTCTATGAGAATGTCTACGTGATCTCAAATGAAGATTTTGACGAGACGCTTTGCATGTGGCTCGATACCGAGCTTGATGAAAAGAAGCTTGCAAAACGGCTTTACCAGCTCATTTCCCAGGAATCGCCGGTGGAAGATAAGATTGCACTGATCTTAGGTGCGAGCGATTATTACACCGAAAATGAGTGCAAGAACACGATCTATCTGCTCAAGCAGATGGGAGAATGTTCGCCGGTCGAGAAATGGAAGCTAAAGGGCGACAGCTACTTAGAGCACGGTAGTTTTGCACAAGCGGCGGAAGAATATGAGCAGCTGCTTCGTTCCGAGAAGGAAGGGACGATGCGCAAGGCAGATTATGCGAAGATCATGCACAATCTGGCCATCGCACACCTGTATGTCGGCAGCTTTGAGCAGGCAGCAGCAGAATTTCAAAAAGCGGCCGAGGCGGCGGATCAGCCGGCATCGGTCTTGGCTGCGCAGGAGGCGGCTAAGCTTGCCAAGGGTGAGCTGCCGGAGTATGCAAAGGTCGCTGCTGCGAATTTAAAAGAGCGCGATTATGAGACGTTAGTTGCGGACTGGAAGGAAGAGATCCGCAAGGCGTTCCTTCGGGGATAATCTTTGGGAATTGGGAATCCCATATTATGAAATGTGTATTGTGAGGAGAAGAATTTGAGCAAGTTACAAGAGGAAATCAGAAGACGCAGAACTTTCGCGATCATTTCCCACCCGGATGCCGGTAAGACGACGCTGACTGAGAAGTTTTTGCTCTACGGCGGCGCGATCAATCTGGCGGGTTCGGTCAAGGGCCGAAAAACAGCCAGACATGCGGTATCTGACTGGATGGAGATTGAGAAGGAGAGAGGAATCTCTGTGACGTCTTCGGTGCTTCAGTTTAATTATCGGGATTACTGCATCAATATTTTGGATACCCCGGGCCACCAAGATTTCTCGGAGGATACCTACCGTACCCTGATGGCAGCCGATTCCGCGGTCATGGTCATCGATGGGTCGAAGGGTGTTGAGGCGCAGACAATCAAGCTGTTTAAGGTCTGCGTGATGCGCCACATCCCCATTTTCACCTTCATCAACAAGATGGACCGTGAGGCAAATGATCCGTTTGAGCTGATCGGGGAGATCGAAGAGGTGCTGGGGATCCGGACCTGTCCGATCAACTGGCCGATCGGTTCCGGCAAGAGCTTTAAGGGTGTCTACGACAGAGAGACTGGAAAGATCATGCGGTTTTTCGCCGCGAACAACGGTCAGAGAGAGGTCGAGCAGGTGGAAGTGGAGCTTGGTGATCCGTCGTTAGATGCGCTGATTACCAAGCCGTTACACGATCAGCTTGCAGAAGAGATCGAGCTGCTTGATGGTGCCAGCGATGAATTTGATCAGGCTAGAGTCGATGCAGGCGAGTTAAGCCCAGTGTTTTTTGGCTCTGCACTGACCAACTTCGGTGTCGAGACCTTCCTAAATCATTTCCTGGACATGACGACACCGCCATTATCCAGAAATACGACCGAAGGCCGCGTGGATCCGTTTTCCGAGGATTTCTCGGCGTTTGTCTTTAAGATTCAGGCGAATATGAACAAGGCGCACCGCGACCGTATCGCTTTTATCCGCATCTGCTCCGGGCAGTTTAGCGCGGGGATGGAAGTCAACCATGTGCAGGGCGGCAGAAAGCTTCGCCTTTCGCAGCCACAGCAGATGATGGCGGATGAGAGAAAACACGTCGAAGAGGCCTACGCGGGTGATATCATCGGTATCTTTGATCCGGGCATTTTCTCGATCGGAGATACGCTTTGCACCGGGCCTGCAGTGCAGTTTGAAGGCATTCCTACCTTCGCGCCGGAACATTTTGCCCGCGTCAGACAGATCGATACGATGAAGCGCAAGCAGTTCATTAAAGGCATCGAGCAGATCGCGCAGGAAGGTGCGATTCAGATCTTCCAGGAATTAAATACCGGTATGGAAGAGATCATTGTCGGCGTGGTCGGTGTCCTGCAGTTTGAGGTATTGCAGTACCGCTTAAATTCTGAGTACAATGTCGAGATCGGGCTGGATATTTTGCCGTATGAGCACATCCGCTGGATCGAGAACCCGGGCATCGATGTGGATGCGATCAAGGTCACATCCGACACGAAGAAGATCCGGGATTTAAAGGGAAATCCGCTGCTCATCTATACGCATCCATGGTCTCTTAAGACCATCATGGATCGCAACGATGGCTTGCAGCTTTCAGAATTTGGACGCAACTAATTAGGAGGGAAGAAATGATTGAAGTCAGCAATTTGGTGAAGCAGTATGGCGATCACTATGCGGTTGATCATTTAAGCTTCACCGTCGAAGAAGGCGAAGTGCTGGGCTTCTTGGTACCAAACGGTGCCGGCAAGTCCACCACGATGAATATCATTACCGGATACATTTCCGCGACCGAAGGCACGGTTACGATCAACGGCCATGATATCTTGGATGAGCCGGAAGAAGCGAAGAAATGCATGGGCTACCTGCCGGAGATTCCGCCGGTCTATCCGGAGATGACCGTGAAGGAGTACCTGAATTTCGTCGCGGAGATCAAGGGCGTGAAAAAGGAAGATCGCTTTGACGATGTGATGAATGCGATGGAGATGACGAAGATTACGAACTATCAGAATCGTCTGATCCGCCATCTCTCCAAAGGTTACCGTCAGAGAACCGGGATCGCAGGCGCGATGATCGGCAATCCGGACATCATCATCCTGGATGAGCCGACGGTCGGTCTGGATCCCTCACAGATCATAGAAGTCAGAGACTTAATCCGTTCCCTGGCAAAGGATCACACGATCATTTTAAGTTCACATATCATGCAGGAAATCAGTGCGGTCTGTGATCGTGTTCTGATTATCAATAAGGGAAAGATGATCGTCAACGATTCGATCAAAGATCTTTCCAAGAAGATGTCTGGCTCGAACCGCCTGGAGTTAAAGCTAAAGGCGGACGCGGAGGAAGCAAAGCAGATGCTCCTTGCGATCGATGAGGTCGAGAGCGTGGACGTGGTCTCTAAAGAGGATGGCATCATCGATCTGCACGTCTATTCGCAGGATACCGATGTCAGAGAAAAAGTCTTCCTGGCCTGTGCAGCCACAAAGACCCCGATTTACGGGATGAGTCTGATTGAGATGACGCTGGAAGAGATCTTTATCAAGCTCATTGCGAACATGGAGAAAGAAAAGGAGGAAGCGTGATGTTAGCCGTATACAAAAAAGAGCTTCGTTCCTACTTTACTTCGATGATCGGATTTGTGTTTATCGCACTGTTTCTGGTCGTGGTAGGCATTTACTTTACTTCGTATAACCTGGTGGCGGGCTATGCCAACTTTGACTATGTCCTGCAGTCGATCGGTCTGCTTTTCATTATTCTGATCCCGACGGTGACGATGCGTATGATCGCAGAAGAGACCAAGTCAAAGACCGATCAGCTGTTATATACATCGCCGCTTACGATTGAAAAGATCGTGCTCGGAAAGTATCTTGCGGTGTATACGCTGTTTTTAATCGTGGTCGCGATCATTTGCTTCTATCCCTTGATTCTGGGACAGTTTGGCGTGATCGATTATCCGCTGGCGTACGCGAATATCTTCGGCTTTGCTCTGATGGGCGCAGCCTACATGGCGATCGGTATGTTTATCAGCTCCACGACAGAGAACCAGATGATTGCAGCTGTGCTTTCCTTCCTGGTCTTCTTAATTACCTACCTGATGAGTTACATCGTGCAGGTCGTGCCGGGCGATCATTTAAGCGCCTGGATCATTTTCTCCGTGGTCAATCTTTTGATCGCGGTGGTGCTTTATACTTCGCTTAAAAATATCAACGTTGCGCTGATCTTTGCGGGCGTCGTGGAAGTCATTCTGACCGTGATCTATGTGATCAAGCCGAGCTTCTATGACGGTGCAGTCGTAAAGTTCTTAAACTGGTTCTCCCTGTTTGAGCGCTACAAAGCCTTCGGTCTTGGTATCATTGATTTTGGCAGCGTGATCTATTATCTGAGCCTGGTATTCTTGTTCTGGTTCTTAACCGTTCAGACCATCAAGAAGAGAAGATGGAACTAAGGAGGTGAGCACCGTGGCAAAGAAGGAAAACAAAACACGTGAGGAACAGATGAGCGAGGCGATGAACACCAAAGCCACCGGTTCCGGACAAAATGAAGTTACCTCAAAGAATTTTAAGTCGGGTGCTTACTCGACCTTGATGATTCTGATGATGATCGTGATCGTTTTGGTCATCAACCTTGCAGTCACCACCTTTGACCTGCAGGTCGACGTCAGTAACAGTCAGGTCTTTACCCTGACCGACACGACCAAGGACATCTTAAAAGATCTGGATCAGAACATTTCCATTTACTATATTGCACAGGAAGGCCTGCAGGAGGAGACGATCTACAAGATCGTGGAACGTTATCCGGCAGCTTCCAATAAGGTGCATCTGGAGTTAAAGGACATCGTCCTCTACCCGAATTTTGCGAGTCAGTATACGACCGGTGAGATTTTGACCGACAGTATCATCGTGGTCAATGAAGATACCGGCGCTTATAAGTATATCGATCATGAAAATCTGCTCTCTTATGCAGCGACCTCTTCCTCTATCGAGGCAAATGGCCTGGATGTCGAAGGTCAGGTGACGGCGGGCATCGTGGCGGTTTCTTCCACAGAGCTTCCGATCATGTACTATGTGGGCGGTCATGGAGAGACAAAGCTTAGCGATGCATTTACGAAGGCGGTCGCAAAGCAGAACATTACGTTGGCAAACCTGAACATGTATACCTCGACCGAGATCCCGGCAGATTGTGATGTGCTCTTCTTTAACGGGCCGACCTATGATCTGTCTGAGGAAGAAGTCGCGATGGTCAGAAACTACATGGACAACGGTGGTCACGTGATCATCATGCTGGCCAATTCCGAAGAGGAGATGCCGAATTTTGATAGCCTGTTAAGCTACTACGGCGTGGTTCGTCATCCGGGCATCATCGTGGAAAATACCGGGTATTATCTCGGAACTTACCGGACGTATCTGCTGCCAAAGGTTGGCTATTATCTGGCGATCACGAGAACATTTTCAGATGGTTTGACCATGATTCTACCGATGACGCAGGGCCTGACAAAGGTGGACGACCTTCGTTCTTCACTGGAGATTCATAGACTGCTCTCGACGTCCAACGATGCGTACTTAAAGGTCAATACGCAGGCGACGACCACCTACAAGGAAGTGGGCGATGAGGACGGCCCGTTCGACCTCGGTTATTACATCGAGGAGGACTCTGGACGAAAGGGCTCGATGTTGGTGATTGCCAGCCATTACTTTATCAACCAATCGATGTTGGAGAGTGGGCAGTACGGAAACGAAGCCTTTATGGCGGAAGTGCTCTCTTATATGACCGGTACGAGCATGTCCATCCCTGCCAGATCCCTGGAGCAGCAGTACATTGTTGCGAACCATACCCAGATTATGACCTGGGCGATCATCACGATCGGTGTGATTCCGCTCATTCTTCTGACGGTCGGATTTGTCATCTGGTTTAGGAGGAGAAGAAGATAATGGCGGCGAAGACACTCGCGCAAAAGCGAAAAAGAAATGTCATTCTGATGATCGTTGTATTACTGCTTGCACTGGCAGCCTTCATCGGATTGACAATCTATAATAATCACAGAGACGATGCCGCGAAAGGCACCCGCATCACGAAGGCGAGACCGCAGGAGATCAAGAGTTTCACGCTCTACCGGGCAGACCTTGATCAGACCGCTGAGATGGTCATTGATGAGAACGGGGTCTGGAGCAGCACGACCTACCCGGATGCGAATCTGATGCAGGGTTATGTCAAGTACATGCTCAACTCCCTGACGGAAGTGCGGCTGAGCAAAAAAGTGCCGGATACGGATCTTGCAACCTATGGGCTTGATCATCCGAACATCGTGATCAGTGCCCAGACGGACAAGGAGACGATTCGTCTGAATGTCGGTGATGCAAATGCAGCTGGCGTCGGTTACTACGTAACCTTCGGTACCAGCAACGACATTTACCTGATGGGCTCGGAGTATTATGAGGGTATCAGCTATACCTTCGGACAGCTCAACGAGCCGGATCCGATCCAAGAGCTGACGGTCAACAGTTTGGTTCGTGTAAAGCGTGTGCAGGGCGAGGAGCTCATTGAGCTCAACTACGATGCGGAGAGCGGTTCCTTCCTGCATATGCGTATGGACGAGCCGTATCACGGGCAGGTTTATGCAAACAAAGTTGCCCTCACCAGTTTCATTGATGTTTATAATTTGCTTGCATTTGACGCTTGTTACGATTATGATTGTGAGGATTACACTAAGTATGGCTTTGATGATCCGGCGATGACACTGGAAGTGACGTTTCGGACGACCGACGAAGAGATTCTTGATTATACGCTGGAGTTTGGCGCGCAGAATGAGGACAATCAGTACTATGTGCGCAGCAGCTTAAGCAACAACATCAATCTCTTAAACGGCACCAATGCGACGACATTTTTAAACTTCAAACCGTACAATTATGTGTATAAGACGATCTATTACGGGGTCGGCAAGGACTTGGAAGAGATCGTCGTGGAGGCAAATGGCAAATCGGTCTCGATCGATCCGGAGAAAGACGTGGATCTGTATGAGAGCGTCGGTTCTCTGGTGCGGCTGATCGCAATCGATGCGGAAGCGTCCGACAGCCAGAAGATCGGTGACGAAGTCTGTAAGATTACGGTTTATTTCTCCGGCAAAGAGTCGGTCTGGACGTTCTATGATTATGACGGACAGAGCCTGTATTTGCTGGATCTGAACGGAAAAGACAGAAGCTTTGTGGTGAAAAAGGCAGACCTGGATGAGATCATCAGGACTGCGGGGTTAGAGTAATAAGAAGGAGAATCATCATATGAGTATGCAGGAAAATCTGGAGAAGATCCAGAGAGAGGCGCTGGAACAGATTCGCGCAAGTGAACATGTGGAAGGCCTCAATGATGTGCGTGTCGCTTTTCTTGGTAAGAAGGGTGCACTCACACAGGTCTTAAAGGGAATGAAGGATGTCGCACCGGAAGACCGCCCGAAGGTCGGCCAGTTGGTCAATGATGCGCGTGCAGCCATCGAGCAGGCAATGGAAGAGAGAAGAAATGCATTTCTTTCTGCCATGAAAGAAGAGAAGATGAAGAGTGAGACGATCGATGTCACCCTCCCGGCAAAGAAGCCTGCGCAGGGTCACCGTCATCCCAACACCATCGCACTCGAAGAGGTAGAGCGCATTTTCGTCGGCATGGGCTATGAAGTGGTCGAGGGACCGGAAGTGGAGTATGATCTCTACAACTTCGAGAAGCTCAACATCCCTGAGGGACATCCGGCGAAAGATGAGCAGGACACCTTCTATATCAACAAGAATATCGTGTTGCGTACACAGACCTCTTCTGTGCAGGCGAGAGTGATGGAGCAGGGAAAACTCCCGATCCGTATCATTTCCCCCGGCAGAGTGTTCCGTTCCGACGAGGTCGACGCGACACATTCTCCTTCCTTCCATCAGATTGAGGGACTTTTGATTGACAAGAACATTACATTTGCGGACTTAAAGGGAACGCTGGCCGAGTTTGCAAAGCAGCTCTTTGGCGAGGAGACGAAGGTAAAGTTCCGTCCGCATCATTTCCCGTTCACCGAGCCTTCTGCAGAGATGGATGTTAGCTGCTTTAAGTGCGGCGGCAAGGGCTGCCGGTTCTGTAAGGGATCCGGCTGGATCGAGATCTTAGGCTGCGGCATGGTGCATCCGCATGTGCTTGAGATGTGCGGCATTGATCCGGAAGAGTACAACGGATTTGCCTTTGGTGTGGGTCTTGAGAGAATCGCGCTGCTGAAGTATGAAATCGATGACATGAGACTGCTGTATGAGAACGACATTCGGTTCTTAAAACAGTTCTAAGAAAGGAGTACGAGAAGATGAATACACCGTTATCATGGATCAAAGCGTATGTTCCGGACTTAGACTGCACCGATCAGGAGTATACCGATGCGATGACACTGACCGGAACCAAGGTCGAAGGATTTGAAAGACTGGATGAGAATCTGCGCGGCATCGTTGTCGGCAAGATTTTAGAGATTGAAAAGCACCCGGATGCGGACAAACTGGTTGTCTGCCAGGTTCAGGTGGATGAAGAAGGCAAGACCGTTCAGATCGTGACCGGTGCGCCAAATGTAGCCGTTGGCCAGAAAGTACCTGTCGTCTTAGACGGCGGCAAGGTGGCGGGAAGCCATCACACTGGTGCAGCAGAAGGCGGTATCGAGATCAAGGCTGGAAAGCTTAGAGGAGTTCCTTCTTACGGCATGATGTGCTCGATCGACGAGCTCGGTTCTTCGACGGATTTCTATCCGGACGCAGCACCCGACGGGATCTACATTTTATCCGACAATGCAGAGTATAAAGATGCGCCGATCGGCTCTGATGTGGTAGAGCTCTTAGGCCTTCACGACACCGTGTTTGAGTACGAAATTACTTCCAACCGTGTGGACTGCTTCGGCGTGATCGGTATCGCAAGAGAAGCGGCTGCAACGTTCCGCAAGGACTTCGTTCCGCCGGTGGTGTGCGAGACTGGAAACGATGAGAAGGCTTCTGACTATATCGACGTGGAAGTGAAAGATGCAGATCTGTGCCCTCGTTATATTGCAAGAGTCGTCAAGAACATTCATCTGGCTCCTTCGCCGGAATGGATGCAGAGACGTCTGGCTGCCTGCGGCATCCGTCCGATCAACAACATCGTCGATATCACCAACTACGTGATGGAAGAGTACGCACAGCCGATGCATGCATTTGACTATGACACGATCGCGGGACACAAGATCGTGGTCAGACGCGCCGAGGAAGGCGAGCTCTTTACAACGCTCGATGGCCAGGAACGCACGATGGATAGCTCTATGCTTATGATCTGCGACGCAGAAAAAGCGATCGGTATCGGCGGCGTGATGGGCGGCGAGAACTCCAAGATCACCGATGATGTCAAGACGATGGTCTTTGAGGCGGCTTGCTTTAACGGAACCAACATCCGTCTGACCAGTAAGAAGCTTGGTCTTGCCACCGAGGCGGCTGCAAAGTTCACGAAGGGTCTTGACCCGAACACCACGATGGAAGCCATCAACCGTGCCTGCCAGTTAATCGATGAGCTCGGTGCTGGCGAAGTGGTTGGCGGCTGCGTAGACATTTACCCGAATCCGAAGGGCGATACGAGAGTGCCGTTTGACGCAGAGAAGATCAATGCGATGCTCGGCACGGACGTCTCCGAAGAGCAGATGCTTGCATACTTTAAGAAGATTGATCTGGGCTACGATGAAAAGACCAAGGAAGTCGTGGTTCCTTCCTGGAGACAGGATCTGTTACGTCTGGCAGACCTTGCAGAAGAGGTGGCGCGTTTCTACGGATATGACAAGATTCCGACCACGCTGCCGTCCGGTGCGGCAACCGCTGGTGGACTTTCCTTTGCGGGGCGCATCGAGAACATCGCAAGAGATATGGCTGAGCGTTTCGGCTTCTCTGAAGGTTATTGCTATTCCTTCGAGAGCCCGAAGGTATTTGACAAGCTTCGCCTGGATGAAAATGATCCGCTGCGCCAGACCGTCACGATCTTAAATCCGCTCGGTGAGGATTATTCTGTGATGAGAACCCTGCCGATCAATGGCCTTCTTACGAGTCTTGCGACCAACTACAATCGGAGAAATAAAAACGTTCGTCTCTACGAGCTTGGCAACATTTATCTGCCAAAGCAGCTTCCGATCACGGAGCTGCCGGAGGAGAGAAAGCAGTTTACGCTTGGCTTCTACGGCGACGGCGATTTCTTCGACATGAAGGGCATCGTGGAAGAGTTCTTAGAGAAGGTTGGCTTAAAGCAGTTGGTGACCTACGATCCGGCAGCAGGGAAGAATTATCTGCATCCGGGACGTCAGGCAAACATCCTTTATGATGGAACCGTCATCGGATACCTCGGCGAGATCCATCCGGATGTAGCTGAGACCTACGGACTGGGCGAGAAGACCTACATTGCAGTCATCGATCTGCCGGAAGTGGTCAAGAGAGCAACTTTTGATGTCAAGTATACCGGAATCGCCAGATATCCTGCCGTGACCCGCGACATCGCGATGGTCATGAAGAAAGAGATTCTGGTGGGTCAGGTGGAGGCAGTGCTTCGCCAGAGAGGCGGAAAGCTTCTTGAGAGCTATCAGCTCTTTGATGTCTACGAGGGTGCACAGATTCTGACCGGATATAAGTCCGTTGCCTATTCTCTGACCTTCCGTGCGAAAGACCATACGCTTGAAGATAAGGAAGTAAACGCAGTGATGCAGAAGATTCTGCACGGCTTATCCGAGATGGATATTCAGCTGCGTGCATAAATCTTATGTCAAAGAAAAAGAAACAAAAAGATACCGCCACACAGATTGTGGCGGTTGTCTTATTCATGGTTTATCTGGCGATTCTTTTATACCTCCTCTTTTTAAGCGACAGGTACGGCAGAACGACCGGATTTACAGAGTATCACTATAACCTAAAACCGTTCGGGGAGATCAGAAGGTACATCCTTCACCGGGAGTCGTTTAACACCGAACTGTTTTTAGTGAACATCGTGGGAAATGTGGTCGCATTTATGCCTTTTGGCTTTTTGCTTCCATTAACCAGCAAGAACCTGCAGGGGTTCTTTGATGTGGTTGCGATCGGCTTTCTCTTCAGCCTTTTGGTGGAGACGATGCAGCTGCTTTTGATGGTAGGAACCTTCGATGTGGATGATCTGATCTTAAATGTCTCTGGTGTGATGCTTGGATACGCCTGTTATGCCCTGATCTATCGTAGGACGAAGGAGGGCAATAAAAAGCCAGAGCGGAAAAGCAAACCGAAAGAATCGGGGAAGTAAGTGCTCACAATCTTTACAGATTGCAAATTATTACATCGCTTTCTAAGCATGTAGAACTATGACACGAGTAGAACAAATCTGAGTCGAATTTAACAATTTTGTAACAAATTTAAGCCGAAAAATCCGGGAGAAAACGAAAAAACTCCCGGATTTTTTGTGCATGTTGCACAAAATTTAGATCTATAAGTCTTCATTTTCTTGTGAAATATGCCCAAACAAAAAAACTGCGATTTCAAGCCGTTTTGAAAAAATTTCATAAAATTGTTGCAAAAGTATTGACTTTTGGCAAAAGTGGGAGAATAATAGTCGTTACCCGGAGGAAAATGCACCTCTGGTGGGTGAAATGACCATAAATCGACCGTTTTTTGACGCAATTTTGTAATTTGAGGTCGAAGAAACGGCATATCTAGTTTGTGATGATATGCCGTGCTACAAGATATGGAGGTTATCAATGAGATATAAGAGACTTATTCTTCTCTTAGTCTCACTGGCTATGGCCTTTTCCAGCACCAATCCACACCGGGCTTCTGCCGCCGTGGTGGAGGAAGCTGTAGTGGAGGAGAAGGAGCTTGTAGATGAGCTTTCCGCACTGGAAGTGGTGACACGAGAGGTTGAACGTCAGAGAGAACTAGAAGAAGCAGAGGACTTGTCTTTGGTTTCCGCGGAGAATGCGCAGTTAGTACAGCAGGCACTTGCGGATGCTGAAACGAGAAAGACCGAAGAACTGGCCATCAAGATGCGCGCAGATGCGCAGGCGAAGACTTCAGCGGTTTCGACGATGAAGAAGTCGCACAGGCTTCATTTGAGCCAGGAGGATATCGAGATTCTCTACCAGATCGTACAGGCGGAGGCAGGGAATCAGTCCTTGAAGGGACGCATCATGATCGTCAACGTGATCATGAACCGCGTCAAGTGCAGTTATTTCCCAGACACAGTGGGAGGCGTCGTATTCCAGAAGTACCAGTTTTCACCGGTCTTGACCGGCGGCTATTATAAGGCTGTGCCGGATGCGACCACGAAGCGTGCCGTACAGGCGGCGATCAACGGAGAAGACTACTCCGACGGTGCCCTGTATTTCTGCATGCATTATCTTGCCAGACAGTTTTCCCGTCATCTGACCTATGTGACGGAAGAAGGCGACCACGTATTTTTTAAGTAAATAGAAGACATTTTCAGAGACCTCGACAATCCTAAGGATTTGTTGGGGTTTCTTTTTCGAAAGTTATGTGGTATACTAGGGTACACTCGGACAAAATAGAAGTTGGACACAGTAGTTGCCTGACCAAATATTGTCGATGTATCCGAAATTGGGGGAAGAGATGGAGAAGATTCTTTACAGGAGCACCAGAGACAATCAAACAAAGGTTACTGCCTCTCAGGCAATTCTGAAAGGACTTGCACCTGACGGTGGCTTGTACGTTCCAGAGAGAATTCCACAACTGGATGTGCCTGTGGAGCGTCTTGCCGGCATGACCTACCCGGAGGTCGCCTATGAAGTGATGAAGCTTTATTTGACCGATTATACGGAAGAAGAGCTCAAAGAGATCATTTCCAAAGCGTATACAGGGAAGTTTGATCATGCGGATATGGTTCATCTGCATAAGGGCTATCATGCCTTTTATCTGGAGCTGTATCATGGGCCGACGATTGCATTTAAGGATATGGCGCTGCAGATTCTGCCGCACCTGATGACCGCCGCTGCAAAGAAGAACGGCGTGACCAAAGAGATTGTGATCTTGACCGCGACGTCCGGCGATACCGGAAAGGCAGCCCTGGCGGGCTTTGCAGATGTCCCTGGGACGAAGATCATCGTGTTCTATCCGAAGTACGGTGTCAGCGCGGTGCAGGAGATGCAGATGGTGACGCAGCGCGGCGCGAATACATTTATCGCAGGGATCACAGGCAATTTCGACGATGCGCAAAGCGGCGTGAAGGCAATGTTTAACAACAAGGAGCTTGCAGAGCGGATGGCGCGTGAAGGCTATCAGTTTTCTTCCGCCAACTCGATCAATGTCGGACGCCTGGTGCCTCAGATTGTCTATTATGTCTATGCTTATGCGCAGATGGTCGCAGGCGGACATATTGCAAATGGTGATCCGATCAATATTGCGGTGCCTACCGGCAATTTCGGCAATATTCTGGCGGCTTGTTATGCGAAGAAGATGGGCCTTCCGATCGCGAAACTGTTCTGTGCGTCAAATGAAAACAAGGTGCTTTATGATTTCTTCCAGACAGGCATCTATGACAAGAATCGGCCGTTCGTTGTGACGTCGTCTCCGTCGATGGACATCCTGATTTCAAGCAATCTGGAGCGCCTGATCTATGAGATTGCCGGAGAGGATGATGCAAAGTGCAAGGCGCTGATGCAGCAGCTTTCAGAGACTGGCAGATATGAGATCACCGAGGAGATGCATGAGAAGCTTTCGGATTTCGTGAGCGGATACGCAGACCAGGCGGAGACCATCAAGGCGATCAAGGGCACCTACGAGAATTCGCATTATATCATCGATACGCATACCGCGGTGGCGGGTAGCGTCTACCATCGGTACCGGAAGGAGACCGAGGATAAGACGAAGACGGTGATTGCTTGTACCGCGAGCCCGTTTAAGTTCCCGCGGAGTGTGATTCTGGCGATCAGCTCGGATTATGGGTATCAGAGTGATATGGAGATGGTGTATACGCTGTCGGATAATATGAGGATTCCTGTGCCGAGGGCGGTGGAGGAGCTTCGCAATGCGGAGATTGTGCATCGGACGGTGTGTGAGACGCAGGAGATGCAGAAGGTCGTCGAAGAGTATCTGGGGCTTGCGTGATATACGTCGCGTCGCCCGTTTGTTCGGGCACGCCTTGCGGCTACGGTGCCTCGATGTAGCGGTACTAAGCGGCCGTGATTCCCGCGGTTATAACTGAATCATTAAGGCTTGGAGGATTGCTAACGCAATCTACGCCTCAACAGCAATCTCGCTTTCATGCAAGCATGAGCGATCTTGCTGTACGATGCGTTAAACTCCAAGCCTTTTTACGTGCAACCCGCGAAAAATCCCGCCACGCTAAGGACCGACACTCGGCAAGTACCCGAAAAACGGGACGAGCGCTCCTTCCTGGGTGGCACCGACGAAACAATTCGCAGGCTTGAGAAACGCTGAGATCTGTCAACATCGAAATCGATGACAAATCAACATGCGTTCTCTGGTTCTCGAATCGTGTAGTATAGTTAACCTAGGAAGCGCCGTCAGCGCTGGCTCGAGGGGACTTTGAGGCAGTCGGTACTTGGCGTGGCGCGCATCGGCTGCGACTCGCGGGGATACGTAAATCGAAAAAGTTTGGAGGGTTAACAATACATATCTCAGACGCTCCTTTGCTTGCAAAGAGGAGTGGATGAGATTGTATTGTTCGTTGCGATAGCAACGCTCCAAACTTTTATCATATACCTCTATTCGCGGGAGTGACGATGGAAGGCCGCTTACGTACCGCTACTGACCGCGTAAGAATTCGCTTGCGATTTCGTCGCTAACGTAGCCGCAAGGCGTCCCCGAGACACGGACGATGCGGCGCTCATCCATGTTCCACCACGAGCATGTTGTATTTCTGGCATTTCTGCCATTCTTTTTTCGTGATGGTGAGGGCTTCGAGGAGCTTTAGGCTTGGTTCTTTGGGTGTGAGTGAAACAAGGCATTTGAAGGCGCAGGGGACCATATCAGCGCTTGAGATGCCGCAGATGATGCCTTCGGTTTCGTCGGTTGCCGCGAGGGGATTGAAGATGTAGAGCAGATCTTCCTCGAGGGTGTTGAACTGGTTGACGAAGGAGAAGCGGATCAGCATGTCGCTGTAGGTGACGGATCCTGCGTAGAACGTATCGGAGCTTCGCCAATTTTGCGAGAGGGTCGCAAGGGTCAGGTTTGCCTCATAGCCGCCGGGGAGGGATTCATTTTCACGAATGTGAATGATGCCGTCTTTGAGACGGCGGCTGCGTCCATCGTAGAAGTAGAAGTAAAGCCTGCGCGCGCGAAAGAACGGGCTCTGGTTGATCGGGTGCGCACGGCCGGTGGTTTCTTCCTCCGGTTCGGGTGCGTAGTCTAGCAGACTGCTGATGTGCGTGCGTAGCACCTGGCTGATCTCGTAGAGTGTTTCGATGTCGATGATGATCTCGCCGTTTTCATATTTGCTGACGGTGGCGCGGCTTTTATGAATGCGGTCGGCAAGCTCTTGCAGGTTCATGTTTTGCAGTTTGCGGTAAGCACGGATACGCGCGCCAACGTGGGAACTGATGCTGCTCATTTGCTTGGATCCTCCCTAAAATTATGAAAAAGTTTCTTTAAAATATACAAAAATGTTCGAAACGATTAAATGATTATAAATTATAGCAAAGATGAAGAAGAAAATCAATTTTAAAGAACATTTTATGGAAAATAATTTCGCGAAACGAAACTTTACAAACTTGCCAAATTTTCGATTTTTAGTATACTGAAGTTAATCGATGAGAAATGATCGATTTGCATGAGAAAAATCCTATCATTTGCCCCCATAACTGAACCCAGCGGAAGATCCTCCTCCCGCTGGGTTCAACTTATGTACGGGGAGAGTAGCGCTTGCGGAATCGTCCTTGCAATGATATACTGAAAATGATTTTTGGAAAGGACGGATGGGTGCATGGAACGCAGTATCATGGAGCAGGAGATTTTAAATCTGTCGAATCAGATCCAGGTGAAGAATCAGCGGATTGCGGAGTTAAAGGGTGAGATTTCACAGTGCGGTTTTTTCCAGAGAGGGAAGAAAAGGGAGCTGGAAGCGAAGCTTGCCGCAGAGCAGGAAGGGCTGACGGTCACGCTTCATAAGTACCAGGAAGCGGTGCAGAGAAAGCAGAACGGGTGAGAGTTTTTTAAGATGAAGTGAGGACGAATTGCAATTTCTATCTTGCAGTTCGTCCTTGTTTTGTTTAGAATGATGTTTGGTGTTTTTTTGTTGTGTTTGGGATCATTTGAGGGGAAAACAATGAAAAAAATTGGATTTGACAATGACAAGTACATGACGATGCAGTCGGAGCACATTCGTGAGCGGATCGGGCAGTTTGGCGGCAAGCTTTATCTGGAGTTTGGCGGTAAATTGTTCGATGATTATCATGCCTCCCGCGTGCTGCCGGGCTTTGAGCCGGACAGTAAGGTGCGGATGCTTCAGAAGCTTGCGGATCAGGCGGAGATTGTGTTAGTCATTTCTGCAGACGATATTGAGAAGAGCAAGGTACGTTCGGACCTGGGCATTACGTATGACCAGGATGTGCTGCGTTTGATCGATGCATTTCGGGGGATTGGACTTTATGTCGGAAGCGTCGTCGTGACAAAGTATACCGGGCAGATTGCGGCAGACAGTTTCAAGAAGCGTCTTGAGAACCTGGAGGTGCCGGTGTATCTGCATTACCCGATCGCAGGCTATCCGGGAAATGTTCCGCTCATCGTTTCCGATGACGGCTATGGGAAGAATGAGTACATTGAGACGTCCAGACCGCTTGTGGTGATCACAGCGCCCGGCCCCGGGTCCGGAAAGATGGCGACCTGCTTGTCGCAGCTGTATCATGAAAATAAGCGCGGCGTGAAGGCCGGGTATGCGAAGTTTGAAACCTTTCCGATCTGGAACCTGCCGTTAAAGCATCCGGTGAATCTGGCGTACGAGGCCGCGACCGCGGACTTAAAGGATGTCAACATGATCGACCCGTTCCATTTGGACGCCTACAATATTACGACGGTCAACTATAACCGTGACGTGGAAGTCTTCCCGGTGGTCAATGCCATTTTCGAGAAGATTTACGGAGAGAGCCCTTATAAGTCCCCGACGGATATGGGTGTGAATATGGCCGGCAACTGCATCATCGATGATGAGGCATGCAGAGAGGCTTCGAGGCAGGAGATTATCCGCAGATATTATCAGACCAAGTGTGATGTGAAGAAAGGCCTGGCAGACCAGGACACCCTGCATAAGCAGGAGCTTCTTTTAAATCAGGCGAAGATTACGGCGGAGGACCGTGCGGTAGTACTGCCGGCGCGTGCGGTGGCGGAGAAGACCGGTGAGCCTGCGGCGGCGATCGAGCTTCCGGATGGGCGTATTGTGACGGGCAAGACGTCTTCCCTTTTGGGGCCGTCCTCTGCGGCGTTAGTCAATGCGCTGAAGGAACTGGCGGGGATCCCGGATGCCTTGCATCTGATCTCGCCTGTGGTCATCGAACCGATCCAGAAGTTAAAGATCCAGGGTCTGCACAATCACAACCCGCGTCTGCACACGGATGAGGTGCTGATTGCCCTTTCGATCTGCGCGGCGACGAACCCGATGGCAGAGCTGGCGCTCTCAAAGCTGGGAGATTTAAAGGACTGCGAAGTGCATTCGACGGTCATTTTGTCCCAGGTCGATGTGTCTGTGTTCCATAAGCTTGGCATGAATCTGACCTGTGAGGCAGAGTATCAGACAAAGAAATTATATCACAAATAAACCGGCGGGCCGTGCGGCAGCTTGGGCTGCGCGCATGGCTCTTTGCGTATCAGAATAATCGAGTAGAAGGTGGAGAAAATGGCGAGAAATCTGGATGAAATCATCAACCGGAAGGGAACCGGCTGTATCAAATATGATCTGGCAGAGCGTATGCATATGCCGGAGGATGTGCTGCCGCTTTGGGTGGCGGACATGGATTTTAAGTCCCCGGAGTGTGTCTCGGAGGCACTGCGCAGAGCGACGGAGCATGGAATTTACGGCTACAGCCAGGCGACGGATGCATACCGCGCCGCCGTTTGTAAATGGTACTTGGAGAACTTCCGCTGGGAGATCGATCCCAACTGGATGATTCAGACCCCGGGTGTGGTGTTCGCACTTTCGATGGCGGTGCGTGCCTTTACCAATCCCGGTGACGGAGTCCTGATTCAGCGGCCGGTGTACACGCCTTTTTCCGATGTCGTGACGAGAAATGGGCGCAGGGTGGTTAACAGCCCTCTTTCCCTCATCAATGGGATGTATTTCATGGACCTGGAGGATCTGGAAGAGAAGATCGTGCAAGAAGAGATCAAGCTGATGATTCTCTGTAGCCCGCATAACCCGGTGGGGCGTGTCTGGACAAAACAGGAGCTCATGAAGTTTGGTGAGATCTGCCGCAGGCACAGTGTGATCGTGGTCGCGGATGAGATTCACTCGGATTTTGTTTATCCGGGGTATAAGCACCACGTCTTTACCACCGCGTGCCCGGAGATGGAGGATTATTCGGTCATCTGCACCGCGCCGAGCAAGACTTTTAACCTGGCAGGGCTTCAGACCTCAAATCTGATCATTGAAAATGACCAGCTGCGGGCGATGTTAAAGCAGGAGATCGCGCGCACCGGCTACGGTCAGTGCAATCAGCTGGGGCTCGTGGCGTGCCAGGCGGCCTATGAGGGCGGCAAGGAGTGGCTTGATGACGTGCGTGCGTACTTAAAAGGCAACCTCGACTATGTGAAGACATTTGTGGAAAATAAACTGCCGATGGTGCAGGTGATTGAGCCGGAAGGCACATACCTTTTGTGGATGGACTTTAGAAAACTGCGGCTGTCCAAGGAAGAGCTAAACCAGATGATTGTGGGCAAGGCGAGACTGTGGCTTGATGATGGTGAAATGTTCGGAAAAGAAGGGATCGGTTTCCAGCGCTGGAACCTGGCGTGCCCGAGAACGATTCTTGTGGAAGCGATGGAGCGGCTTGAAGAGGCGGTCGCCCAGATGCGGGGGTAAATTCTAAAATTTTTCTAAACTATTTTCCTTGAAGATGGATAGAAGATTTGTTACACTGTATTTAGCAACAAGTGGAAGAAATCTGCTAAATATCAAACAGAAAGGATCCAACAGAATGCGTAAAAAAGTGTACGACGGAACCCTCGTCAAAGCGCTTGACCCGGTTGTGTTTTTAATGCCATTTATCATGCCGCGCAGATGCGACAGTGAAGTGTTTGTCAACTTAGAGCTTGATCTGACCAAGGTGGAGCCATTTTTAAAAGAACAGAAGAAGAATATTCCGGATTTAACCTTATATCATATCGTGTTTGCAGCGATCACAAGAGCTGCCTTTGAATACCCGCAGATCAACCGTTTTATCGTGGACGGTGGCATTTACCAGAGAGATCATGTCAAGGTCTCGATGATGGTTAAGAAAGAGTTTGCGATCGATGGCAAGGAGAGCTCCATTTTCCCTTGCTTTGAGAAGAGCGATACGCTGGAAGATATGGTGCGCAAGTGCAGAGAGCTGACGGAGGAAGCATTTGCCGATACCAAGGGCGACAGCAATGATTTTGACGCGCTCATGAAGATTTTAAACGTCGTTCCTTCCTTTGCGACCAAGGCCTTTATTGACCTGATGTTCTGGCTGGACGGACACGGCCGCCTGCCGAAGGTGTTAACGACCCTGCAGCCGTTCCATTCGAGCTTTTTCGTGACCAATGTCGGCTCGATCGGACTTCCGGTGATTTTCCACCACCTGTATCAGTTCGGCACGGTCTCGGGCTTTATCAGTTTCGGCCGCAAAGAGTGGAAGCTGTCGCTTGATAAGGATGGCAATGTGAAGAAGACAAAGATTCTGCCTGCGACCTTCCTTGCAGACTCCAGAATCTGCGACGGCTATTCGTATTCTTGCGCGTTCCGCGCGATCAAGAAGTGCTTTGATCACCCGGAAGTGCTGTTAAAATCATTTGACGAGTTACAGAAAGAAAAGGCATAAGAACCCATGAATTTGTTGACGGTGGAGCAGGTGAGCAAAAGCTACACGGAACGCATGCTCCTTGATGATGTCACGTTTGGGATTGAAGAGGGCGATAAGATCGGTGTCATTGGTGTCCATGGCGCCGGCAAGTCGACCCTCTTACAAATTTTAGTGGGCGTGATCGCGCCTGATAACGGACGTGTCGTCAAAGGCAATGCAGTGACAATTGAATATGTGGCGCAGCATCCAGTCTTTGACGAGGAGAAGTCCATCCTGGAAAATGTGATCGCAGGGGCTTCCGGAAAAGAAGTCTACTGGAATGTGGAAGGGCAGGCGAAAGCCCTGCTTACGCGTTTTGCGATCGACTACGAACACGAGACTGTAAAAACTCTCTCCGGCGGTCAGAAGAAACGCGCCGCGCTGGTGCGCACCTTGCTTGATCCAGCGGACATCCTTATCCTTGATG
>JAFVAL010000019.1 GCA_017480565.1 Lachnospiraceae bacterium | reverse complement strand
TCAAGAATTCCCCTCGCGACAGCCAAGCCTTTTACTCCGCCCCGCGAATTGCCCGATCGGGAGTAAAGAATTCCCCCAGCGACAGCCTTGCTATTGACTCTTGAATATAAAAGATCAGCCTCGAAGTCAAAATCTTTTGGGCTTCTCTACAAAAGGTAATGCTCAATAGTCTTGTTTACCAATTGTGTACTCAAAGGATTCTGATACGTCTCCGATGTGAGTATGATTTGCTCTCCGGGATAGTAGCCTGCCCTCTGATAATCCAGCAACTTTCTCACAGCATTAGAAGCATAGTCGCTGTTTCCCATCATACCGAGATGTTCCCAGTAATATTCTCTACGAGTCCTTTTATTCAAGACAAGAAAGTCCGGATTATATGTCCTTCCGAAGATGACCAAAGGAGCTTCATAAAAATAAGGTATGTCATGATTTGCCAACACATTTGCGATGATCAACTCGCTTTTGGATCGTACCGCTTCACCTCGTTGTGTAACAAATTCTGCTGGAGCGGCATAATAAGACGGTTTTTCAAATTGCCTTTCTGACCATTGTTTTATGAAGAGATCATCCGGAAGAAGAATAGGCTCAACCAACTGCTTCCGTCCTTCACACAGGCCGTCATAGACATCTTCGACTTTGGTGAAGGAAGATTGTTCTTGAAAAGCATCTATCTGTGAAAGCTCAGCTTTTGCAGCCGCTATGATTGCCTGTTCATACTCTTGCTGTGCGATCATCTGTACTTCGTTGCGCCTGCTTACAGGCATGTATTGGTATGAACTATTATCCTTGGATGTATCGCGAACATAATAACGATGATATTTGCTTCCACCACAAACTTTAAGGGCCAACTTAGTTGTTTTGTGATTGTGAGATCCAATATTCCTAATGAGATCTTCAAGAAAATGCTTTCGCAAAAGCATTGCAGCGTGCAATCCTTCCATAAATAAATTACCTTTCAAAAAATAGAAACAGAATTAATAGTCAATTAATAACGGTATAAAAAATATTATACAAGGATAAATAACCATAATCAATGGCCGCCCCTTTGATTTTATAGAAATATTATGAAATGTAATTCATTCTAAACGACTTTGACTCTCGAACCATAGACCTGCTTTCGATAGTCAAGAATTATCCGAAGAGCAGCCTTGCTCTTTACTCCGCCCCCGCAAATTGCTTGGGCGAGAGTAAAGAATTCCCCTGGCGATAGCCAAGCCTTTTACTCCATCCCCGCGAATTGCCCGGGCGGGAGTAAAGAATTTCCCCAGCGACAGCCTTGCTTTTTACTCCATCCCTGCGAATTGCTTGGGCGGGAGTAAAGAATACCTCTGGCGACAGCCAAGCCTTTTACTCCGCCCCCGCGGATTGCCCGGGCGGGAGTAAAGAATTCCCCTTGCGACAGCCTTGCCTTTTACTCCGCCCTCGCGAATTGCCCGGACGGGAGTAAAGAATTCCCCCAGCGACAGCCTTGCTTTCCCTTCCCGTTGCAACTTTGCTTCAATCTCGCTATAATAGGAACCAAGAAACGTAAGGAGACGACCCATGAACATCCCACAGAATGCATCTTTTATCATTGACACTTTAAATAACGCCGGCTACGAGGCTTATGTCGTAGGAGGTTGTGTTCGTGATGCCATTTTGGGACGGGTTCCGCAGGATTGGGATATCACAACTTCGGCGCTTCCCGAGCAAGTCAAGGCGCTTTTTAGGCGTACGATTGACACGGGGATCCAGCATGGGACGGTGACCGTAATGCTTGGCAAGGAAGGCTATGAGGTGACGACTTACCGCATCGATGGCGAGTATCATGACGGCAGACATCCGGATCAAGTGACCTTCACGAGGAGCCTTTCGGAGGACCTGCTTAGGCGTGATTTTACGATCAATGCGATGGCTTATCACCCGCAGGAAGGACTGGTGGATCTCTTCGGGGGCCAGCCGGATTTAAAGGCGAAAATTATCCGTGCGGTTGGGGTTCCGAAAGACCGTTTTTCTGAGGATGCGCTTCGGATGCTTCGTGCAGTTCGCTTTGCGGGGCAGCTTGGTTTTGCAATTGAAAATGAGACAAAAGAGGCGATCAAAGCGCTTGCGCCGACGCTTACTAAGATCTCAGAAGAACGCATCAGAGAGGAGTTTACAAAGCTTCTTTTATCGCCGCAACCGGAGCTTTTAGACGTTGCGATCGAGACCGGAATGACCGATATTGTCCTGCCAGAAGTGAACGGCTTGGGGATTCATCTGCAAGAAGCATATGACGCGATTCGTGTGTTAAAGGCTTCCTTTTTGGGAAATGAACACGAGAAAACAGCACTTTGTTATGCGCTTTTGCTGGCAGAAGCAGGCGGGGCAGAAGCAGTCTGTAAGAGATTGAAATTCGACAACGAAACCATCCAGATGGTGCGCATGTTGTATGAAAATAGAAACGTAACTTACACGGATTCTCTGCCGGATGCAAGACGTTTATTACATCGCTTGGGCGAGGACAATTTGAAGCTGTTGTTTGCCTACCAGAGAGCCGCGCTGACAGGTTGCGGGTGCTCCCATGCGCTGGCAGAGATTGAGGTCGGAGAGCATGCAGTGGATCAGGTACTGCAGGCTGGAGATTGCTATGATTTAAAGCAGCTGGCGGTCAAAGGTGCCGACTTGATTGCGGCAGGATTTGCTCCGGGAAAGATGCTTGGCGACGTGCTTGCAAAGCTGTTAGATGCGGTCATCGAAGAGCCATCCCTCAATCAAAAAGAGAACTTAATCGTTTTGGCACAGGAGATGCAAAACGATCACGGGAAATAAAGGATAACCTATCATCACAAGGAGGTATTCACATGGCACTGGTAACGTTAAATTTCGAGAGCGCGTACTTAAATCAGGCACAGTATATCACAGTGATTTTGCCGGATAAGCCGGACGGAAAGACTGCAGAAGAGTTCTATTCGAGCGGCGAGAAGTACAAGGTTCTCTGGCTTTTACATGGTACTTATGGCATTGGAAATGAGTGGCTCAGACGTACCAAAGTAGAACTCTATGCAAGCAAAAGAAACATGATCGTGGTTATGCCGGATGCACTCAATTCGGACTTTGTTGCATGGCCGGAATTTGGTATGGGATATGATTTCCCGAACTATTTTGTGAAGGAACTGATGCCTTTGATCCACCACTGGTTCCCTGCTTCTGATAAGAAAGAAGACAACTTTATCGCAGGCCTTTCCATGGGCGGACAGGGCGCGACACAGCTCGGCTTTATGTATCCGGATAAGTTTGCCAAAATCGGTGCATTCTCGTATCCGTTGATCAACTATCATAAGCACGATGACGGGGATGTCTTTAACGGGGAGTTCCCGGAATATACCAAACGGTTCTTTACACAGGTGAAAAATCAGGGCGGTATGGAAGCATTTATGAAGTCCCCATATAACACTTGGGACATGTTCTTTGAGAATCCGGAAGGGATTGAATTGCCGCCGATTCATTTCTTTATCGGCAAGGAAGACTTCTTCTGGCCGGTGCATTTGGAGATGAAGAGAGAGCTGAAAAAACGCGGCAGAACCGACGTTGAGATCACAGAATATCCGAAACTTCACCATGAATGGGAGGTCTGGGATCGCGCGGTGCATGCCTTTATCGACGAGTGTGATCCGGACACGATCGGTGCAGGATTTAGGTATTAAGAAAAGAGTAACAAGGAGGGTGAGGGTATGCCAAGTATCCAGGCAAATATGTTGAATGCATTGTTTCGTGTGATAGGACGGGACACGGATCCAAACCATGATTATCAAGCAGAAAGAGAGCAAAGCGCCAGATCGCCGGTGCCAAAACTGCCGAAAAATGTGGTCTTTGAAGAGATCTCTTTAAACGGAATCAGTGCAGAAAAACTCACCAAACCCGGCAATACAAAGGGCTGGATTTTCTACATTCACGGTGGTGGTTTCACGACGGGAAGTGCGAAGGAAAGACGGATGCTTTGTCAGTATCTGGTGGATAAGTTTGGCTATAATTGTATCAGCACCAATTATCGGCTTGCACCGGAGAACAAGTGGCCTGCAATGATCGAGGATTGTTTCACGGCATATTGTGCGTTGGAAGAGATGGGAATTGCGGCAGAAGAGGTCGTATTTGCCGGTGAAAGTGCCGGCGGAACCCTGGTTCTTTCACTCGGACTTATGCTGAAAGAGAAGGGAATGAAGCAGCCCAAAGCGATCCTTTCTTTCTCGCCCTGCGTCAATCAGGCGGAGCACTATCCGTCACATTTTCGGAATGCAAAAACCGATTACATGATGAAGGATGCGATCGCAAAGGGGATCAGTGATCCGGTATTTGGAGAAAATGCAACCGACGAGGAGAAGAAGAATCCGCTGGCATCTCCCATCTACGGGAACTTCAAAGGTGTTGCACCGATCTTTATCTCTGCGTCCGATTCGGAAGCATTGTTAGATGATTCCCTGATGCTTTACGCAAAGCTTGTGAAGGTCAGACACAAAACAGAACTGGATCTTGCTCATGATGTATGTCATGCATATCCTATGATTACGATGATGCCAGAGGCGCAGAAAACACTGAAAAAGGCGATTGCATTTGCAGAAAAATACGACTGAAAAAACTGGAAATACGGTTGACATCGTATAGAGGAATTTGCTAAGATAGGGAACGGAAAAACAGCGGTTTTGTAAAGTTGAAATTTGACGCTGTTTTGGTGATCCAAGCATACAAGGAGGAGCTTTTCATGGCGAAAAAAGGTAATATTATTGTTGGTCAGTCTGGTGGTCCGACCGCAGTCATCAACTCGTCTTTAGCAGGCGTTTATAGGAACGCGAAGGAGAGAGGATTTGACAAGGTTTATGGTATGATTCATGGCATTCAGGGACTTTTAGATGAGCAGTATGTCGATCTTTCTACACAGATTCATAACGAGCTTGACATCGAGCTGTTAAAGAGAACCCCGTCTGCATTCCTCGGTTCCTGCCGTTACAAACTGCCGGAGATCCATGAGGATCATGCGATTTACGAGAAGATTTTCGAGATTTTAAAGAAGCTTGAGATCGAAGTTTTCATCTATATCGGCGGCAATGACTCGATGGATACGATCAAGAAGCTGTCTGATTATGGCATTCTGTATGGCCATACACAGAAGTTCTTAGGCGTTCCGAAGACCATCGATAATGACCTTGCTCTGACCGATCATACTCCTGGTTTCGGCAGCGCTGCGAAGTACATCGGCGTGGCAACCAAGGAAGTGATCCGCGATACTTATGGACTTGCTTATAAGAGAAAACAGATCACGATCATGGAGATCATGGGACGTAACGCAGGATGGCTGACCGGTGCAACCGCACTTGCCAAGACTGAGGACTGCGAAGGCCCGGATCTGATTTACCTGCCGGAAGTTCCGTTTGATCTTGATAAGTTCATGGAGAAGATCAACGCTCTGTTAAAGAAGAAAGATTCCATCGTTGTTGCAGTTTCCGAGGGCATTAAGCTGGCAGATGGCCGCTATGTCTGCGAGCTTGGCAGCGACAATGGTTATGTGGATGTATTTGGCCACAAGCAGATGGGCGGAACCGCTAGTTATCTGGCGAACCTGATCAATGCGAAGACCGGCACCAAGACCAGAGCGGTTGAGCTTTCCACCCTGCAGAGAAGTGCTTCCCATATGGCTTCCCGCGTTGATATCGACGAGGCATTTATGGTCGGCGGTGCTGCGGTGAAGGCAGCTGACGAGGGCGATACCGGTAAGATGGTTGTCATCGATCGTGTATCCGATGATCCTTACATGGCTAAGACTGGCATCTATGATGTCCATCGTATTGCAAATGAAGAGAAGCTGGTTCCGAGAAACTGGATGAACAAGGAAGCTGACTATGTCACCGAGGAGTTCGTGGACTATGTACAGCCGCTCATTCAGGGCGATTATCAGCCGATGATGGTCAACGGTCTTCCGAGACATCTGGTGCTGGATCTGGATGCAGCTTCCGGCAAGAAGAGCCGCAAGAGAAAATAATTCTTAACAACCGAGGGTTACGAAAGTGGCCCTCTTTTTTCTTCCATATTGCAAATGAATTCGCTCTGCACCGACATTCTTTGGAAAAGTGATGCGAAAGTTGACAAACGGTTCTTTTCATTTGAGGAAAGATACGTTATAATAAAATTACATATGGACCTGCACCGAGGTGCAGGAAGCAATTCTATTCAGGAGGAATCTATGGGCTACAGAGAAGTTTACGAGTCCTGGCTTGCAAACCCTTATTTTGATGAGGCGACCAAGGCAGAGTTAAAAGCCATCGAAGGAAATGAGAAGGAGATCGAGGATCGTTTTTACCGTGATCTGGAGTTTGGTACTGCAGGTCTTCGCGGCGTGATCGGCGCGGGCACCAACCGTATGAACGTGTACACTGTTCGCAAAACGACCCAGGGTCTGGCTAACTATATCAACAAGGTCGGCGGCGCAGAGCGCGGCGTTGCGATCGCTTATGACTGCAGAAGAATGTCCCCGGAGTTTTCTGAGGAAGCTGCTCTTTGCCTGGCTGCCAACGGCATCAAGGCATATCGTTTTGAGACCCTGCGTCCGACTCCGGAGCTTTCCTACGCTGTGAGAAAGCTTGGCTGTATCGCGGGTATCAACATCACCGCAAGCCACAATCCGCCTGAGTACAATGGTTACAAGGTGTACTGGGAGGACGGCGCACAGATCACACCTCCGCACGATGTCGGCATCATGGCTGAGGTGAAGGCTGTCACAGATTTTAACGATGTCAAGACCTGCAAGAGAGATGACGCAGAGATCGCTGGTCTCTACCGCGTGATCGCGCAGGACATCGATGATCCTTACATTGCTGAGCTTAAGAGCCAGATCATTCACTGGGATGCGATCAAGCAGGAAGCTAAGAATTTAAAGATCGTCTATTCTCCGCTTCACGGCACGGGCAACATCCCGGCAAGACGTGTGCTGCATGAGATGGGCTTTGAGAATGTCTATGTGGTTCCAGAGCAGGAGCATCCGGACGGCGAGTTCCCGACTGTATCTTATCCGAACCCGGAAGCGAAGGAAGCATTTGCACTTGGCCTGGCACTGGCAAAGAAGGTGGATGCAGACCTCGTTCTTGCGACCGATCCGGATGCAGACCGTCTCGGCTGCTATGTCAAGGATAAGCAGGGCGAGTATCACTCCTTAACCGGCAACATGTCCGGCTGCCTGCTGGCTGACTATGAGATGGCACAGAGAAAGGCCCGCGATGGCAAGCTTCCGGAAGACGGAGAATTCATCAAGACCATCGTAACCACGAACATGGCAGACAATCTTGCGAAGTATTACAACGTGAAGCTCGTCGAGGTTCTGACCGGATTTAAGTACATCGGACAGCAGATCCTGCGCATGGAGACGACCGGCAAGGGCACCTATGTCTTCGGTTTCGAGGAGTCCTACGGCTGCCTGATCGGTACGCATGCAAGAGATAAGGATGCAATCGTTGCGACGATGGCTCTCTGCGAGGCAGCAGCTTACTATAAGACCAAAGACATGACCCTCTGGGATGCGATGATCGATATGTACGAGCGCGTCGGTTACTGGAAAGACGATGTGGTTTCGATCTCCCTGCCTGGCATCGAAGGCCTTGGCAAGATCCAGAGCATTCTCTCGAAGCTTCGTGAGAACCCGCCGGCTGAGATTGCAGGCTACAAGGTACTCTCCGCAAGAGATTACAAGGCGGATACGATCAAGAATCTGGTGACTGGTGAAGTGACAACGACCGGACTTCCGAACTCCAACGTTCTTTACTATGACCTGGAGGGCGGCGCATGGCTTTGCTGCAGACCTTCCGGCACCGAGCCGAAGATCAAGTTCTACTTTGGCGTCGCTGGCACCTCCCTTGAGGATGCGGATGTCAAGGGCAAAGAGATGGCTGACGCGGTGAACGCGATGGTCGAGGAGTTAACTGCATAAGAGGATTCGAAACAGAAATGAATCACCGGAAGGTACGGCGGAAGCTGTCCCTTCTGAAGCGTTTTGATTTTAAGAAGTATGAAGTTTAATCTGAAAAAAGACGGGCTGCGCATCTTAGGCGTGGTTGCGGCAGCCCTGCTGATGGCCTTTAACCTCAAGGCATTTGTCCATGTCGGCGGCCTGTATCCGGGCGGTGCAACAGGACTTTCGGTTCTGATCCAGCGTGCCGCGGAGCGGTATCTTAGTTGGCATTTGCCTTACACACCGATCAACTTATTGTTAAATGCAATTCCGATCTACATCGGTTTTCGGTATATCGGGAAGAAGTTTACGTTGTTTTCGATGATCCAGATCGTCTGTACGAGTATCTTTACGGACTTGCTTCCTTCCGTAACGATCACGGAGGATCCGTTCTTGATCGCGATTTTTGGCGGCATCATTTTAGGATTCGTCATCAGTGTCTGCCTGCGGCTCAACGCAACGACCGGCGGCACGGATTTTATCGCGATTTATTTGTCGCAAAAGCGAGGCCTGGATTCCTTTAACGTGATTTTGGCGATCAACGCGGTGATCCTGATCACAGCGGGTTTGATGTTCGGTCTTGACAAGGCGATGTATTCGATCGTCTATCAGTTTGTTTCCACGCAGGTGCTGCACATGCTCTACCGCAAGTACCGGCAAGGTACGCTCCTTGTGGTGACGACGAAGCCGCAGGAGGTTGCGGATGAGATTTACCGGGTGTGCGGGCACGGTGCGACGATCCTGGAAGGCGAGGGTTCGCACGAGCACACGGAGAAGAAGGTTATCTATTCGGTGGTTTCCGCCGCACAGACCGATCAGGCCGTGAGTACGGTTAAGAAGGTTGATCCAGATGCTTTTGTCAATGTGATCCGCACGGAGAAGATCTCCGGACGGTTCTATGTGGAGCCGGAGGAATAATATAATTAATATGGAAGAGAAAAGGGTAGCTTTGATTGGAATTATCGTGGAGCCCGGCGCGGACACCGGACGGGTGAACGATGTGCTGAGCCACTATAGGGACTATGTGATCGGACGGATGGGCATTCCTTACCGGGAGAGAGGCATTTCCATCATCAGCGTAGCGGTGGATGCACCTGCGGATGTGATCAGCTCGATCTCCGGGAAAATCGGCCAGATTCCGGGGATTTCCACGAAGACTCTGTATGCGAAGGTCTAAGGATGCGACTACACGTGTAGAACGAAAACCACAACATTTTGTGTTTTTTTCGGAGGAGGCTTTACAAGGGAAACAAAATGTGGTATTCTAGGTTGCAGTTGAATTCAACGCGAGAGGAGACCACGTTATGAAGAATATGGATGTTGCATTTGTGAGAGAAGCAGTCAAGAGCAATCTGGGCAAGAAGGTGCGGATTCGTTTCCATGCCGGCAAGCGTAAATTCCATGTGACCGAGGGCGTGTTGTCCGAGACATATCCGAGCATTTTCCTGGTGAAGGTTGGCAAGGAAGGGGAGGAGTCCCAGACGGTTTCTTACACCTACTCCGATGTCATCACCAAGGAAGTACAGATGATGCTGTGCTAGAGATATTTATATAGGAAGAGAATGAAAGCTGCGAACCGAGAGGCCCGCAGCTTTTTATATGCATTATTCGTTGACCGTGATGTCTTCTAAGGCACCGGCTCTGACCCAGACGGAGACATTGCCGGCGGCGGTGCCAAAGCAGCCGAAGCCTTCTTCGTCAATCACGACCGGTTCCGGGCAGTTGCCAAGGACATCGTAGAAGGTTTCTCCGGCAAAGGTTTGCCCCACTTCCATGGACTTGCAGCCCGCATCGCCGTTGCTTAAAACGACGGCCAGACCGGAGTCTTTGTGTTCGGGATCGCCTTTTCGCACCCAGCCGATGATGTGAGGATCATCGAGATAATCGATCTGCGCACCGTACGCGTAGGCGTGGCGGAGCTTCATCATCTTGCCGAGATTCGGAATCATCGCGAGGTTCTTCGGCGGATTTCCGTAATAATCGGAGTAGAAGACACAAGGGGTGCCTCCGTCGTGCAGCAGGATCATCGCGTAGGCGAGCGGCTTGAACCAGTCTGCCACGTAGGATTCCAGGCTCTGTCCGTACTGCGTATCGTGGTTGTCCACAAATGTCACCGCGCGGTCCGGGCGTTCTTTGACAAGTGTGTTATCGAAGATCTGCCGCATGTCATAGCCGTCCTCGTGCGATGCGTGGAAGAAGTTGTAGTGCAGGGCGACGTCAAAAAGCGACATCTCATCGCCTACCTGCTCCAGATAGTAGAGGAGCCGCCCGACATCGCCGCTCCAGTACTCGCCGACGGCCGGCATATCCTCGCCCAGTTGATTTCTCAGATCCGCGAGCAGTTCTTTATAAAACGGGAAGGAGATGTGCTTGACCGCATCCAGACGCAGCCCGTCGATCCCCGTCGTTTCGATATACCATTCAAGCCATTTGCGCGTTTCTCTGACAACCACAGGGTTATTCATGTCCACATTCATTCCCATCAGATAATCGAAATTACCCTTTTCTGGGTCGGTATCCGGGTCCCAGTGTTTGCCTGTGAAGCGGTAAATGAGGTCGTCTGCGTTCGCGCCTTCGGCCCAGTCCGTGCCCGAAAAATGCGTGTGATTCCAGGTAAAGCGACTATATTTGCCGTGCCTGCCCGGGAAGGTAAACTTCGACCAAACCTTCACTTTTTGCGGGTCTCCAACCTGCTGGTTACGGTCTTCGTTGGAGTCGGTGACCGCGGCCACTTCTTCCAGTTCGTCTCCGCCCATCTTGTGGTTGAGCACAATGTCTGCGAAAACCAAAATGCCGGCCTCCTGAAAGGCCTTGATTGCTTCTATATATTCCTCTTTCGTGCCGTATTTGGTACGAACGGTACCTTTTTGATCAAATTCACCCAGATCATACATATCGTAGACGCCGTAGCCGACGTCTTCCTGGGAAATGCCCTTGTATGCGGGCGGCAGCCAGACCTGGGTAATACCAAGGTCTGCCAGGTTTTTGGCTTTGGCAGCGCATCGCTTCCACCAGAAACCGTCGTTGGGGAGGTACCATTCGAAATACTGCATCATTGTCTGATTCATTTTCAAAATTCTCACCTCTTTTTCATGAACCGCATCGCTCTGCGGTCAAAAATCCAGGCAAACTTCCTGGATTTCGAGGGATTCTAACACGTTATGCGCGATTTGTCAAATCTGCAAAAAATGAGAGCTGCCAAAACTGACAGCTCTGAAATGGGAAACTTTCCAAAATTAATGTGCTTTTTTGCTGACCGAGGAGGCCTGATTTTCGATGTGTTTACGCATGATCTGCTTCGCGCTTTCTGCGTCCTTGCGCTCCAGGCACGCAATCAGTGCCTGATGTTCTTTGATCAGTGTTTCGTGCATCGAAGAGTCCTTTAAATACTCCACGCGGTAGCGGTACATTTGCATGCGCAGGTTGGTGATCATCTGCACCAGTCTGGCGTTATGACTGGCTTTGTAAATGATGTCGTGCAGTTCGATGTCTTTCTCGGCGGCCAGTTCGACATCATTTTTCGCAAGTGCCGTGCAGAATTCTTCGTGAGTGTTCTTCAAAGCCTTCAGCTCGTCTTCGGTGATGCGATCGCATCCGAGCTCGACCGCCAGTTCCTCCAGGGCGCAGCGCACTTCCAGTACGTCGGTTAAATCTTTCTTTGTAATCTCCGCAACATGGGCCCCGCGGCGCGGGATGTTGACGACTAAGCCTTCTAACTCCAGCTTTCGGATCGCCTCACGGATCGGGGTTCGGCTGACGCCGAGACGGTTGGCCAGATGGATCTCCATCAAGCGCTCGCCAGGCTGCAAATCGCCCATTAAAATGGCCTGTTCCAAGGTCTGGTAAACGACATCGCGCAGGGGCAGATAATCGTTCATGATGATGGTTAAATTATCCTGCATGTGACACCATTCCTTTCTTATATAAGATCTGTCTGCAAATCTTTGCGGTGGAAGAGTCCAACGTAGCGCACAAAAGCGCCCGGGAATTCTTCTCTTAACGTTTGACAGGCAGCTTTTGCCCGTTCCGGGTCTTCATAGACACCAAACACGGTTGGCCCACTGCCGCTCATGAGCGACGCGAGCGCATCTTCTCGGATGAGGGAATCTTTGATCTGTTGAATCTGAGGGTAGGCAGGGATCGTGACGTCTTCCAATACATTTCCCATGCGGGAGACGACTCCAGACAGATCCCCTGCTTCGATTGCCTGACGCATCCCGTCAATGTCCGGATGCACGGTCTCATCCGTTATCTGAAGGTGCGTAAAGACAAATTTCGTCGAGACCGAGAGGTTCGGCTTGACAAGCACCAGCGTGCATTCCGGCATCGGTGTGAGAGGTGTTAAGATCTCTCCGACACCTTCCGCGAGCGCGGTGCCCCGCATCACACAGTAAGGGACGTCTGCGCCGAGGGTGAGTCCATAGGCGCGCAACTGTTCCTGGGAAAGACCCAGATCAAACAGATGATTCATGCCGACCAAAACCGCAGCGGCGTCTCCGCTTCCACCTGCTAAGCCTGCACTGACCGGAATATGTTTTTCTAAGGTAATCGCGACCCCGTCCGGGATAGCGAATTCATTTTTCAAAAGGGCAGCAGCCCGGTAAGCAAGATTGCGTTCGTCGTTGGGAAGAAATCCGAGATTGCTAAAAAGCGTGATCTCGGAGGACGGATGCACCTTTAAGGTGATGACATCCGAAAGGCGAACCGTCTGCATGATCATACGCAGATCGTGATAGCCATCGGGACGCTTTCTGACCACATCCAGACCAAAATTGACCTTGGCCATCGAACGCAAGGAAATCGAGTCCATGGAAGTCTCCTTTGTCAATTGTTTTTATGCAAGTGCATAATACTGTATACACAATACATGATACACGTTAGTGCCGACAAATTCAAGTGCAAATCAAAACTTCTATAATTCCGGACCTGTTTGGTTGCGTTTTTGCACCGTTAGGTTATAATGAAACTATTCTGGGACTTTCTAGTTCCTTTATGAAATGGAGATTTAGAGATATTTATGAAAAAGAATATAGCCGTCCTGTTTGGAGGACAGTCATCAGAACATGAGATTTCCGTGATTTCTGCACAGACCGTGATCCGCAATCTGGATCCGGCGCTGTTTTCGCCGATTTTGATTGGCATCACCAAGGAAGGACACTGGGTGCTGGTCGACGACGTGGAGAAGTTGGTGGACGGAACCTGGAAAGATAGTAAGGTTCACGCGATTCTTTCCCCGGATGCGACGGAGAAGTGCATCTTCGTGGTCGATGGTGATCATGTAGAGAAGCTGCCGGTTGACGTTGCATTTCCGGTGCTTCATGGCAAATGGGGCGAGGATGGTACGGTTCAGGGGCTCTTTGAGCTTGCTCAGATCCCTTACGTGGGCTGCGGCGTGCTTGCTTCCGCGGTTTCGATGGACAAGTATTACACGAAGCAGATCGTAAATGGGATCGGCATTGCGCAGGCGAAGTACGTCATTTTCTTCAAGGCGGACGTAAAGCGCATGGATGAGAAGGTCGCAGAGGTGGAAGAGAAGCTCGGCTATCCGGTCTTTATCAAGCCTTGCAACGCAGGTTCGTCCTGCGGCGTCTCGAAGGCGACGAACGAAGAGGAGCTGCGCGCAGGCATTATGACCGCCCTGCAGCACGACCGGGAAGTCCTGATTGAGGAAATGATTGTCGGCCGTGAGATCGAATGCGCGGTGCTTGGCGCACGCGGTGAAGTGGAGGCTTCCGGCGTCGGCGAGATCCTCGCAGCGGCAGATTTCTACGATTACGAGGCAAAGTATCACAACGCAGAGTCCAAGACGGTCCTGCATCCGGAGTTTCCGGAGGGCAAGGAAGAGGAAGTGCGTCAGGCGGCAAGAGCGGTTTTCCGTGCGGTTGACGGCTTTGGCTTATCCCGCGTGGATTTCTTCCTGGAAAAGGGAACGAACCGGGTCATTTTCAATGAGATCAATACGCTGCCCGGCTTCACCGCCGTCAGCATGTATCCGATGCTCTGGGAGGAGCGGGGAATCGCGAAGAAAGATCTGGTGGCGCGCCTCATTTTCCTGGCTTATGAGAGGTAATCTATGAAAGAGTTGAAGAAAGCACCGATCGGGGTGTTTGATTCGGGTGTCGGCGGCCTGACCGTGGCAAGAGAGATCATGCGGCAGATGCCAAATGAATCGATCGTGTATTTCGGCGACACCGCGCGCGTGCCTTACGGAAGTAAATCCGGCGACACCATTTTGCGCTACTCCAGGCAGATTACGAAGTTTTTGCTCACACATGACGTGAAGGCCATCGTGATCGCCTGCAACACCGCAAGCGCTTATGCGGCGGATGTCTTGCGGGCAGAGTGCGACATCCCTGTGATTGACGTGATTGAGCCAGGTGCGGTGACCGCAGTCGGAACGACAAAGAACAATAAGGTTGGTGTCATCGCGACGCGTGCCACGATCAGCAGTAAAATGTATACGAATTATTTGCACAGTCTGCGCCCGCAGATCAAGGTGTATGACAAGGCGTGTCCGCTGCTGGTGCCGCTCGTCGAGGAGGGATGGCTCTACGACGGCGTGACCGTGGAAGTCATCGACCGCTACACCAGCGAACTGGTGCGTTCCGGAATCGATACGCTGGTGCTGGGATGTACGCATTATCCGCTGCTTGCTCACACGATCCAGAAGGTGGTCGGAGAGAAGGTAACGCTCGTCAATCCGGCGTATGAGACCGCAAAAGAGCTTGCCCGGGTGCTTGCAGAGCAAAATCTCCTTTGTGAAAATGGAGCCGCGGTGCATAAGTTTTATGTCAGCGACGGTGCCGAGCAGTTCCGTACATTTGCCAACACGATCCTGCCATGCGAAGTGCAGCAGACGAAAGATGTCAACATCGAGGCGTACGAATGAGGGAGAAGGTACCGGTCGTTGTCACCATTCGTGGGGCACAGCCGCAGATGAGCGAAGAAATCATTGAGACGCGTGCGGCGGGAACCCTGACGAAGGTGGGGACGACATACGTTGTGGAATATGAAGAGAATCTGCCGGCGGAGAACGGAAAGGTGCTTGCCGGGAGAGCGACCATGATGCTGCATCCGGATCATGCGACGCTGATGCGCACCGGTGCCATCGTGTGTGAGATGGCGTTCTACCCGAGCGAGGTGAGAACGGCTCCTTATCAAAACCCCGTCGGGACGATGGAGATGCGAATTCAGACAAAAGAATATGAGATGACTGCGCTGGAGGAAGAACTCTCGGTCAGAATCCGATACGATCTCTGGTTCGATGAAATCTACATCTGCGAGCATATTCTGCACATGCAAATCAAGGCCATAGGATGAGAAAACCACATCTTGTGGTCTTTAAAAATGTCGCCCACAAGAGGCAAAAAGTTCTTAAAAAAGATCATTTGAAAACGATTGACAATTAAATAAACCGGTAATATAATAACATCTGCACCGTTTGAAACGGGTCTTATTTTTTTGTAAAAAAAGAGTTGACAGAAGTAAGACCGTGTGATAAACTGTGTGAGTTGTCGCGCGAGGGCGCCGACGACAAAGAACCTTGATAACTGAACAGTGAGACAACCTTGAAAGTTCTTTTCAAAGATTTATTTTTTGCGAAGGTTTTAAGAAAACCTAAGAAAACCCTGAATCTATAAGATTCGGAACAGTAAACGGAAAGAAGAAGTAAGGCTTCAAAAAAAGAAGCTAGCTTCATCTTGACGGACAAACTTTAACATGAGAGTTTGATCCTGGCTCAGGATGAAC
>JAFVAL010000018.1 GCA_017480565.1 Lachnospiraceae bacterium | reverse complement strand
TATGGTGCGGCACTTCAAGGACTACCAGCCCGACACTGACCCGAAGGAGATCACCGCCGTCGCGGGCGAGCTTCAAAAGCACGGCGAGAACACCTGCAAATCCCGCTATGTCTGGCTTCCCATCGAATGGGATGGCGAAAAGCCCATCATCCGCTGGCGCAAAGAATGGCGCGTTGAAGATCTGTAAATATCATAAGGGGCTGTGAAAAAAGCAGCCACACAGAAAAAGTAAGAAGGACCACTGGTTTTTGAGCCAGGGTCCTTTTTTTGTGGTATAATTTACTTGCAATGAAAAATTCAACCAAGAGACATTCTACACCTAAACAGGCAGTTTTGACAGCCTATGCGATCACTGAAAGGATGAAACAGTCATGATGAAAACAGAAGAACTTAAGCTTACGCAGGAATGCGATCCCATTTGACAAGATCGAGGCGTTTATGAAGGAGTATCTGAAATGAGTAAGGTTCTTATGTTAACGACCAGCCTGTTGCTGATTACAATGATTGTTTTAACGCTTTCTGCCTGCAGCGCTCCCAATTCGCAGGTTTCCCAACAGGGTACGAATCCGGCCACGGAGAGCGAAACAGCACAGACTCAGGCTGAACCGAGTTCGTCAGAAGCTGAAAGACGTGACGATGTCGTTGGAATAGATGTGCCTGAGAGCGAAAAGATGAGTGATGCAAGCGAAGAAACAGAGGAGGAAACAGCCGTGCCAGAGCTGAAAATGAAGATCAACGGGCAGGAACTTACGGTTATCTGGGAGGAAAATGAGAGTGTCGACGCCCTGTTGTCGCTCGCATTAGATTCGCCGGTAATCGTTGAGATGTCTATGTACGGCGGCTTTGAACAGGTCGGATCTCTCGGGACAAGTATAGCGCGTGACGACGTGAAGATAACGACGCAAGCGGGTGATATCGTCCTCTATTCCGGCAATCAGATCGTCGTTTTCTACGGATCGAATTCGTGGGCATATACCCGGCTCGGGAAGATCGACGGTCTGAGCAGCGCGGAGCTTACAGATCTGCTTGGCAATGGAGCGGTGGAACTGACCCTTTTCACAGAATAATCAGATAAACTATAATATCGCACTCCAAAGCGAGAAATGAAATAAAGGGCGTGTGAAAAACCGCATTCACGTTTTTCACACGCCCTTTTATCGATCATTTTCGTTACAGGAACAACGCTGCAATATGATATACAATGCAGGAGAGCAGCAGCGCGCCTCCGATATAAAACAGTGCTACCCGGGCAGTCCATTTCAGAGAATGAGACTCCCGATAGGTGGTACTCAGTGCCATGACACAGGGCACGTTGAAGGTACACGCAAAGAGAAAGGCCAGTGCCTCTGGTTTGGAGATTGTCTGTACCATAGAGGCGGCCAGAGCCGCGTTGTCCGGCGTGGCGCTCTTGGCAAAGAAGGTGGCTTCAAGCAGATTGCTGCCGCCGACGAAGGCTGCGTTTAGCACACCAAGCACAGCCTCTTTCGCAAAGGCGGAACTGAGGAAGGCCATAAAGGTCTGCCAGCCAAGGCCGAAGAAGCGGGTCACCGGTTCAATGGCTGTACCGACGCGATACAGGAGGCTGCTCTGGATATTTCCGCTGGTGCTGAAGGAGAAAATATAAAATACCAGTGACACAAGCGTGACGGTTCCCAGCGCGCGTTTGAAGATATCCCATGCCTTGAGAAAGGCCTCTTTTAAAATGTGTTTCCAGTGAGCCTTGTGGTAAGGCGGCAGCTCCATGATCATGCCGCTGCGGCTTTCAGCAGGAGAGAGTTTGCGGCCGAAGACCTTGGAAACGATGACCATCATAAGGAGCATGTAGCAGAGAATCAGCACGCAGACTAACAGCGTTCCGCCAGGGCCGAAGAACATGCTGGCGACCACCGGGATTACACCCCAGATGGCGCCGCAGGGGACCGCCCAGACGACCGCCATGGCGAGCATCCTTTGCCCCCAGTTGTCCATCACGCGGGTACCGCAGGTGCCGCCGATGGTGCAGCCAAAGCCCATCAGCATCGGGCAAATGGCTTTGCCCTGCAGACCCAGCTTTGAGAGTACACCGTCAAATTGATAGGCCGCGCGAGCCAGGAAACCGATTTCCTCCAGGAAGCCGAATACCAGATTCACGCCAAACACAAAGCTTGCCATGGAAATGCAGAAGTACAGGACGTTTGGCAGCATCATGCTGAATACCGACACCAGCCAAGGGTGAACGTGCCAGCCATTTAACAGATTCGCGATCGGCGCGTTCAGAACCGCCGGGATCATTTGTCCGATGGCCATGAAGGGCGACATGACGATCATTGCCACCAGGAAGGCGAGCAATACCACGCCGAAGCAAAGGAGCTTTCCTCTGATGGGGCTCGTGGCCACGCGGTCGAATTTCGAGAGCTTATATTCCGGCGTCGCTGTATGAGTCACGCCGTCAAGCATTTCTGAGATCCATCGATACTTTGCCTTGCTCTGCTCTAAAACTGACGTCGTTTGATCGGTCTCCGGGTGGGAAAGGAGCATGTGGGGGTTCTCAAGCTCTGCCGCTAGAAGCGACTTTAGCTCCTCATAGCCTTTGCTTTCTGCGGCCGTAAATGGCAGCACGGGAATGCCCAGCCGTTTTTCTAACAGTTTGTGGTCGATCTCTTTTTTCTGAGATTTCGCCACGTCCATCATGTTCAGCAGCAGCATGGCGGGCTTGTCAAGTGCCGCATACTCCGCCACCATGTACATACTGCGTTCCAGCTGAGAGGCGTCCACCAGAATGCAGACCAGATCCGCCTGCCCGGACTTGATAAAATCAGCGGTGATGATCTCCTCGTCAGAGTTTCCTGAAAGGCCGTAGCTGCCCGGTAGATCGGTGACCGTGTAGCGTGTCCCTTTGTAAGTATAATAGCCGTCGTTTTTCTCTACGGTTTTGCCAGGCCAGTTGCCCACGTGCTGGCGTGAGCCGGTCAGCGCGTTGTACACCGTGGATTTGCCAGAGTTAGGCTGGCCCAAGAGTGCGATCCTTGTATTCATACTGCCTCCACCTCGATTCTTTCCGCGTCCGCACGGTTCACTGCGATCAATGTCTCCCGCAGATAGACCAGGACGGGCATCTTTTTGTCATTGCGCACCGTCTGAAATTCGGTCCCTTCGGTGATGCCGATCGCGGTAACACGATTCATAAAATGTGCATCCCCGTCGATTTTCCGGATCACGCCGTGCTGATCCGCTTTTGTGTCTGTAAGTTTCATATCTGTCCTCCCTTTTTATGAGCCGCGCAGCCGCTGCAGCCTTCACAGCCACAGCCGCACGCCCCGTTTTTGTGTTTTTTAAGTTTGCTTCTCACTAAGAAGAAAATGATTGCTGCGACAACAAGCAGCAGCACGAGAGAAGCAAGGTTTTCCGCCAGCCAGGAAATCATTTATGCGCTCCTTTCCGAGTTTGTAATAACTAACCCAAAGCCTTAAAAGATGCCTCACCATCGTGAGGCAAATGGTCTTACAGCCCAAGCACCTGATAAGCGCCTGCCGTAAAGAATTGTACGATCGTATGAATGTAGTTCTGCATGTCTTCTCGGTTTAAATCATGCAGAACCGCTTCAAAGACGCTAGAGATATATGCGTGGCTGATCATGTGCATCTCGGTTTCGGAGGGAAGCGTTGTCTTGATCAGGCCGCGTTCCTTTGCCAGGCCCAGATACCGCAGAGAAATATCTGTTTCCATACAAACCACATCGTTTAAGAAATCACTGTACTTTGTACCGTCCGAGCACTTCAGCAGAAGCTTGAGTGCATCAAAGTTTCGGTAGATATAGTCCAGCAGGCGATCCGCGCCCATGATCATCCAGAGCTTGCGTGGTTGTCCGGTTTCTACGGCCTCGAGGCAAAGTGGTTCGGCGTCGGCAAAATCTTTTTTGATCTCGTCAACTGCCGGTTGAACGAAGAAAGCGAAAAGTGCTTCTTTGCTCTCGAAGTGGCGATAGAAAGAACCGGTTGTAATCCCTGCCGCAGCGCAGAGCTCGCGCAGATTCGTGCGTTCAAAACCATTTTCCAAAAACATGTTCAGACCGTTTTGCAGGATTCTCTGCTGGGTATCGTCATAAGTGCCACGTGCCACGCTTCTCACCTCGTTGATAACTTAGTATGCTAACATTGTTATCATTATAAGCACAGCCATCTTGCTTGTCAAGAGAGACTTCCGGATTCATAGCATGGAAGGAAGCATTCAAGGTCATGTGATGCTGCTGTGCCTGTTGTTTTAACCCGCAGAATTTGGTATAATCAGCCCAACAAGTCATGCTTTCTGGAGGCAGAAAATGCGAATTGGGTTGGTTTCCTATCGATGTGAAAACAATAATATTTGGTTTAATATGAGCCAAATTGAGTGCGCAATGAAGCACTACACGGGCAAAGTGGATTTGCTCTGCTTCGGTGAGGCGTTTTTACAGGGGTTTGACGCTCTTTGCGGCGATCTTTGGGAGTTTCCTGAGCGGTTTCAGACAGAGCATCCACTAATCTGGCCGGTTTATGTGGATTACACGGTGGAAGAGTGGAACGATGTAGCGCTTGATGAATATGCGGCGCAGGCTGCATTGGCAGCAGAAGATGTGCTGATGATCAATCCGATCGATGAAGCGCCAGTAAATCACGGTGGGGTGTTTCATTTTCATAAGGGGCAGATAAAAGGAAGGATTCCATTTGACGAAGAAGATGTATTGATTGTTGAGATTTAGGGGGGAAAAGATTTGGGTTTCATCGATGATGAGAGGCTTGTATGGGAGAGAAAAGAAAGACCATGACGACAAAAGTAAGAGCGATCCTATTTGCATTTCTTGCAGCAGTGTTTTATGCAATCAATGTGCCGATCTCTAAGGTGCTGCTTGCGCATGTCGGGCCGACGACGATGGCGGCCTTGCTTTATCTCGGTGCGGGGATCGGGATTGGAGGACTCTCGCTGATGAACCGGAATGACCGGGAGATGGCGGAGGGGCTTTCCAAACCGGACCTGCCTTACGTGCTTGGGATGATTGTCCTCGATATTGCGGCACCGATCTTTTTGATGCTCGGTGTCAGTCACGGAACGTCGGCGAACGCATCGTTACTGGGCAATTTTGAGATCGTCGCAACAACGATTATCGCGCTGTTCATTTTCAAAGAAGCCGTGTCAAAACGGCTGTGGCTCGCGATCGCGCTGATCACACTGTCGAGCATCCTTCTTTCGCTCGAAGGAACGGATAGTTTCCAGTTTTCCTCCGGGTCACTTTTTGTGATTGCGGCGACGATCTGCTGGGGATTTGAAAACAACTGTACGCGAAAGATTTCTTCCAAGAGCACGTACGAAATTGTGGTGCTGAAAGGCATTTTCTCAGGGCTTGGATCACTTGTGATTGCACTGGTTTTGCATGAAAAGATGCCGGCAATTCGATACGTCATCGCAGCATTGGTGCTTGGATTTGTTTCATATGGGCTTTCGATTTTTCTCTATGTGCGTGCGCAAAATGTGCTCGGCGCGGCGAAGACAAGCGCATACTACGCAGTCGCACCGTTTATTGGCGCGCTGTTGTCATTCGTGTTCTTAAAGGAATCGCTTTCGTGGACCTATCTTATTGCGCTCACGGTGATGATTGTGGGCTCGGTTTTGGTGGTCGTGGATACGCTGATCCGGCACCATGCACATTTGCACAGTCATACGTTTACACACACGCACGACGGGACAACGCACACGCATACGGTCACGCACAGCCACGAGCATGATCATATCACGACGGATGAGAAGCATGGGCATCATCATTCGGTGAAAGAGTTGGAAAATGAGATGAAGACGGAGTAAGCGAGTTGGGAGGAGAATCGTAAGAGGAGAAATCGCCAAATTGTGCTACCGCAGATCTAGGAAATAGGCAGATGTTGTTTGCAACAAAGCGCCGTGTTATAATGAGTGATAAGAAAACGGATCGAACCACTTACCTACAGTTATCGTTGTAACATTTCATAGAAGGAGACATTTGCATGTTCAGAATAATGGACGCATATGAGGCTGCCGTTTGCGGTGCTGGATGAGACAAGGTAGAGGATGAGTTGGGGTTTGTGTGTTTGGCGCGGAGATATGGATTGGCGCGGAAGAGTTGATTGACGCGGAAGAATCGGCTGGAAGGCCGATTCCTCCGCGTTTTTCGTGTTTGGAGGGGGCTCACTGCGGGGCTTTGGGAGCTACGCCTCGCGTTCAGGGACCCTGGACAAGCTTTTGGGTCAGGGAAGATCCTGAAATTAGAGAAAATGGACTTGCTTTGAGATCTTGGAAAGGATGATTCTATTTCCGGGGTCTCGGGGGACTGTAAACTGGCTTGTTTTGGAGATCTTGCGTGGAGAAAGACGGGATGCAGGGTCTAAGGGAAAAACATGATGAGAAGTGATCTGTCTTTCTAGAATAGAAGCTTTGCCATAAACGAAGATGAATGTTATAATTGATTTAATCAAGGGAAAGTGGAGCAAGAATATGGGCACTTTTACAATCGATGCAACCGATTTTGAATGGATTGATGGGACGAAAGATGATCCGGAGGATCTTTGCTTACATGGGCTCACGGTTGCCAGAATAGGAGAGCGCACATTAGAATTCGCTTCGACAGTGAGTGCGACTGCATTATATTTACTCAAAACAATTACGGAAGATCACATCATGAATGAATATGGTATTCAAATGATGCCTTGTTGCGGGCACTTTATGATTCCTGACAACGATCTACAGAACGTTGAGATCGAGGGCTGTTGCTACGGGGTTGACTGGTCTGTCATTCATGAGGGAGATGCGGTAAAGATTATCTTAGAGGATGGGTATGAGGAGACGGTAGCTTTAGAGGATTATATTCCTGAAGTCTATCGTTTTGCAGATAAAATAGAAGCCTTTTATCTTTCCTGCACACCCAAAATACTGCCTGAAGATGAGTTTGGGAGAGACGGATACATTGCGTTTTGGAACGAATGGCATAGAAGAAGGGGAAACGCCCGGTGAAAAACGACATATTATCCGGAATGCAGTCGGAGCATTTTTACTGTTTTTGCTTGCGTTTGGAGTCAAATATATCTTTGGGATGGTGATTGTAACAGAGATTTTATATTTCTAGGGTTCGTAGAAAAGGAGAACTAATCATGCGTGAAATGAGACGTCAAGATCGGAAGTTAATCGACGAAGAAACAAAGAGAATTCTTGCCGAGGGTGAGTATGGAATTCTGGCAACTGTGATGGAGAATAATGTGCCTTACAGCGTGCCGATTTCTTATGCTTTTGACGAGGGAACCAATGCGATTTATATGCATTGTACGGTGGATGGTGGGCAGAAAATTGACAACATTCTGGCGAATCCAAGGGTGTGTTTTACTGTGGTTTCCGGGACGGAAATGTTGCCTCAGAAGTTCGCTACAAGGTATTATTCTGCAAATGTTTTCGGCGAGATTGAGATCGTAGAGGAAACCGAAGCGAAGAAATATGGACTCTATCAGCTGATCAAAAAGTACTCTCCGAACTATGAAGAAGCAGGTCTAAAATACATTGATGCAGCGGTTGACAAGGTGTTTGTTTTGAAGCTTTGTATCGAAGAGATGAGCGGAAAAGCGAGAAAATAATCATCAATAGGAAGGAAAGAAAATGGGAAAGTATTATATTGCAAGCTGCGTGTTTACATCGCAGTTTCCGGAGCTGAGCAGGAAGATCCAAGCATATGTGCAGGAACGGTTTGGGCTCACGGTTGTGCGTTGTTGTATTCCGAGCTACAAATTGAGAGATTTTGAAGACAAAATGCCGGAGGGAGAGCTGCGGGAAGCCTGGAAGAAACTGCCGGATTCGGGGTGTTTTCAAAAAGGAGACGAGGTCTATTCTCTGTGTCACAACTGCAATAATATCATCGAAGAAATGAACCCTGAGATTCATGTAAAGTCACTTTGGGAGCTGATCGATAGCGATGGAAAATTCGCATTTCCTGATTATCATGGCGAAACAGTGACGGTACAGGATTGCTGGCGTTCACGGGACAGAAAGGAGGAGCAGGAAGCAGTTCGCAGCCTTCTTAAAAAGATGAATCTGCAGGTTTTAGAGGCAGAAAAACATCACGAACAGACGGATTTCTGTGGCGCTTCTTTGTATCGCCCGCAGCCCGTGAGAAACCCGAAACTTGCGCCAAAGCATTATGTCGAGGGAGCGGAAGGGAAGTTTCTTCCGCATACGCCGGAGGAACAGCAAGCGATTATGCAGGAGTATTGCAGTCATTTTACAACGAAAACAGCGGTGTGCTATTGTCATTATTGCCTGGAAGGACTACGCATGAGTGGCGTAGATGGCAGGCATATTGCGGAAATGCTTTTTGAATAAGAAAGCAGTTTTGCGTATCAGTTCTGAATGAATTAGACATGAATATACAGATAATTGATCGACATCATTTTGGTGAAAATGGCCTCGACGCGTTTGATCGTCGTCAGGTCGTGGAGAACACATATGTCCTAAAAGAGGGAGCCTTAGAACTCGTTCATCGGCCGTTTATCAAGGACTGGCCGGAGGAGCGCAGGCGTTCCCGGACAGAAGATATTCGGAGCGGGAAATATATCACCTACGGCGTGATTCAGGAAGAAATGCTTGTCGGGTTTATCATGTTGGTGCCGGAACTCGATCACGAAAGGATGATCGTCGAGTATTTCGCGGTGTCTGCGCACATGAGAAGACAGGGAATCGGAAGAGCTTTGTTTGAAAAGGCGAAGGAGGAAGCCCGGGAGCGCGGTGCAAAAGCGTTATATATCTCCGCTTGCCCGGCGGAGGAGACGATTCGTTTTTACAGGGCGATGGGATGCGAGGTCAGTACATCACCGATTCAAAAATATGCGGAGAAAGAGCCGCTTGATATCCAGATGGAATGCAAGATTTGATGCTAAAACCAGCGCGAATCTGAGCGAAAAAGGCACTATTTAAGGAAAGGAGGAGCGGCAGCGATGGCACAAAAACCGGCGTTTGTCGATACGCAGAATTTCGGCTTGGATGATTTGTTTTTTGCGGATGAACTGACCATGACGAGGCCATTTCCCCTGCATAGACATAGTTTTGTCGAGATCCATTATATCCGGGGCGGCAAAGGAAATGAAGTGATCAACGGCATCGCTTATCCTCTTTCCAAGGGTAGTATGAGCCTGAAAATGCCTTGGCATATTCATGAGATTATTCCGGACCCAAAAGAGCCGCTGGCAATTGCTAAATGCAGTTTTCGGATGTGTGTTTTGGATGATAATGGGCTGATGCAGAGTGTCAGTTCGGTGCTCGCACAAAGCTATAATTATTGCCCTGTGGCGCAGATTCCCGCAGAGGAACAAGAGGCTATGGAAACTGTTTTCAAGCGCATCATGGGGGAACAAAAGCGATATCATGCGATGCGGGAAGAGGCAATTGCGGCCCTTATGACACAGATTGTGATCTGTTTTTTGCGGTATGCGAAGGAAGAAGATGAGGCAAATGCGCATACGGGATATGATCTTTTGCGGTTAATCAATCTGCGGTATCGCGAGCCGGATCTGACGTGTCAAAAGGTTGCAGAGATGGTGCACTATAGCGAGTCACAGGTAGCAAGAATCTTGGAGGCACAGTTTGGGCTTACTTTCTTAGAACTGCTCAGGGAGATTCGGATTCGGAATGCCTGCGGGCTGTTGGAAACCACGGATTATCCTGTGGAGAGTATCGGACTGTGGACAGGATATCACTCCAGAGACGGCTTCTACAATGCGTTCTTGGAGGAGCGCGGGATCACGCCGGCGGAGTATCGAACCAAGTATCGTACGCGCGGAATGGGAGAGAATGTAAAAGCCCTCTCCAACACACAGCTTTACTCCAGGATGATCTATGAGCTGCATCAGAATTATGCGGAGGACATTACCCTTGCGGAGATGGCAGGCCGGTTTAAATACAGTGAAAGTTATCTGAAGAAGGTGCTCAAAGAGCAGGGGACAAGTTTTCCGAGACTGTTGGAGGAAATCCGCATCTACCATGCCAAAAAAGAGCTGCTTCAGGAGAGTCAGACGATGGAAGCTGTCTCGAAGGCGGCGGGATTTGCCTCGCAGGAAACATTTTACCGAACCTTTAAAAAACATACGGATCTGACACCGACGGAGTACCGGCGTCAGATGCAGGTCGATGCAGGAATTTCGGACAAATAAGTGCGAATTTGACAGAAAGCCTTTCCTGTGGCCAAGTACAATGATCTTACAAAAGAGAAATCGTTGTGCTTGACTGCAGGAAGGGCTTTTTTCATTTGAGAAAGGACATGGAATATGCAACAAAAATTTACCTATGGTGCGGTGCTAAAGATCGAAAGAGAACACACCAGAGAAGAGCTTCGGGGAATGCTTCTCGATATGGCTGCCGCACATTTTAACACCGTGGTGGTGTGGCCGGCGGTGTACTGGTGGGAGCCGGAGGGAGACCATTATCCTTACCAGACAGGCCGCGACCTCCTGGAGGACGCCAAGGAGGCAGGCATCGACATCGTGATGGAGCTTGCCGGGCAGATTACAGCGCTTGAATATGCGCCGGACGATCTGGTCAAAGAGGAGTATTTCCCCGTTGATCGAAAGGGAAATCGCGATGAGGGAAGCCTTGGGTATGGTTATCTGAACTTTAATCATCCGGAGGTCAAAGCACTCATTCAAAAGCAGTACAGGGAGATCGCATCAGCCTACCGGGAATTCCCGGCGCTGAAGGGCTATGACATCTGGAATGAGACGCAATTTACCAGTTTTGATACCCACACATTGGCACTTTTTCAGGCATGGTTAAAGGACAAATATCAAGACATCGGGCAGCTGAACGACAGCTGGGACCGCGCTTATCGCAGCTTTGAAGAGGTCCGTTTTACACAGTGGATGTGGGCCAGTGTGATGGCATTTGTGGATTATCAGGAGTTTCATAAAGACAATATCGGCATCATTTTGCGGTATATGCGCGAAGCGATCGAGGCGGTGGATCAAGAACATCAGATCTTAGCGGACAACATTCATGCCAGCGTGACGATGGACCATTATTACGATCGGCCGACGGACGACTGGACGGTCGCGCGGGCGGTGGATCAGTACGGAATCTCCTTCTATCCCAAATTTCTCTCGAGATTCACGCCCCCGCATCTGCGGCATCAGACGATGACCGGCGCGCACAGTGCAGCATCGGACGGGCGGTTTGCGATCTCGGAAATGCAGACGCACCACGCGACGATGTTTAATCCGGAAGGAAGTGTTTCACCTGAGGAATTAAAATTGTGGTGCATGGAGGCGATTTCTCACGGTGCAAATGGGATCATCTATTGGAAATGGAATCCTTTCCGCAAGGGAGTGCAGACCTTTGGCAGAGGGCTGGTGGATCTGCAGGGGAGAGAGACGCCGCGTCTGGCTGTGGCGCGGGAGGTCGGAGAGTTCTTAAAGCGAGAGCCGGAACTCCTTACGACCAAGCCGGAAGCGCCGAAGGCAGCTATCTTATTTGACAGGCTCAATCAGGACTTCATCAAGGCCTATACCATCGGCTTTCGCGGCATGATCGGTGCGCCGGACAGTGTGTATCTGGACTCGCTGGGCGGGCTTTACCGCACGCTGTGGGAGAAGAATGTTCCGTCCGTTTTCTTAACGCCAGAAGATATCGTTGCCGGAAAAGCGGATGAGATCCCGCTTCTGTTTGTCAGCAATCAGGTTGTGACGGAGAAGCGCCTGGCAAATGCGTTGCTTGCATACGCAAAAAAGGGCGGCGTTGTGGTTGCAGACGGGAAGTTTGGCGAGGTGAATGAAACGGGTCTTTTATATCCGCAGATTCCCGGCGCAGGACTATCAGATGCGCTGCAATTTGAGCTCATGGATATGGAAGAGGGAGACCTGCAGATGAGGGTTGCTTCGGGAGAGACCATCTGCGGCGGACATGACAGGCGTCAGATCCGGATCTTCGGGGAAAATGTATCCACACTTGCAACGTATCCAGAGGGAACTCCAGCGATCCTCGTAACTCCTGTCGGGCGAGGAAAGATCGTATATATCTCCACGTTTTTGTGGGCAGCGTGCAAGAAAGCTCCCCAGAAGAATGTGTTTTCATGGATCGAAAGCCTGGTTTGCGAGCCTCTAAAAGGATCGATTTCATGCAGTGAGCCTGGAATTTGTATGCAGAAACTGGAAGGGAGCAGAGCGGATTATTTATTTGTTTTTTGTTATGGAAAAGCCGGCAATACGACGATTTCGCTTACGGAGCAGGCACATGTAACAGAGGTTTTACATCAGGTCGATCTGGGGAAAATATCCGGCATTCAAGTAGAGCTTGACGCCAACGAAACGGCGGTCTATAAAATCATTAAAGGATGAAAAGGAAGGGTAATGCAATGAAAAAGTTTGACTACAGTATTGATCCCGTGACCGGGATTCACCGTGCTCCTTTGTGGAGAATTGCGGGGTATGCACTCAATGATACCGCGACGATTCTGTATCTGTATCTGATGTCTTATGTGTCTTATTATCTGGTCGGTTTTGTCGGCGTCGTTACGATTGTCGCGTCCAGTTTTACGGCAATTATGCGTGTGTGGGACGGTGTCACAGACCCGATCATCGGCTTTATTATCGATAAAACTGAGACGAAATTTGGAAAAAACCGGCCGTTTATGGTGCTTGGAAATCTCATTTTATGCGCCACGAGTTATATCCTCTTTCACGTTACGCACCTTTTGCCGCAAGGGATTAGATTGCTGTTCTTCATCGTGATTGCGCTCCTTTATTACATCGGCTACACCTTCCAGGGTGTGGTCACAAAATCTGCACAGACCTGCATGACCAATGATCCGAAACAGAGACCTCGCTATGGCATGTTTTTAAACATTTTCAACGTCCTTTTTGTCCTGGTGTTTATGGTTTATTCCTCCAACATCGTCGTTCCGAAATATGGTACGATGTATGAGACGGGACTCTTCCATGAGCTCTGGGTATTTGTGGCGATTCTTTCTGGTATCCTGACCCTGATCGCGGCCATTTCGATCGCACCGAAGGACCGCAAAGAGTACTATGGTACCGGTGAGCCGCAGAAGATCCAGATCAAGGATTATCTGGATGTGATTAAGAATAACAAGGCGATTCAGATGCTTATTATCTCGGCGTCAACGGATAAGTTGGCGCAGGCTGCGAAGACGAGCGCTGCGACGATTGTCATGTATGGTGTTGTGGTCGGAAACTACGCACTGAACGGTGGATTTACGGTTTACAGCTACGTGGCAGGCATGATCTTTGCGGTGATTGGCCTCGGATTCTTAACGCCGAAGATTGGTCTTAAGAAAGCGATGATCATCGGCAGCTGGGGCGGCATCGTGTTAAATTCCCTGCTGTGCCTGTTATGGATCTTTGGGGATCCTCGCACGCTCAGCCTGCCGGGGTATGTAAACGGTTATGGGCAGGAATTTAGCGGAATTACGTTATTTACCGCGGTACTTTTCCTGCTGACAATCCTGACAACCTTCTTTACCGCACTCTCCGGCAATACGGTCTACCCGATGACTGCTGATTGCGCCGACTACGAGATCTATCGTTCGGGCAAATATGTACCCGGCATGATCGGAACGTTATTTAGCCTGGTAGACAAACTGGTTTCTTCTCTGGCACCTTTGCTCGCGGGCCTCTTATTTGCCGCGATCGGATTTGCAGAGAAACTGCCGGATGTGTCTACGCCTGAGACGCTCCCGCTGCGGCTTGTCGGCATCTTCCTGACCTACGGAATTCTCATCATCGGCAATATCTTTAACGTCATTGCGATGAAGCACTATCCGCTTACAAAAGAAAAGATGGTAGAGATCCAGGAGAAGATTGCACAGATCAAACAGGCCCATGCACAGAGTACGGGCGAATAAACGACACTCCTTTCCTTGGAATCCGTGCTTCATTCAGGATATAACTCTACCCCTGCCCCCTTCGTCTGGCGCAGTTTCCAGGCGCGGGGGGTCATTCCTTCTGTCTTCTTAAAACAGGAAATGAAATAGCTCTGGGAGGTAAAGCCGAGAAAGAACGCGATCTCCGCACTGGTATGCTCCTCCCTGAGCAGCAGCTGCTTGGCCAGTTGGATGCGTTGGTCAAGGATGTATTCTGTCACTGTCTTGCCGGAAGCTTTCTTAAAAACGTAAGAGAGATAGTTCGGTGTCAGGCCACAAAGCTCTGCAAGATCGCTTACAGTGATCTTCTGTCCAAGATTCTTGCCGATATATTCCCGACAGCGCAGATAGTATGCGTTATGCTCTGCGGCTTCCTTGGCATCGTGGACAAGCTGAATCAAGGCCTCTACCGCCTGAAAAAGCTTAACGGAGAACTCATCGACGTTCTTTGCTTTTGCCAGATATTGCAAATAGGCATCACTGATCTGATAAGCTGTCAATTCATCAGCACCGTTTCTGATCGCCACACGGGTGATGACAGCCATCATTGAAACAGCCAGGAACTTGTTCTGGATGAGATCGTCGGATGAGAGGTTTCCAACCTGCACAGCAACACCGCTTTCTGCCAATTGTTCCATGTACTGGCGAGCGCCTTGGACATCTCCTGCGCGGACAAAACTCATATATGCTCGTTCCCATTCATATGCAGAGTGAGGGACGGCGGTAAACTCTTTTTCAAATTTCGCATCGTTAGCCCACTGTGAAGGGTCAACAGCCGTAAATATATCTGTGTAATTCATACCTTTATCACCATTCTCGATCGTAATTTCAGAGTATCATCCCGATTTTGAAAATGCAATAGAATGTTGATAAAAGTCGTAGAATTTTAGTATTTTTCATGCTCGTATTTTTATATGTTAATATTAGCAACAAGAAGGAGATCAATGAGCATGAAACGCAAGCGTACCCCTAAACCGTATCCTGACAATCTTCGTGGACAGGTAGGATTTTTTACCGTTTCCTGGGTTCATGGTTTTGCGACCATGGTATTTGCCTTGTTTATGCAATTTTTAACTGACTATTCCGGCATCGATGCGGCGATTGGGAAGGTCGGATATGCCGCGGCCTTTGGAACGGTCATTCTCTTAGTTACTCGTATCGTAGATGCAGTGGATGACCCGCTTCAGGCCTGGATCATGGATCGCTCCAAGGAGAAAAAGTTCGGCAAATATCGTTTGTTTACGCTCTACAGTGCCATCCTGTGTGCGGTCGGCATTATCATCATGTTTACACTGCCGGATGCCATCAAGAGCAATGCGATCCTTCTGCCGATCTGGGTGATGTTTGGCTATCTTTTATATGAGATGGGCTTTGCCTTCAACGGTACAGGACCGATCCTGCAAAAGATCACGACAGATACGCGGATTCGCACTAAAATGACTTCCCTGATCCGTATGGGCGTGATTATCTCGGTCATTCCATCTGTTTTCTTTATTCCGATCGCCACCGCAGTCAACTCAGGTATTGGCAACATGGGGAAATCATTTTCACTGACTTGTGTTATGACTGCAGCGATTACCGGGACCATTTCTGTGATGGGCACCCTGCTGATTAAGGAGCCTTATCTCGGAAATGTTTCCAAAGAAGACGAAGAAGAGACCAGACTGACGGTCAAAGACATCTGGGAGATGCTAAAGACCAACAAGCCGCTTTGGGTGCATAACATTGCCTACTTTATCGGGAACATGTCATTTGGCATCTCTTCCGCCGTGCTGGTTTACTTTTTGAAGTGGTTCTACTGTGCGGACATGAAGACCGGCGTGGTCGATGAGATTGCTTATGCGTCGATCTACGCGATCTACGGCGTCGTGTCCCTGGTGCCTAATTTCCTGACACCCTTGGTCGCGGGCTTTGTCGTGAAAATCTTTGGGAGCGTCGACCGCGCTGCAAGAGCCTGTGAATTGATCGCCGGATTGATCTACGGTGTCATGTTTGTCTGCTATCTGCTTGGACTCCTACAGCTTAGTCCATTTGTTTTTATCGGACTGAATCTTTTGGCCAGCATTCCGATGAGTATTGCGGTTATTCCTTCCATGCTTTTAAACACCGAGTGCGCAGATTATGTGGAATATACGACCGGAAAGAACATGACGGCGATGACAACTGCGGTGAACAATGTCGTCAACAAGACGCAGGCCGCACTGGCAGCACTGATTCCCGGGATCTTTTTGATGATGGTCGGTTATAGCGTGAACTCTGCGACAGGCGCCTATGCCGGAGATCTGACAAAACTGCCGGGTATGGTAAATGGATTAACCATCGTAATGACATTAGTTCCACTGGTTGTCGCAGTTGGTGCCTGGGCGGTTTATCGATTTGCTTATCCCATCACGCCGGAGTTCCGCAAGAAGATGACGGCAGAGCTGGAGCAGCGCCGTGCAAAGATGCGCGAGGGAGAAAATGAGGAAGGAAAGATATGATACAGCTTGCAAGATTATTTGATCATGGGATGACGCTGCAGCGGCAAAAACCGATTCGAATTTGGGGAAGTACGGATTGTCCGCAGGAGGTGACGGTCTCTTTAAATGGCACAATACTTGTGGAAAAGATCCCGATTGCAGGGGGTTTTTCAATCGAATTACCTGCCCAGGAAGCGGTGACGGATGCAGTTCTTACGATCTCCGGGACAGAAGATGTCGTAGAGCTGACGGGTGTCGATATCGGTGAAGTCTGGGTTGCAGGTGGACAAAGCAATATGGAGTTTCTTCTGCGATATGATGCGGAAGGAGAAGAACAGATTCGAAACGCCAATGACCCTCATCTGCGCTTTTATGATGTGGGCGAATATACATTTGAAGGTGAAAAATCACAGACCAATAAGGATAACTGCGAAGCCTGGGATCGATGGATGACATTTGCACCAGACACAGCGGAGTACTTCTCTGCCGTAGGCCTGTATTTTGCGAAGGTGCTGCGCACTGCGTATGATGTGCCGATTGCGATCATTGGCTGTAACTGGGGCGGAACAACGGCTTCTGCGTGGACAAATGAGAGTGATCTTGAAGAAGATCCTGCACTTCATGTGTATCTCGATGAGTATCGTGCCGCGACGAAGGATCTTGACAGGGAGGAGTATGAAAAGAAACATGCAGAGGCGCTTACATTTCTGGACAGCGAAGAAATGAAGCGCGCAATGCGTAGCGTTATGTACGGAAATGTCAGCTTGTGGGAGATCATAAAAGCCATTCCGCTCCTTGGGAAAATTGTGAAATCTGGGGGAATGCCGGTCGGACCATACAACCAGAATGCGCCAGGTGTTCTCTATCACAACATGCTTTGCCAGATTGCCGGAGTTGCTGTGCGAGGCGTCATCTGGTACCAAGGAGAGTCTGACGATCAGAAGGCAGAGGTCTATGACAAGCTGTTTTCTGCGATGATTCGCTGTTGGCGAAATGCGTGGAAGGAGGAACTGCCATTTTTATTTGTACAGCTGGCTCCATTTGGGAAATGGCTTGGTAGTACAGGGAATAAATATCCCATCGTACGTCAGAGGCAAGAGAAGGTCAGCAAATCTGTGCCGGGTGCTTATATGGTTTCGATTATGGATGTCGGTGATCCCAAAGATATCCATCCGAAGAAAAAGCGCCCCGTCGGGGAGCGCCTTGCCTTGCTTGCCCGCGGAAAGGTGTACGGGGAAGAGATTCTCTGCGAAGCCCCGGAGGTTTGCGGTGGAGAAGTTCAGGACGGAAGACTGGTTTTGAGGTTTCTTCATGCGGGAGAGGGCTTGAAAATCTGCGGAAAGAAGCTTGACGCAATCTCCGTTACCGCAGAAGGAAAGAGAGTGAAATCTTTTCAGGCATCTGCAACAGGGGATTGTCTGGTGATTATAAGCAACGCTATTCGAAAAGACACCGAGATCGAGGTCGCCTTTGCGTGGGAAGGATACTGTGAAGTCAATCTGTATAACAGTGCAGGGCTTCCAGTGAAACCGTTTTTATGGAAGAATTAAAAGAGATAGCTTCGAAATCCAAAAGATTTCGAAGCTATCTCTTTTAAGAGAACACCTTTTGTGGTATCCTAAAGAAAGCGAATATGAAAAAGGAACTTTAAGTTTATGATACAAGGTGTACACAATTATTCTGAGATCGGTAAGTTAAATAAAGTCATGCTGCACCGGATCGGCAGCGAGGTGGACGGTCTTGTCCCGGATAATTTTGCAAGACTTCTCTTTGACGACATTCCTTATCTGAAGGTCGCGATGCAGGAGCACGATACATTTGCAAAGACGTTGAGGGACAACGGCGTGGAAGTCGTCTACTATGTGGACGAATTTGCGAAGGCCATCGCGGATCCGAAGATCCGCCTTCAGTTTATCCGGGAGATGCTTGATGAGGTGCAGTTTTCTTCGCCCAGCGTGAAGGAGGCGGTGTGTGCGTTTCTGAGCGAGATGGAGCCGTTAGCGCTTGGCGAGAAGGTGATCGCCGGCATCCGAAAGGATGATTTGCCGGATTACAAGCCGAGGACGCTTGCGGAACGGATTGACGCGTCGTATCCATTTTACATGGATCCGCTGCCGAACATGTATTTCACGAGGGATCAGGGCGCCTGTGTGGGAAATGGCCTCACCATTCATCACATGAGCACAGCGACCAGACGCAGAGAGAGTCTGCTTCTGAAATACATTTACGAATACAACAAGGAGTTTGCGCCGGAAGGCACGAAGCGGTGGTTCGATTACAACGACCCGTACAGCTTAGAGGGCGGCGACATTCTGGTGTTAAACCACGAAGTGGTCGGTGTCGGTTTGTCGGAGAGAACGTCCGCAGCCGGAATCGAGCGGTTTGCGGAGAATCTACTGCATGGCTCAGATTTTAAGGAGATTTTAGTCTTCCAGATCCCGAAAAAGCGTGCATTTATGCATCTGGATACGGTCTTTACGATGGTGGATTATGATAAGTTTACGATCCATCCGGAGATCGAGGGACCGCTGCAGCTCTTCCAGCTCACGCTAGGCCGTGGCGGCGAGATCAAGATGCGGTCGATGACCGAACGGCTGCAAAAGGCGCTTGCGAAGGAGCTAAAGCTCCCGGCGGTGGAGCTAATTCGTTGCGGCGGAGACGATGTGATGGCCGCGCAGCGTGAACAGTGGAACGATGGCTCGAACACGCTTTGCATCGCACCCGGCAGAGTCATCACGTACGAGAGAAATAATGTCACCAACGATTTGCTCACGAAGCGCGGGATCGAGGTTTTGACGATTCCTAGCTCTGAGCTTTCCAGAGGACGAGGCGGCCCGCGCTGCATGTCCTGCCCGGTGAATCGAGACGATTTATAAGCAAGGCTTAAATTTATAGACAAAGATATAAGAGAGGATTATTACTATGGCTGTAAATCTGAAAGGAAGAAGTTTTCTGACACTCATGGATTTTACCCCGGCGGAGATCCGCTACATGCTGGATCTGGCACACGATCTGAAGGCGAAGAAGAGACTGGGGCTTACGGACAAGGTGCTGACGGGCAAGAACATCGTTCTGCTCTTTGAAAAGACCTCCACCCGCACGCGCTGCTCGTTTGAAGTGGCGGCGATGGATGAAGGCGCAGGCGTAACGTTCCTGGACAGCAAGAGCTCGCAGATGGGCAAGAAGGAGAGCATCGCGGACACCGCAAAGGTGCTTGGCAGACTCTATGATGGCATCGAGTACCGCGGCTACAAGCAGGAGATCGTGGAAGCGCTGGCGAAGTATTCCGGCGTTCCGGTGTGGAACGGCCTGACCGACGTGGATCATCCGACGCAGATTTTGGCAGATCTGATGACGATCGAAGAGCATGTGGCGAAGCCGCTTAATAAAGTGAAAGTTGTCTTTGTCGGCGATGTCCGCAACAACATGGCTTATGCATGGATGTATGGCTGCGCAAAGATGGGCATGGAATTTGTGGCTTACGGGCCGCAGGAGCTTTGTGATCAGGTAGATCCTTCTGTGAAGGAGCGTGCGGAAGCTGTTGCAAATGAGACCGGCGCGAAGCTGACCGTGACGAGTGATGTGGCAGCCATTGCCGGGGCTGACGTCATTTATACCGACATCTGGGCATCGATGGGTGAGGAGGATCAGATCCCGGAGAGAGTGCGCTTGCTGACACCGTTTAAGGTGACTGGCGAGCTCATGGCAAAGACCGGCAACCCGGAGTGCATTTTCATGCATTGCCTGCCTTCTTTCCATGATTTTAACACGACGATGGCTGCGCAGCAGATGGAGCTTGGGTATGACATCCGCGAGGTGACGGATGAGGTCTTCCTTGGGAAGAACTCCGTTGTCTTTGACGAGGCGGAGAATCGCCTGCACACGATCAAGGCTGTGGTGGTTGCAACAATCGCGTAAGGCCGTAAGAGGAAGTGAGCAGAAATGGCAGAGAGAATTGTTATTGCGCTGGGCGGAAATGCATTGCAGGCTTCTGACAGCGACGCGACGGCGGAATCTCAGCTGAAGGTTGTCAGAAAGACCTGCGAAAAGATCGCAGACATTTCTTGCATGGGCTATGAGATCGGAATCGTTCACGGAAATGGACCGCAGGTCGGACGGATTTTGCTTTCCTACGAGACTTCCAAGGAAGTAACGCCGCCGATGCCTTTTGATGTGTGCGGCGCGATGTCGCAGGGCTACATCGGCTATCACATTCAGGAGAGTCTAAAGTACGCGCTGAATAGGAGAAACCGCAATATTCCGGTGGTTTCGATCGTGACACAGATGGTCGTGGAAAAGAAAGATCCAGCCTTTAAGGATCCGACCAAACCGATCGGCAAGTTTTACACCGAGGAAGAGGCGAAGCGCCTCACGGAAGAGAAGGGCTATGTAATGCGCGAGGACGCCGGCAGAGGCTGGCGGCGCGTGGTGCCTTCCCCGAAGCCGCGTCAGATCGTGGAGATCGACGCGATCCGCACCCTGTGGCCGACGACGATCACCATCTCTGTCGGTGGCGGCGGCATCCCGGTGATTCAGAAGAACAACGGACAGTTAGAAGGCGTGGCAGCTGTGATCGATAAGGATTTTGGCGCGGAGCTGCTCGCGGAAGGCGTGGACGCAGATGTCTTGATGATCCTCACGGAAGTCGAGAAGGTTGCAATCAACTATAAGAAGCCGAACCAGGTGAATCTGGATCATCTTTCTCTGGAAGATGCGGCACGCTACATCGAGGAGGGACAATTTGCCAGAGGCAGCATGCTGCCGAAGGTCGAGGCGGCGATGCGATTTGTCCGCAAATACCCGAACAAGAAGGCGATTATCACGTCGCTAGACAAGGCAGTCGAGGCGCTGCAGGGAACTGCAGGAACGACGATTACATTTGCGTAAATGAAAATAGTTGGCCAAAAGTCCTGTGAAAAGGGAGATTTGGCCGACTATTTTTTGCGTATCTCGGAAACGAAAGGTCTGCGGTACAAATTGTGCAATCCGAAATCGTACAATTAGTGATCAGAAGAGAACTATCATATTCAAAAAGTACTTCTAAGAATATAGGCTTGAAAATAGCTGGCCAAAACTATATAATAAATAGAGGATTTGGCCGGCTATTTTTCTGCATAGAAGGAGAAAAGGTATATATGGATAGTAAAACTATAATAGGAAGGACATATGAATGTGAGCGGCTGAGCGATTGTATGAACGAGGATTCTGCTCAGTTAATTGTCGTATATGGAAGACGAAGGGTTGGAAAGACGTATTTGATCAATGAATTTTTCGACAACCGATTCGCCTTTAAAGTGACCGGCGCATATGATCAGGATAAAGAGTATCAACTGAGGAATTTCACAACAGAATTAAAACGTCAATCGGGTATTCATTTGGAAGCCCCAAGAGATTGGGTCGAGGCATTTGATGCACTTAGAGATTACCTGGAGGAAAAACCACTGGAGGAGAAACAGGTGGTTTTCTTCGATGAGATGCCCTGGCTTGATACCAGGAAGTCGGGATTTCTTCCTGCATTTGAGTGGTTTTGGAACAATTGGGCTTCTGCCAGAAAAAATCTGGTTTTCATCGTTTGTGGCTCTGCAACGTCATGGATGGTAGAAAACCTTTCCGAGAATAAGGGCGGATTGTTCAACAGGCAAACATGTAGATTATATCTGGAGCCATTTAAGCTTCATGAAGTTGAACAGTATTTGAGATCAAGAGACATTATGTGGTCAAGGTATGAGATCGCAGAATGTTACATGATTATGGGAGGAATCCCCTACTATTTAAGTTTGTTAAATAACCGCTATTCTCTAAACCAGAATATTGATCGACTGTTTTTTAAGAAGAAAGGAGAGCTGTGGGATGAGTTCGAGCATCTTTACAGAACGCTTTTCACAAACAGCGAGAACTATATCAAAGTGGTGGAAGCCCTTGCGGGGAAAACCAGTGGACTTACGAGGAATGAAATCGTTCAAAAGACTGGTCTTGGCTCCAATGGAACATTGACCAAGGTGCTGAACAATCTTTTGGCATCAGGCTTCATACGGGTGTCAGGGTTTTACGGAAAAGAAAAGAAAAATATGTTATATCAATTATCAGATTATTACTCTGCTTTTTATCTTCGCTATGTCAAAGACCATTACGGAAGAGATGAACATTTCTGGAGTAATTCCACAGATAATCCGACGAGGCGTGCATGGGCCGGACTTGTTTTTGAACAGCTATGCAAAGACCATATTCCACAGATTAAGCATAAGCTTGGCATTTCCGGGGTCTTGACAGAGGAATCGATATGGTATACCCGGGGAGATGAAGAGCTAGGAATTTCTGGCGCACAGATTGATCTGTTGATCGAGAGAAGGGACCATGTGATCAATATTTGTGAGATGAAGTATTCCATCAATGAATTCGTAATTGACAAGGCCTACGATATGGTGCTGCGAAACAAGCTGGAAACGTTCCGAAGATTTACAAACAACAAAAAAACGCTGCAGATTACTATGATTACGACCTATGGCGTCAAGAAAAATATGTATAGCGGATTGGCTGGAAGCCAAGTGATTTTGGATGATCTGTTTCATGAATAATCAACAAGGAGAAGTCTATGTCCAGAGAAGAAAATGTAGAAGTATTTGACGATACCATGTATCTGTGCGAGACCGAGAAGAAGCTGATCGATGCGATCGAGAATTCGGTGGCTGCGCAGCAGTTTTACAAAGAGGGCGAGGAGATCGCCGGGGCACTTTTAAAGAGAGAGAAACCTGCGAAGGTATTTGTCTCGAAGAAGAGGAGTTTTGAGGCCGCGCGGGCGTATTACGGCAAGAAGGTGTTAGTGCATAATTTCGCATCTGCGTCGAACCCGGGCGGCGGTGTTGTGCGCGGTGCGAGTGCGCAGGAGGAGGCGCTTTGCCGGATCTCAACTTTGTATCCGTGCCTGAATGTGCGGGAGATGTGGGAGAAGTTTTATCGGCCGCACCGCTTGATGATGGATCCGCTGCACAATGACGACTGCATTTACACGCCGGGCGTGCTTGTGATCAAGACGGATACGACCTACCCGCAGCTGATGCCGACGCAAGCGTGGTATGAGGCGGATGTGCTGACGTGCGCCGCGCCGAATTTGAGGGAGCGTCCGACAAATCCGTTTAACCCGGAGGACGGGTCGGTGAAGGTGGAGATCTCGGATGATGATTTGTATGCATTGCACGTAAAACGGTTTCGCAGAATGTTAGAGATTGCGGCGAAGAACGGCGTGGACGTGGTGATTCTCGGCGCCTTTGGGTGCGGCGCATTTAAGAATTCGCCGAAGGTTGTTGCGCGTGCGGCAAAGCAGGTCGTGGAAGAGTACAAGGAGTACTTCGAGACGGTTGAATTTGCGGTTTACTGCAGCAGGTGGGATACCGAGAATTACAAAGTGTTTGCGGAGACATTTGCATCATAAGAAAATAATTTCTCAACTTTTAGAAAAACCGTGTAACGAAACGCGGTTTTTCTGCATCTATGCATAGAATGGGTGCATCATCCTACAGGAAAGGATCGAAGAGGAGATGGAAGGCATCTCTTACGTACTGATCGCGGAGATCGGGAACCTGGAGCATGTCACGTACAAGTATACGGTGGCGGGAACCGCTTCGGAGAAAACCGTAACCGAAAAACAGGCCACCGAGTTCTTCGGACAAAACATCAAAGACTGTGCAAAGAGCGCGAAGCTGCTCGATGAACTGCTAGCAAAAACGAGGCTCAAATGAGCCTCGTTTTTGCTTTTCGTATTATTGTGCGTTTTCCTGTTCCAGAAGTACATCGTAGATGCGGATTTCCACGCCCCATTCACGGCCTTGAACCTCCGAGCGGAAACGCTGTTGGCTTAAATATTCTCCGAGAACCGGTGAATCAGTCATAAATTTCGGATAGGCGCGGAAGAAGGGATCATTGCGCATCACTTCCGCCAGATATCCGTTGTTTTCGACGAACAGATGACAGGTGTTGCCGGCGCTGTCGGTGCCTAAAAACATATATTTTGCGCACATATTGCGGCTTCCCGCGGGATTTTCCACCTGGACATCGCAGGCGCCGGGCAGGGTCTTTCCGGTAAATAAATCCGACTCTACCGTGGCGGTAAAGGGGATAAAACTGACGCCGCCATAAGCGCACATCATATCAGAGCAATCCTCTGGGTTGGCATAGACTTTAAAGGTCATGATTGGTGAATTCATCATTGTTCTCCTCGTATTGATCTCATATATTTCTCATGGAAAGCACATTTCATAAAGACGTTTCATTGGTCCAGACAGTTTCATGTCCTTCCTCATCGCGGATCCGCACCTGGACCGGAGCGTCGCTGACTTTCTTTAAAATCAACTGCGCCTGACCATAGTGGGTGTCGGCTTTGCTTCCCTGGCAGGAAAACCGCGGTTTGGGATCACCCGAACCAAAACCGATGGAGACGGCGCCGCCGGACACATCCGCATACAGCGTTTTTTCGGAAAATGGGACGGTGCGTTCGTGTTCATCTGTCAGGCGGATGTTGAGAACGACAAATGCATCCTGATCGTGCCCTCTTTGCAGAGGTTCTTCTTCGATGACAAGGCCACGATAAGCACCAGCGGTTTCGATCGCATATTCTCCGAGGACGTGTCCTTCGTGATCGTAAGAAATCGCGGACAGAACGCCTGATTCATAAGGGATCTCGAACACCGTCCGATATCCGACTGCTTCCCCGGCAGGCTTTCTTCCATGACTCTGACCGTTGATGAAGAGCTCTGCAAAAGCACCGGAGGAATAAACAGCCACAAGAATCGGTTTCCCTTCGTATCCCGGCCAAGTCCACGAGGAAAGATCGTCATCCCAGGTCCACGAGGTCTTCAAGACCGATTCCCCGAAATGTGCCGGGTCTTGCACCGCGATATACGGGAACGTTCTGCGGCCGAATACAATCTCTCTGTAATAGGACATCGGGCGTCTAAGGCCGGTCAGATCAAAATCTCCGCAGTAAGCCAGCTGATAACATGAACGATCCTATGTTGACCTCGTCGCTGTCCATGGTTGGTCTGATTCCCACTGTGATCAGTATCGTATTTCTCTCTGGTCCCAGTCTTCGTTTCTTTGGAAAGAAAAAGAGCATCTATGTGGGTGCGGGTGCAATGATTGTTGGTTATGTGATTCGTGCCGCGGCTGGTGCTGCTGCCAGCGTACCTATGTTGATTGTCGGTACTGTAATTTGCAGCCTTGCTACCGGTCCAATCAGTGTTCCGGTCAATGTACTCGCTGCTGACGCTGTGGACTACGGCGATTATATCCAGAAAGTCCGCATTGAGGGAATCGGATCAAGCGTGGTAAGCTTTGCGCAGAAAATCTCCAGCGGATTGGCCGCCGGTGTCGTTGGTTGGATTCTTCAGCTGACCGGTTATGTAGCAAACCAGACCCAGACGGCAACCGCCTCCTTTGGCATCACTCTGATCTTTGCTTATGCGCCGATTATCGCTCTGCTTTTGACCATTCTGATCTTAGTCGTATTCTATCGCTATGACAAGGTTGAGGCGGAAGTCCGCAGTTATCTCGAGCAAAAAAACGACCAGGAAGCCAATCCTGCATGACCAAACCGTTTGATCTCATATGAATGAGCTGTTCTTTATGATCAACAATCTAGGATAAGGAGATAGAGAGATGAAATTCGAAAATCAGAGAAACCCCATATTGCCTTTGCAGTTTCACGTCCCTGACAGCGAAGCGCACGTCATGCCCGACGGACGGCTTTATGTCTACGGCAGCTTTGACAACCGGGAGGACGTCTATTGCAGCGAGGAGTACCATGTCGTCTCCACGGCGGATATGAAAACCTGGGAGATTGAAGAACAGTCCTCCCTGCGCGGACAGGACATTCCTTGGTTCAACAACCCGGATGCACCAAAGTATCCCGGCATCGACTGGTCTCATCCAACACCCTTCATTTTGAAGATGTTGTCAGAGCATGCAGAAGACCGGGAGGCATTTGAAAAACAGGACGAGCAGGAGAAACCGGCGTTACTTTTCGCCCCGGACTGTATGGAAAAAGGCGGGAAATATTATCTTTACTTCTGTATGCCGGATGACAGCGAAGGCGTTGCTATTGCAGACAACCCCAAAGGACCTTTTACCAATCCTATTCAGCTCCCCTGCGGAGGAATTGATCCTGCTATCTTTACCGATGACGACGGACAGTCCTACCTGTACTGGGGTCAGCTGTTTTCTCACGGTGTGCGTCTAAATGGCGATATGATCTCCTTTGATCGCAGCGAGATCGTGGACAATCTGGTGACAGAGGAGGAGCACTGCTTCCACGAGGGTTCCTCTATGCGTAAAATCGGCGATACCTACTACTATGTCTATGCGGACATGGAGCGGGGAAAGCCCACTTCTCTGGGCTATTCCACCGGCAAATCCCCGCTGGGACCCTTTACCTATCGGGGCATTCTGATCGACAATGACAACTGCGACCCGCAAAGCTGGAACAATCATGGCTCTATTGAATGCGTCAACGGTCAATGGTATGTGTTTTATCACCGTTGCAGCAGGAACACCCAGCAGCACCGGCGCCTCTGCATTGAGAAGCTGGAGGTGTTGCCCGACGGCAGCATCCCGGAGGTGAAAATGACCTCGCAGGGCATCGGCGAGCCATTTGCGCCGGGTGAAAAAATCATGGGCTATCAGGCCTGCGAAGTACACGGCGGCTGCTACATTGATACAGACGAGCAGTATGGAGAAAAACTCACCCATCTGGTAAAAGGCGCTCAGGCGATTTTCCGCTATGTGAAGAGCGATGCTCCATGGACATCCATCCAGATCACTGCTGCCGGAAAGGGCCGCATTCGGGTGCTGATGAATGGGAAAGAAGCAGGCAGCATTGATGTATGCAGCGATCAGTTCCGTTCAGTGACTGCTCATCTTTGCATGGAACCCGGACAGTATGAGCTGAGCCTCGAAGTACTGGAATCTGATGCACTGGAGATTGCAGAAATCATTTTGATGTAAGGTACATCTTGGTCAAACAAACCGCAAGCCAAATTCCTAAAGGCAGGAAGTGGGCTTGCGGTTTTTCTGTCACACCCTACCGTATGAATCAATCATCCTATCTCGATATTGGATGGGCGTAACGCCGTATTCTTTTTTGAAAGCACGATAGAAAGAACTCATATCCGTATATCCTGCTGTGTCGAGCACGGCGGAGAGAGACAACTCCGGATTGGAAAGAAGCTCCGCAGCACGGTGAATCTTCAGATTTCGAATCAAGTCCGAAAAGCTCATTCCGGTAAATTCCTTAATCAACCGGGACGTGTGCCGTTCGCTATAGCCACAGTGGTCAGCGAGAAGGGCAAGGTTAAGATCTGTGTAATGGGACTGTATATAATTCATCATCTCTACAAGTTCCGCATCATCCTTCTGCTCACGACTCGGTGGAAACAGCACATTACTGTCATGTTTGCGAAGAATCATAATGATCAGCGTATGAAACAGAACGTTCATCATTCGGCGCTTGTATCGTTCCTCATTTTCTGATTCGGTCTCCAGAAATCCAAGGAATTTTTGGATGACTTGATCCGTTTGTGTGCGAAAAATTAAGTAGGAGCTGCTTTTTTCTTCGAAAAGAGCATGAGAAAAGAACGCCGCAAGCACATCCCGATTCACCAACAAGCTGCGAAACGTGTTGGCAAAGGTACTGGTACGAATCAGAATATTCATGACAACCGCAGTATCAGAATAGACCCCCAGCGCATGTTCCGTCCCCGGGGCGATCATGCAGATGTCTCCCTTTTGCAGTTCAACCACATTGCCGCAGATATAATTCCGACAGATCCCTTCTTTGACGGCAACAAGTTCGAAAAAACTGTGGGAGTGAAGGTAAGGAGGAAGATAGCGCAGATGTGAGACAACCGTGACATCCTCTCCCGACGCAAAGAACTGATTCTCAGTTAAGTCACTATTCAGCAATAGCTCGGCCACAACAGGCATGGCGAGACGGATTGCATCAGAAAACTCAGTTATTTCATCCCTTGTCACAAACTCTTTTGCCAGAACGTCAGGGTGCCGTTCGTAGACTTGTTTCAGTTTCTTCTCTATCTCATTTAACGCATTCATGACAATCACTCCCAGTATGGCATCAAATGCCAATTAAAGTTGTCCGCTGATGTAAATTTATTTTCCACGAAATCATTTATAATATATAATAATCATAGCACAAAAATAATTCGTTATCAACAATCGACAGGATCGTAAGGAAGGATGGAAACAATGGTACAGACACAATATGGAAGAATGGAAGGGATCGATCACGGCAGTTATATCGAATATCGTGGGATTCCATACGCAAAAGCGCCGGTGGGAGAGTTGAGATGGAAGGCACCGGTTCGACCAGAACCATGGGAAGGTGTTTATCAGGCAGTCGATTTCCGGAACAAGTGTGCCCAGAAAGCATATCTGGCTCCTCCGTATGACAAGGATTTTTATTCCGATCCGGCCTACGATCGTCTGTCAAGTGAAGATTGCCTCTATCTTCATATCTGGGCGCCAAAGGAGGCCCTGCATTGCCCGGTAGCCTTCTGGATTCACGGTGGCGGATTTTTGGGTGGCTACGCCAGCGAGATGGAGTTTGATGGCAAGGCGTATTGCGATCGTGGGATCATCTTTGTAAGCGTGGAGTATCGCTGCAATGTTTTTGGCTATTTGGCACACCCTTGGCTGACCAATGAAAGCGGTATTTCCGGTAATTATGGAACATTGGATCAGATTGCGGCGCTGGATTGGGTCTATGAGAATATTGAGTTCTTCGGCGGAGATAAGGACAATATCATTGCGTTTGGGCAAAGTGCTGGTGCGATGAGCGTACAGACACTGGTTTCTTCGCCGCTGACAGGCAGTAAGATTAAGAAGGCCATTATGCAGAGCGGCGGCTCGTATGGCTCTGGATTGCATCGGGATATCACGCTAGACGAGCAGGAACATTACGGACAGATTTTTACTGATCTGCTTCACGTTGAAAACCTGACGGACCTTCGCAGCAAGACGACCAAAGAAATCCTGGATGCGCTAGACCCTTTCTTAGGCGCTGCAATTCCGGAGGCGCATGGAATGTTCCTTCTTCCCACCATTGACGGCAAAGTGCTGACCGGTGGATATTACGACTTAATGGACGAAGGCAAAATCAGAGATATTCCATATCTTCTTGGCAGTAATAAGGACGATATTCTGGTAACGCCGGAAATGAGCGGGGACGCAGCGCAGTCTCCGTTGTACAGAGGGTGCATCGAATTTAGCCGGAAACTGGTGAGCCTTGGGCGGAAACCGGCCTTTGTATATTACTTTACCAGGGATCTTCCCGGTGATAACCTTGGGGCATGGCATTCTGCGGAGCTGTGGTACATGATGGGGACAATGGATCGTTGCTGGCGTCCTTGGACAGATGCTGATTACCGTCTGTCCGAACAGATGTTGGATTATTGGGCAAATTTCATGAAGAAAGGTGACCCCAACGGAAGTGGACTGGCAAGGTGGATGCCTTGCGCTGGAGACAATGCGGCAGTTTTGGAGTTGAATGCAGGTGAATAAGCCATACACAAAACACAAACAACTCTAGAAATTGCTTTCACAATTTCTAGAGTTGTTTGTGTGGCACAAGTGTATGAGTTTTACTTCATCCAGCTGGCGTCGACCTTCACGCCATCCTCGGTCTTTACAAAGTGCAGGAACTGCATGCGGTCACCGGCTTCTGCTTCGCCCGTTTCGGCGTTTTTGCTGACGGTTCTGTAATGAATGGCAGCCCAGTCACCGCTCAGCAGCATACTGTCGAAATATAGTTTCTTTGTCTCTTCATCTTCAATCCATGTCTTCACAAGTGATTTGTAAGCATCCAATGCGAGGGTCTGATCCTGCGCGGTGGTGCAGGCCGCATTTGCCACGTAGAACTTGTCTGCCTGTGCAGCCCAGGCATCATAACCCTGGTTCCAGGCATCGAATTCTGCGACGATGGCAGCGTGCATCTCATTTGCAATCTCACTGTGATTTGTGGTCGGATGCAAGATGGGGTACTTCTTTACGAGATCCACTTCGTCCGGAATCTGATAAGAGAGTACTTCTGCAAATTGTTCCTGCTGCACCTTTTTCTATGCATCTCCCTGGAACATAGCCATGCCATAATAACCGGAGTCTTTTGGTGCACCCCAGCCTTCAACTACGCGGGTGCCAAGATCTTTCCCATAATCTTTGAAGTTCACAAACTCCATCACGCTTCCGGGAATCTCTCTGCCGCCGGCGATCGTGGTGATGTCGTAGCGGATTGCGGTCCAGTCATCGCAGATGATCATATCGTGGAATGCACCCATCTGGATGTTGACCTTCTTTAAGGTGATGTCCATTGCGGCCTGGTATTCCGCCAGGGTCAGACGCGCACCGTGCACGTTGTAGATGGAATCCGGCGTGTATAAGATATCGCCCCAAGCCTTCCAGGCGTCAAAGCCACGGTTCCAGTTTTCAAATCCGGTCAGCAGGCGGTTCTGGATGCTCTTACCGATCCCGTCCGCGACGTAAGTCGGATGCTCGACAGGAAAACGCTTGATGAGTTCGTCAGTGTTGTCATAAGAATTTACAATATTTGCCATGATGATATCCTCCATATCTTGATTTGCTTTTTTTGATCTGTTCCCTTAAGAACAAGGCTATCCTATCAGGCAAATGTAGAAGAAATGTTGGCGAAATGTTTCTGAAATGTTATTGTGAAGGAAAAAGTTAGCAAGGGAAAAAAAGAGATGGGATTGAAGAAAAGAAATGGTCTTGGAGGGAGACTTTCGGAGGCATTCTTTCTTGCATTATTAGCAGTGATTTGATAAAATATTAACAGCAAAGCTGGACAACCAGCACAAGAACGTAAAAATAGGAGGATATTTGAATGGCAGTCAATCGTTTTGTATTAAACGGCATTTCTTACCATGGACATGGTGCAATCAAGGAGATCCCGGGCATCGTTCTGGGCAAGGGTCTGAAGAAGGCATTTGTCGCATCCGATCCGGATCTGGTGAAGTTCGGCGTTACCAAGAAGGTAACCGATCTCTTGGAAGAGAACGGGATCGAGTACGAGCTTTATTCTGACATCAAGCCGAACCCGACCATCGAGAACGTGCAGCACGGCGTAGATGCATTCCGTGCTTCCGGCGCAGACTTCATGATCACCATCGGCGGCGGTTCTTCCATGGACACCGGCAAGGGCATCGGTATCATCGTCAACAACCCGGAGTATTATGATGTTCGTTCCCTGGAGGGCGTTGCTCCGACCAAGAACAGAACCGTCTTTACGATCGCAGTTCCGACCACCGGCGGTACCGGCGCAGAGTCCACCATCAACTATGTGATCACCGACGTAGAAAAGAAGCGTAAATTCGTCTGCGTCGACCCTAACGATATCCCGGATATCGCAGTGGTTGACCCTGATATGATGTCTTCGATGCCGAAGGGCCTTACCGCTTCGACCGGTATGGACGCTCTGACCCATGCAATCGAAGGTTATACGACCGCTGCAGCTTGGGAGCTTGCAGATGTCCTGAACCTTGAGGCAATCCAGCTGATCGCGAAGAACTTGCGCAAGGCTGTTGCAAATGATCCCGACGGACGTGAGGGCATGGCTCTGGCTCAGTATGTCACCGCTATGGCTTACTCCAATGTTGGTCTTGGTATCGCACACTCCATGGCTCACACCCTTGGTGCAGTGTATGACACCCCTCACGGTGTGGCATGCGCAATGATGCTTCCGATCGTTATGGAGTTTAACCAGGACTACACCGGCGAGAAGTTCAAAGCGATCGCTGAGGCATTTGGCGTAGACACTACAGGTATGGATCAGGCAACCTATCGGAAGGCAGCCATCGATGCAGTGCGTCAGCTCTCTGTTGATGTCGGTATTCCGACCAAGCTTGAGAAGTTAAAAGAAGAGGATCTGCCTTTCCTGTGCGAGTCTGCAGCAGCAGATGCTTGCGCACCCGGCAACCCGAGACCGGCAACCTTAGAGCAGTTTGAAGAGATGTTCAGAAAACTGATGTAAGAATGATTTGAATGCGGCAGGCCGCGAGATGAGAGATCATCCCGCGGCCTTTTTGTCTGCAAAGGCTGATGGCCTCATACCAACCTCTTTATGAAAGCATCTGCAAAAATAAGCGACATCATAGAAGCCGCACATCAGTGCGATTTCATTGATGGGGAGCTGCAGTTTTTCTTTCTGGCGCAGAAGCCGTTTGGCGTGCCAGAGCCTGACGTCCTTCAAATACTCATTCGGTGTCTTTCCCGTAGCCTGTGAAAAGCGTCTTCTGATATGATCAACGGTGTAGCCGGTGGCAGTCAAGGCCTCTGTTACACGAAATTCGGGATCATTATAAGATACGGTGATCGTATGCACCAATTGCTGCACCACCGGATCGAAAGGATTGGCACTCCATTCCTCGATCAGCTGCAGCAGGATGTTGTATAGTGCGTCCGTGATGCCGTCCGCGATGCCTTCCGGACTTCGGGTGATGAGATAGCGTTCTAACAGGACCGAAAGGATCTTTTCCATGGTATGAGAAGCGTCATCTTGGAGCAGCAGGGGCTCATTTGGCAATAACCTGCTTCTTGCAAAGACGGAAGAAAGCCTGGGAGAGTCACTGTTAAAATACATGTCACGAAATCCTTTTTCCGCACGTTTTTTGTGCGGGGTCGCAGGCGGAATCACATGAATCGTTCCGGGGGAAAAAGGATATTCCTTTTCTCCTATTTGGGCAATGCCCTCACCCTCCGTATTCATGATAACTTCATAGCTGTCGTGTTGGTGTATTGGGTAATCTGTAAAAATAGCCGGCGAGGCGCCGACCAGCAGCAAGCTCATTCCTATCACACTCCTTTTCCAAGAGATTAACATAACACCGCGTTTTTGTCCAATTAAAAAGCGGATATGTGCTATCACTCGCCAAAGTCATCGGATTATAATTCGAGCATCAAAGAGAATTATACGAATTCAATCTCTAACATGGTTGAATGAAACTAACTGCGATAGAAAAGGAGAAGGTAAAATGGAAGGAAAAATGCGGCAGATGGTTATGGCAGGTCCGCGGAAAAGTACAATCATTGAGGTTCCGATTCCCCAGCATGACGAGAATGAGATGTTGGTAAAGGTTACACTGAGCGGCATGTGCCATTCGGAGTGGTTTCCGTGGGCAACAGCAAAGGAAGGGGACATTTTGGGTCATGAATCCATCGGGATTGTGGCGGAGGTTGGCGCAAATGTAAAGGGCTTTCAAGTTGGAGATCGGGTCACTGGGCTTGGCGGCGGCGCTTACAAAGAATATATTGTGGTCAGTCCGGAGAAAATGGCGCATGTTCCGGACAGCCTGAAGGACGAAGACGCAATTTCCGAGCCTCTGGCTTGCCTCCTCTCTGCTGCAATGAAACTTCCTGTGGAGACGCTCGGCGACACGGCTGCGGTCGTCGGCTGCGGATACATGGGCCTGGGAACCATTTCCTTGTTCAAGGCCATGGGATATGGGAATATTATTGCCATTGACAAGCGGCAGGAAGCTTTGGAAAATGCGAAGCGTTTTGGCGCAACGGAAACCTATCTGCCGGAGGAAATCCCAGAGGCATATATTTCAGACTTTGAAACCATCGGCAAAGCCGATTTGACGCGAAGCGGGGACAATGCCAATGTCTTCGCGCCAGGCATTCCCACGGTGATGGAATTTACCGGGACCGAGGATGGCCTTGCGCTGGCCGGAAGATTGGTAAAGGCACACGGGCGGCTTGGAATCGGCGGCTATCACAACGACGCGCTGCGCACCGTAGATTTTAAGCTGTGGAACTTCAAGGCGTTCACCGCGATCAACTGCCATGAGCGGAGGATCGTTTATGAGGCGGAGCTTTGCAAGAGGTGCATGGAGCTGTTGGATAAAGGGATCTGGAAATTTACCGGTGTTACAAAGGTCTATGATACGGAGCAATTTGATCAGGTCAGCGAAATGATGGAGCATCATACAGATGGATTTATCAAGGCGGCGTTCCGGCCGTGACGCATAGGATAATCTGACGGTCGTAATGGAGTTCATCCGTAAAATTAGGCAGGGGGCTGCAATTCGCAACCTCCTGCCTTGATTTTGTGGGGGCGTTTGGGGCTCGTGCAAACTTTTCTTACTTTTCTCCTCTAAAAGTTTGCACTTTTTCTGTCTAAAAATTACGAAGCCAACCTGGACAAGCTTTTTTGTCAGAAGGTTGGCTTTTTTTGCGTAGAGTGTCTTTAGACAAGCTTAATTTGCAAACCTTTTTAGAATTTGGAGCAAGAAGGTTGGCATGCAAAGGGAAAAGGACTACCAGAATGAAGATCAGGGGGCTGCGATTTCGCAGCCCCCTGCCAATATGAATTAGTGATCACTTTAAAACAAGCTTTCCTTACTCCAGCTCAAACGCTCCGGTATAGAGCTGATAATACGTTCCTTTCGCCTTGATCAGTTCTTCGTGGGATCCGCGTTCGATGATGCGGCCATGGTCGAGCACCATGATGCAGTCCGAATTCATGACCGTGGAGAGGCGGTGGGCGATGACGAAGGTTGTTCTTCCCTTCATCAGCGAATCCATGCCTTTCTGGACGAGGGATTCGGTTCTGGTATCGATCGAAGAGGTTGCCTCATCGAGAATCATGACCGGCGGGTCCGCGACCGCGGCACGGGCGATGGCGATCAACTGGCGCTGGCCTTGGGAGAGGCTGGCACCGTTGCCGGTGAGCATCGTATTGTAGCCGTCTGGCAGACGCGTGATGAAATCGTGTGCATTTGCTAGCTTCGCAGCGTGGATACACTCTTCATCCGTTGCATCGAGCTTTCCGTAGCGGATGTTGTCCATCACGGTTCCGGTAAAGAGATTGGTCTCCTGCAAAACGATGCCGAGAGACCTGCGCAGGTCTGCTTTCTTGATCTTGTTGATGTTGATGTTGTCATAGCGGATCTTGCCGTCCTCGATGTCGTAGAAGCGGTTGATCAGGTTGGTGATCGTCGTCTTTCCGGCACCGGTTGCGCCGACGAAAGCGAGCTTCTGGCCGGGCTCCGCATACAGTGTGATGTCGTGGAGCACGGTCTTTTCCGGCACGTAGGCGAAGTCCACATGATCCATGGTGATGTCGCCCATCAGAGGAGTGTAGGTGATGCTGCCGTCCGCCTGGTGCGGATGCTTCCATGCCCAATGTCCGGTGTGATGATCCGCCTCGTGGACGGTACCGTCTTCGTCAAAGGTTGCATTGACCAGAGTGACATAACCTTCATCGGTCTCGGGCTCTTCGTCCATCAGATCGAAGATACGCTCTGCGCCTGCAAGCGCCAGAACGATCGAGTTGATCTGGTTGCTGATCTGGGAGATCGGCATGTTAAAGGAGCGGGAGAGGATCATGAATGTCATGAGCTTTCCTAACGTCAGAGCGGAACCATTTGTCATAACGACCAGCATACCGCCGACAACCGCGAGGATCGCATACTGGATGTAGCCTAAGTTGTTGTTGACCGGACCCATCGAGTTGGAGAAACGGCCTGCATTGTAGGCGTTCTGGCAAAGAGTCTCGTTGAGCTGATCAAACTCTTCTTTGCTGGCTTTTTCGTGGTTGAAGACCTTGACGACCTTCTGACCATTGATCATTTCCTCCACGTGGCCGTTTAAGGCACCGAGGGCACGCTGCTGCTCGATGAAGTATTTCCCGGAGCGGCTGACGACAAACTTGGTCACCTGCACGATGCCAAAGACCGTAACGACCATGACAAGGCTTAAAATCCAGGAGGTCGAAATCAGGCGCACCGTGACGACAAGCAGGGTGATGATCGAAGAAGCCGCCTGCGGAATTGACTGCGAAATCATCTGGCGCAGCGTATCGATGTCGCTTGTGTAGCGGGACATGATGTTGCCGGCCGTGTTCTGGTCAAAATAGCGCAGCGGAAGCTTCTGCATCTTGGAGAACATCTCGTCGCGGATGGTCTTCTGGGTGCCTTGGCTGACACCTACCATCAGGAAATTGTAGAGCCAGGAGCAGAAAATGCCTGCGACCAGGACTGCGCCGACGCGAACCAGATAGCTTGCAAGGCCCGAGAAATCGGAGCTTCCGTTGGATACCATCGGAAGGATGTAGTCATCAACGATCGTTCCCAGGGCTGCGGATGTCATCGTCTGGGCAAATGCAGTCATCACCACGCAGATTAATGCAATGATGAGGATCGGTAAATATTTTTTCAGGTAGCTCAGCAGGCGAAGAAGCGTCTTTTTCGGATCTTTCGCCTTGCGGCCTGCATTTTTATAATCACGCGCGCGGGGCATTATTCTTCGCCTCCTTTCTGCTGAGATGTAAAGACTTCACGGTAGACTTCGGAGCGCGCAAGCAGTTCGTCGTGCGTTCCGACATCATCGATGCGGCCGCCCTCTAAGATGACGATCATGTCTGCGTCCTGGACGGAAGCGACACGCTGCGCGATGATCAGCTTGGTCGTGTCAGGGATGTCCTGACGGAAGGCCTGGCGGATCGCGGCGTCGGTGCGGGTATCGACCGCGGAGGTCGAGTCATCTAAGATCAGAATCTTCGGCTTCTTTAACAGCGCGCGGGCGATGCAAAGACGCTGCTTCTGGCCGCCGGAGACATTGGTTCCACCCTGCTCAATGTGGGTGTCATAGCCATCCGGGAAGCTGGTGATGAAATCGTCTGCACAGGCAAGCTTGCAGGCGTGAACGATCTCCTCATCGGTCGCGTTCGGGTCGCCCCAGCGGAGGTTCTCCTTGATGGTGCCGGAGAAGAGTTCATTTTTCTGAAGAACCATTGCCACGTTATCACGCAGGACTTCCAGATCGTAGTTGCGCACATCGATCCCGCCGACTTTTAAACAGCCCTCGGAGACGTCGTAAAGACGCGGAATGAGCTGTACCAGCGTGGTTTTACTGGAGCCCGTCACACCCAGAATTCCGACGGTTGCGCCGGAAGGGATGTGGAGGTTGACATTCTGCAGGGCGTTGATCTGCGCCGTTTCCGAATAACGGAAGCTGACATTTTCAAAATCGATCGAGCCATCTGCAACTTCGGTGACCGCATTCTCCGGGGAGGTCAGATTCGACTCTTCCGTGAGAATCTCATAACATCTGCGCAGAGGCGCGCGGCTCATGATCATCATGACGAAGACCATGGAAAACATCATAAATGCGGTCAGAATCTGTGCGGTATACGTAAAGAGAGAGCTCAGCTGACCGGTGGTCAGGCCGTTGGCAGGATTGTTGCCGGAAGCGACAACCATGCGTGCGCCAAACCAGGAGATTGCAAGGGTGCAGCCATAGACGCAGACCTGCATGATCGGGCCATTTAACGCCAGGATCTTCTCGGCCTTGCTGAAATCTTTGTAAATCGAGCCGGAGATCTCCTGGAACTTTTCAATCTCTTTTTCTTCGCGGACGAAGCTCTTGACGACACGGATGCCGTGGATGTTCTCCTGCACCGCGTTGTTTAACTTATCGTAGGTCTTAAAGACACGATCGAAAATCTTATGCACGAAAGGCACGAGGCCGAAGAGTGCAATGATCAGAACCGGCATCGCGACGCAATAGATCAGGCTTAAGCGGACACTGATGCTCATCGCGGAGACCATGGCGAGCACCATCATCATAGGTGCACGGATGGCCATACGGATCATCATCTGGAAGGTCATCTGCAGCATCGCAACGTCACTGGTCAGACGCGTGACGATCGATGCGGTCGAGAACTTGTCGATGTTGCTGAAACTAAAGTCCTGGACATGGTAATACATGTCGTGGCGCAGGTTCTTGGCAAATCCTGTGCCGGCTTTCGAGGCAAATGTTGCCGACAGGACACCGAAGAGGAGCGAGGCGAGCGCGCAAAGTACCAGCTGCAGCGAGCGGATCGCGACGACGTGAGAGTCCTGCATGACAATGCCGTAATCGTAAAGAGCGGCCATGACGCGCGGAATAAGCACTTCCATCGCGACTTCGCCTACCATCGTTAAGGGCGCTAAAAATGCGGCCCACTTGTACTCCCGGATGCTCCGGGCAAGACGTCGTATCATAGATGAGTTCCCCCTTGATCTATCGTGCCTTGATCCAGCACTTCCTTCATATTCTGGATCGCACGGTTTAAATAAGAATCAAATAACTTCACTTCTTCCGCAGAAAAGCCCTTGATCAGATCGGATTCGTTGTGCTCGATGACCTGCTGCATCTGCTCCAGATACTCATAGCCCTTGGGCAAAATGTAAATCCGTTTGACTCTCCGGTCCTTCTCATCTGGCCGGAATTCAATAAAACACTTCTTCTCCAGACGGGCGAGCAAGCCGGAGACCGTCGGGTGTGAAAGCTGAAAGACATCTTCGATGTCCTTGGCACAGGGCGCTTCCTTTCTGTGACAGAGGTAGGCCATGACATGCCCCTGGGAAGCGGTCAGCTCCATCTGTGCCAGTGCTCTGGTCATCGTCTGATCAACAAACCAGTGCAGCATCTTTAACTGATATCCAAATGGTCGCTTCATAAAATCCCCTTACGAAATAAAATGTGTAGCATGCTACCGATTCAGGTTATCAAATTTATATAGAAAATGCAAGAGGGAAATAAAAAAAGGAAATAGTGGGAGGTAATCCCCTGCACAAACGTCATGACAGAAAGGTTGCAATTGTCTTCAAATTAAGATATTCTGATCTTAGATTTATGTCAGGACAAAAGTAAGATTAGAAAGGACAGAAGAGATGGAACACTATATTTCACAATTGATTGAATATGCCGTAAGAAAGGGCTGGCTTGGCGATGGTGACCGTATCTGGGCGGCCAACCGCATTCTGGAAGCGCTCGCATTGGACGGATTTGAAGGTCTTGTGGAGGTTTCCGGTGAACTGCCTCCGCTCCAGGAGATCCTGGATGCGCTTTGTGAGGACGCTTATCAGCGCGGAGTCATCGATGGCAATTCTGCAACATATTTTGACCTTCTGGATACGAAGCTGATGGGGCTTTTGCTTCCGAGACCGTCTGAGATTGCGGCTACATTTGAGGAAAAGTACCAGAAGTCTCCGAAAGAGGCAACGGATTGGTATTATTCATTTTCCGGGGACACCGATTACATCCGCAGAGACCGGATTGCGAAAGACCGGAAGTGGACGGTGGATATGGAGTACGGGACATTGGATATCACGATCAATCTGTCGAAGCCGGAGAAGGATCCCAAGGCGATTGCGGCAGCGGGCAAAGCGAAGTCTACCGGCTATCCGAAGTGCCTGCTCTGCGCGGAAAATGAAGGCTATGCGGGAAGACTTGACCACCCGGCAAGGCAAAATCACCGCATCATTCCGATCACCCTTGGCGGATCGGACTTTTTCCTGCAGTACAGCCCTTATGTCTATTACAACGAACATTGCATCGTTTTTAATAAAAAACATACGCCGATGCACATTGATGAGCAGGCGTTTGGCAATCTGTTTGATTTTATTACGAAGTTTCCGCACTACTTTATCGGATCCAATGCGGATCTTCCGATTGTGGGCGGCAGCGTGCTAAGCCACGACCATTACCAGGGCGGACATTATGAATTTGCCATGGAAAGGGCAGAGGTGGAGGAAACGTTTGTGGTTCCGGGATTTGAAGATGTACAGGCGGGTATCGTGAAGTGGCCGATGTCGGTGATCCGTTTACGGGGAGAAGATCCGGGGAGAATCATTTGCCTCGCGACACATATCCTGAAGTGCTGGCGTGCGTATGATGATGAGAGCGCATTCATTTTCCATGAGACAGACGGTGAGCCGCACAACACCATTACGCCGATCGCCAGACGCAGAGGCGAAGCGTACGAGATGGATCTGGTGCTGCGCAATAACATTACGACCCAGGAGTGTCCGCTCGGTGTCTATCACCCGCACACCGAGAAGCATCATATTAAAAAGGAAAATATCGGACTGATTGAGGTGATGGGTCTTGCAGTATTGCCGGCTCGTTTGAAAGAAGAGCTGGCGGCGGTTGCAAATGGCCTAATCACCGGGAAGAATCTGTTAGACGATCCCAAGACGGCTTCTCATGCAGCATGGGCGGAGGAGATCAGGAAGAATCATCCGGAGATGGATGAGACAAATGTGATGCGCATTGTGGAAGAAGAGACCGGCAAAGTTTTCGCAGGGGTGCTGGAAGATGCCGGCGTCTTTAAGAGAACGAAAGAAGGCAGAGAAGCCTTCCTTCGGTTTATCCATGGGCTTGCTTAAGATGCCCTGAATGACAAGATAGAGAGATTATTTTACCAGCTGTTGTTCGACATCCAGGCTCCGACGGTATTCCGTCGGGGTCTTTTTATAATGCTTTTTAAACGTGCGAATGAAGTTCTCCTGGTTCTCATATCCAATCTGATACGCAATCTCCCGGATCGGAAGGTTGGTGGACTTTAAGAGAGAAACCGCATGCTTCATACGCGCCTCGGCAAGGATCTCACTAAAGGTCCGGCCCATCAGCTGCTTGATCAGCCGCGAGACGTATTCCTCAGAATAATGAAAGCGTTGTGCAAGATCCGTGAGCGTCACCTTCTGGTGATTCTCCTGGATGTACTGGCTGAGCGCATAGGACAGATGCGCCTTCTTGGTGTCCGGCGTGTTGATCTGCGCGGTGTTCTCGTAATAGCGCAGCAGCTTGCCATAGAAAATGGAGAAATAGGCGTTCAGAATCGCCTCGTACTCCTGATAACGGTTGGTGCTCTCCAGCATCATTTGCAAAATCAGGTTCTTAAGTTCCTGGTCGTTGCCGGTGTGAAAGAGCAGATAGCTGTTCTGCTCCGAAAAATGCAGGTTGTGCACAAAAAAGTCCGAGAGCACGTTGTTGCGGTAGTATAGAGGGTTCTTAAAGACATTCTCGATGACCGCGGAGCTGTTGATCATGTTGATGATGATGCTGGAATCCTGCACCGAGATCGAGTGGCTGACGCCCGGTGGGATGATGCAGAGATCTCCCATACGCAGCTGGCGGCTGGTTCCGCCGATCTCGTGCACACAGGTCCCTTCATAAACATAGAAGGACTCAAAATAGGTGTGAAAATGCGTAAAGACGGGAGAGAAGCAGTTGTGCTTGCTGATGACCATGCCGACGTCCGGATCAGAGTAGAAGTATTCGTCGCGCATCGCCTCCGGCATCGTCTGCGGGAATTCCGGGATGACATAGTGCTTCTGCACACAGTCAGCCACGTCGAGCTCATTTAAAAACTTCTGGAAGGTGGCCGGTGAGCGCTTGGCGTTCTGGTAGCGCATATAAAGCATCTCTGCATCGTTTAAAGTGTGTAGAGACTGGATCAGTTCGATTTCATTCATGTTGTGTTCCCTTATGTCAAAAAAGATCAATTAAATAGATTTATTTTAGCATTGCAGTCAAATAAAATCAATAGAAATGATTTATTTCTACCATTTCTTTGTCCTGAGAATCGTGCAAGAATAGAGACAACGAAGGTTTGACAATACCAAGACGAGGAAAAAATATGAACAAGACAAAGACAGTTGAAATCAAGCACATGTCGAAGCGGTTCGGTCCGACGGTTGCATTAAATGATGTGAGTTTTGAGGCTTATAGAGGAGAGATTCTGGGGCTGATCGGTGAAAATGGTTCCGGCAAATCCACATCGACCTCCATTTTTGCGGGTATGCAGGCCGCCGACGAGGGCGAGATGTTCTTTTTGGGCGAGGCCTGGGCACCAAAGTCCATGACGGACGCGCTCAAACAGGGGGTCGGGATGATTGTCCAGGAGAGCGGAACGGTGGCAGGCATCACCGTGGCCGAAAACATTTTCCTCGGAGAGACCAAAGAATTTATGAGAGGGCCGTTTGTTGACCGGAAGCGAATGTTTGCCGAGGCGCAGAAGGCGCTCGATCAGATCGGAGCCGGCCACATCCGTGCGGAGATGGTCACTGCGGCACTGGATTTTCAGGATCGCAAGCTTTCCGAGATCGCGAAGGTTATGGCGCAGAATCCGACGGTGCTGGTGGTCGATGAGACGACAACCGCCCTGTCACAGATGGGCCGCGACATCATTTACGGGATCATGAACCGGATGAAAGAAGAAGATAAGACGGTCATCTTCATTTCCCACGATCTTGATGAGATTATGGAGAAATGTGATCGCCTGACGGTGCTTCGTGACGGACAAATCATCCGTACATTTACAAAGGAAGAGTTTGACGCAGACCAGATCCGAACCTCGATGATCGGCCGCGAGCTTTCCGGAAGCTTTTACCGCAACGACTTTGACAGCGTGGCAGGCGAAGAGGTGGTGCTCGAGGCAGATGACCTATGCCTCGGCAATCAGCTGGATCATCTCTCCCTTAAACTGCACGCGGGAGAGATCCTCGGAATCGGTGGATTATCCCACTGCGGTATGCATACGCTCGGGAAGGTGCTCTTCGCCGCAGAGATGCCGGAAGCGGGAACATTTACCGTGCACGGCAAGACGATCCGCAACGAGGCGGAGGCGATGCGCGAGAGCATGGGCTATGTCGCGAAGGACCGAGATGTTGAATCCCTCTGTGTGGATGCGAGCATCAAGGACAATATCTCCGTTGCAGGGCTTGATAAGTTCGCGGTGAAGAACTTCCTGATTCTCCCATCCAAGGAGAAAAAGTATGTTGATGCACAGGTTGAAGCGCTGCGCATCAAGTGCAGGGACGCAGATCAGTATGTGTCGGCACTTTCCGGCGGCAACAAGCAGAAGGTTGCCTTCAGCAAATGGACCGGGAGAGACTCGGAGATCCTGATCTTAGACTGTCCGACCAGAGGCGTTGACATCGGTGTCAAGCAGGCGATGTATCAGTTGATGGATCAGATGCGAAAAGAAGGAAAATCGATCCTCTTAATCTCAGAGGAGATGGCAGAGTTAATCGGAATGTCTGATCGGCTGCTTGTGATGAAGGACGGAAAGGTGCAAAAGGAGCTCCTAAGAAGCCCGGCGCTTTCCGAAGCAGACGTGATCACCTACATGATTTAAGGAGGCCTTATGGGAAACGATACATTGATCCGAAAGGAAAATAGGAAGGCAGCCTTGTTTCGGCTGGCACCGGTCATGGGACTTGTTTTTCTGTTCGCAGTCTTCCTGATTCTGGCGATCATCAAAGACATTAACATTCCGTACAGTTTTAAAAATATCATCAATCAGTCCGTCGTGGTTGTCGTTGCGGCAACCGGCGCGGTCTTCATCTATACGCTGGGATCATTCGACATCTCGCTCGGTGCTTCACTCTGCGTGAGCGCCTTGATCGGTGCGATGGCCTACAACGTGACGGGAAGCGTGCTCGTGATGCTTTTGGTCTGTGTCGGCGTGGCAGTGGGCATCTCCCTGGTAAGCTCGGTGCTTGCTTCAGTGTTTAACCTTCCGGTCTTCGTCACCACGATCGCGATGTTATCGCTGCTGAGTGCGCTGGTGCTCGTTCTGATCGGTGCAAATGGAACCGGCGACGTGATCCAAGTGCCGGCTGCCGCCGTGCGGGGCATCAACAACGTCTGGTTTAAGCTCATCGTGATGGTGCTTTACCTGGCATTTTGCATCTTTTTGTTTGACTTTATGAAGCTGGGGCGCAAGGAGAAGTTCCAGGGCGGCAACCCGGTCTGCGCAAAGCTCACCGGCCTCAACGGGAAAAAGCTTGCGATCGCTGCATTTGCGATTGCCGGCATCGGTGTCGGACTCGGTGCATTTTTAACGATCACCTACGCACCGACACTTTCCAGAAACACCGCGTCCAGCGTCGGAATGGACATCATCATCTCGATCGTCTTCGGAGGCATGCCCGTCTCCGGCGGCGCAAGGAGTAAGATCTATTCGGCGGCCATTGGCGCAGTTTCTATGACGCTTTTAAATCAGATCATGCTGACCCTGAGCCTTGACTCGGGCGTCGGACAGATGGTGAAGGCAATGATATTTATCCTTGTGGTCTACATCTCGATGTCAAACCATAAGGGAAATATTTTACCGCGATAAAAAAACAAAAACAAAGACAAGGATAAGGAGATTACAATGAAAACCTTAAAGAGACTGACAGCACTTCTTCTTGTAGTGGTTATGGTATTTTCTCTTGCAGCCTGCGGCAGCAAGGAGAGCGGCGGAAATGATTCCGCACAGACTTCCGGTCCCGACGATTCCCAGAATGTCAAGATCGGTGTCCTGGTATCGGACGTGACCAGCGCAGAGGCGCTTGCGTTCCGCGCTTACTATGAGGAGTATATCCAGGAACAGTACAATGTGACCTTCATGTATTCCGACGAGCTTGCTGACGCAGCGGCTGAGGCGAGTGCGATCGACAACTTCATCGCAAACAACTGCAAGGCAATCATTTCCTTTGCGTCTGCAGACCGCCCGGCACAGATCGAGCAGTGCGAGCAGAACGGTGTTTACTATGCAGTGGCAACCGGTACGTTAACCGAGGAGCAGTATGAGCAGTACAAGGGCTATGAGCATTATGTCGGCGCGATCGGTCCGGATCTTTACACCGAGTACATGGCCGGCTACAACATGGCAAAGTATTATCTGGATCAGGGCTATACCAAGTTTGGTATGTTCGGCGGCGCAACCCCTTACTACACCGAGATGCACATTTACCGCGCAGCAGGTATGCTTGTTGCAATGTGTGAAGCCGGAAACGGTACTTATATGGGTGCAAATGACATGGGCAGCATGATCGGTGCGATTTACGGTGCAGGCTGCCAGCTGGAGCCCGCTGTGATCGGCGATGTTGAGCTTGTTGGCTATGTGGCTGGCTATGATTTTGATGATGCTTGGTTTGGCAAACTGGCCGCTGTGGCAAATGATCCTTCCGTCGAAGTTCTTCTTGCTGTCGGCTCCGGTCAGACCGCATTTGCAGGCTTTAAGCAGGCGAACCAGAAACTCGGCGACATCGACTGCTACACCGCAGATTCTGTCGCATTGATGGAGAGCGGCACCTTAGATTACCTTGCAGGTAAGTTCTCTGCATCCATCGGACCGGTCTTCATCGCAGTCCTTTCCGCAGTGCAGGGTCATCCGATCCGTACCGAAGAGGGAAATGCGTTCGCTATCAGCCAGGGCTACTGGGTTGCGACAAGCGCAGAGCAGGCAAAAGAGTATTTTGAAGTAGATTCTTCCAAGACAGAGCCGGCTTACACCAGAGCAATGTTAGACACCCTTTACGGCGCATCCTACAGTGATCTGGAAGCATTTGTTCAGAAATACTCCTTCGAGGAGATCAAGGAGCTTGCAAAATAATAAATAATTGGAGATTACCATGAAACTGGGAAAGAAGTTAACAGGGACCTTGGCGATTCCGGTGATCACCCTCCTTGCGGTGTGGCTGATCTGTTCTTCCAAGGGCGTCGCCTTATTTGAAACACAACTGAATATTCTGACCTTTGTCCGGGCCATTGCCAACGTTTCATTGGTAACATTTGCGCTGGCGATCAATCTGAATTCGGGAAGATTTGATTTCTCTGTCGGCTCTGTTGCATTGCTCTCATCTGTGATTAGCGCAAAGATCGTGCTGGCTCTGAATCTGGGGCCGGTCGCCATGCTGCTTCTTTCCATTGTCTTCGGGGCAATCTTCGGGCTGATCTCCGGAGCAGTCTATGTAAGTGTGAAGCTGCCGCCGATCATCGTCTCGCTTGCGATCGCGCTCTTCTACGAGGGCCTTGCCTTCGCACTGACGGGCGGTCACGGCGTGAGCTTTGCCAACAGCGCGAATTTGCTGAGCTTTTCCACGATTCCGAACCTGCTCATCATCATTGTGATTGCGGTGCTTTTCATGGTCGTTGTTTTTGATCACACGAGGTTCGGCTATGAGTACAAGGCGCTGCAGTCCGGGCAGAAGGTTGCGGTCAACACCGGCATCAAGGAGATTCCGAACGCCCTGATTTGCTACACGATCGCAGGCGCGTTCATGGGTGCGCAGGGTTTTATTTCCGCGACAACCAACGGAACGATCCAGATGTCTCTGAACTTCGGATCCATTTCTCCGATGTTCATGGCATTCCTGCCGATGTTTATCGGTGGCTTCATCGGCCGATTCTCCAACGATAAAATGGGGTATCTTCTCGGTGCAGTTACAAGTGCACTGATCTCGCTTCTGTACGTACGGTTAAATGTATCCTCGTCCGTGCAGCAGATTGTCTCCGCGCTTCTGCTCGTCTGCTTCCTGATCTATCTGAACAATGAAGGTGTGATCCGGGGATTGTTTGTACGAAAAGAAAGAGCGGTATGAGGATGAGTAATCAGGTTTTTTTGGAAAAGGCTAAGAAGCTGAAACCGGTGTTGAAGGAGAGAGCGGTCACGCTTACGGAGAACAAAAGAGTATCCGAAAAAGGTGACGTTGCGCTCTTTGACTTCGGGGAACACCTCACAGGGAAGATTTCCTTTTCCTTTGGATACGAGGGACATCACCCGGATGCGCCGGTATGGCTTCGCGTGCGGTTTGCAGAGCGGCTGCAGGAACTTGCGGAGTCCGTCGAGGACTACCACGGCTGGATCAGTGCAGGCTGGGTGCAGACGGAAGAGATCCACGTGGATGTGATTCCCTGCGAGTTCACGCTTCCCAGACGTTACGCCTTTCGCTATGTGCAGGTGGAAGCGATTGATATCAGCAGTCGTTTTACACTGACGATCGAGAGGGTCACCTGTAAGGCAACCACCAGCGCAGATGAAGAGAAGTTATCTCCGGTGGAGATCAAAGACCCGGTGCTGGCAAGGATCGAGACGATTTCCTGCGCGACCTTAAAAGAGTGTATGCAGGACGTTTTTGAGGACGGACCGAAGCGTGACCGCAGATTGTGGCTGGGGGATCTGAGGCTGCAGGCACTTACCAATTACGTGACATATCAGAACTATGATCTGGTGAGAAGATGCCTGTATTTGTTCGCAGGGACCGCGCCTGAGGAAGGGATGCTGGCATCCAATGTGTTTACTGCGCCTGAGATCGAAGCGGATGACCAGTCGATGTTCGACTATGCGCTTTTATTTGCCAAATCGCTGGAAGATTATTACGAGGCGACAGACGATCTTCGAACCGTCAAGGAACTCTGGCCGACCGTAAAAGCGCAGTTTATCGCAGCAGAACGGTTTTTCACAATGGATGGACAGATCCAGCCGTCTGAAGTACCGCACTGGGTCTTCGTGGACTGGAACCTCTCGCTGCAAAAAGATTTCAGTGCGCTTGGCATTTGGCTTTATTGCGAGAAGGCAGCGGAGCATCTGGCAAATGTACTCGGTGACGAGGCATTTCTAAAAGACATGCAGCCAAAGAAGGAGATGCGAAAGGTCGCAGGTCTTGCGATGTTTCATGGTTCTCTGAGGCTCTTCGTGAGTGGATCCGAAAAGCAGGTCTCGATGAGCAGCCAGGTCTGGGCAGTCTTGGGTGGCCTTACTGAGGATGCGGGACTCTTTGCAAGGGCAGAGAAAGCCGGTGCACTCAAGATGGTTTCGCCTTACATGGTCCACTACTATGTGGAAGCGCTCGTGCAGCTAGGAAAGACGGAAGAAGCGCTTGACGTGATCCGAACCTACTGGGGCGGCATGGCAGAGCGAGGCGCAGATACCTTCTGGGAGCTTTATGACCCGGAGGATCCGGACGGTTCTCCCTACGGCGGGACGATCGTCAATAGTTACTGCCATGCGTGGAGCTGCACGCCGGCGTATTTTCTGAGGACGTTGAAGCTTTTATGAAACAAAAAGGATTGACAGAAACCCTGCATCAATGTATCATATATGATACATTGATGCAGGGCGTTTTTTGTCTTACTAAGGGGATGTGAAAGAAGATGAAAAAGGTGGACATTTATCAAAAAATACGGCAAAAACGTCAGGAGGTTGGCCTCTCGCAACAGGCTTTCGCAGAGCGAACAGGCCTTGCCAGGCCTAACATTGCCAGACTAGAGAGCGGACATACGAATGCGACGGTGGCGACGATTCAGGAGTGCAGCGATGCATTGGGGCTGGAGCTGAAACTGGAAGATGCGAGAGACTGGATGGATGGCATTACATTCATCGGGCTTGACAATCATATCGCAGGGACGTGGAAAAAGATGAATTCAGAGTGGGTGGTTTCATTTGACTATCGGAAACAGACCCATCTCATTCCTGCGCCTGAAGTAATGGGAAAGAAAGAGAAGCTTATGTATTACAACGTGATGGCGGAATGGGCGATCGATGAGTTTTTAGAAAGCCAAGAACTGGAAAGGTTGATGGAGGAAGCAAGTGAAAGTTTATTTACTCATGCATAAAAACGTTCCTGTGGCAATCATGTCGCTGAATGATACATTTGAACGCATAGAAAAGATCTCGACCAAAAGCATGAATGCAGAATATGGCCCATTTTTGGGCAATATTACCATCGAGAACATGAATCGGTGGTGGAAGAATCGAATGATCCCCGGAGCCCGGGCGAATCTGCAGGAAGTGCTTGCCAACGCGGGATGTCAGACGAGCGGAGAGTATCTTGCGAAAAATCTGGCACTAAGCCTGACAGACACCTATTGGATTCGGCCCATTGAGATGGATGTTACGTGGGAGGATGTGAATCTGTTTACCCATTTGTACGACCACCAGCTTAAGATCCACAATGAAAACAGCTATCATGAAGGGTCGAGCTTAAACGGACAAATGAGGAAGTATTGGGAACGGATATCCGCAGATCCTATACAGAATTATCTGATAAAACAAAGTGAAATCTCAGAAGGACAGCAGAATATCAATGAAACGTTTGCAGGCCTTTTGCATCAAAAACAAGGGAAAGTGCCTGACACAGAGTATGTCGTTTACGAGCCAATTCAGGAAGGTGGATATTGTACGGGAAGCAGATGCAGTGCATTTACGTCCGAAGACGTTGAGCTTGTTTATGCGACAGATGTTGTCTACTCGCAGAAAGAACGGAACGAGGAGTCTGTCTACGAAATGTTTCTGCACATCTGTACAGAACAAGGACTTCGGGTAGAGAATTCTCGGAGTTTTATGGAGTATCTATTGATGACGGATTTCATTTTGGCCAATCAGGATCGACACATGAACAATTTCGGGTTATTAAGAGATACCGAGACACTTCAGATTCTGGGATTTGCTCCGATTTATGATACGGGTAATTCCATGTATTGGAATACTTCAAGGATCCTGAAGCCATATGATCTCCTCTCCGAATCAATGACGGGATTTACAAAGAAAAGCGCAGAGAACCTACGGTACATTCGGAACCGAGAGTTGATCGATTTAGATAAACTGCCGACAAAAGAGGAGACAATCGTGTTTTATCAAAAGTATGGGATGAGTGCTTCGAGGGCAGAAATGGTTGCAGAAAACTATCAAAAGAAAAGAGAACTGTTTGAAGAGTATCAAGAAGGAAAGGATTTTTCGCTATATCTGGAGAAATTAGCGGGCAGAGAGCGAGCATAAAACAAAGGGCAGTGCCGGTTTTAGGCACTGCCCTTTCTCGTCACAGGCCTTCTTCTCGAACAAATGCGTAGAAGGCATCTTCTTTTTCTTTGTCTTCCGCTTTCACGGTGCCGACCGGCATCGCGTAGAAAATGGTCTCCTCCACGCCATCGAGCCCAAAGACTTCATTTGCCAGAGGAGGATCCACGGCTGCGATCGCGCAGCCGCCAAGACCGATCGAGGTGGCGGCGAGGTAGAGGTTCTCGGTAACATGCCCTGCGTCCATCAGGATCGGTGAGTGGGCCCAGATGCCGTAGCGCCACTCGGCGCGGTAGAAGACGCAGCTGTAGTAGAAGACGACGTTGGCTTTCTTGACCCAGGCCTGCTCGCACAGGGAGAAGGAGACAAAGTCGTCAAGGGCATCTTTTTCATCGAGAAATTCGATCTGGTGTGTCAGCGGCAGATAATGGTAGAGACCGGGCATGAGGCCTTCCACATTCTGCACGGCGAGGTAACACTCAAATTCGTGGCGGGCACCGCCGCAGGGGACGGTGCGGATCGTGGCGTAGGATTTCCCTCGGATTTCCTTGACGCCCTGGGAGCACCAGAGCAGGTAGGAGAGTGCAAGAAGCGACATCGGCTCCTCGGTATAGACGCGGTGGCTCTTGCGGCTGTTGATGATGTGGAGGAAGTCCGCATCGATCGCAAGATCCTGAAACCGCGTCGGCAGATCGATGGCGGTATCGGTCATCGGAGCTTTGGCCAGCGGCGGTTGGGGCTTCTTCATCTCCTGATCGGTCAGGTAGTCGTCATCGACACCCTCGTCGTAACCAAATTTTGTGATCATCGCACGTCCAAGCGCGATGCGATCTTTGATTTCTTGTTCGTTCATGGTCTATCGTTCCTTTTCTGATCTTCTGATCTGTAGACATGATATGATTAGGTCTATGGAACTAACTCTAAAGGATTACGCGGGATTCGTCAAGGCGTTGGCGGATCTGGGATAGCGTTAACTTACCTTCGGAAATGACAGATCAGAATTCCCCTCTGTTTAGGTAGATTTGTTTTTACCTTTGTAGTTGCTTTATCTTACCACTTTTCCTTGCTCTTTACCAGATCCTCTTCCTGCTCTCTTTATTTTACCAACGACACTCAGCGAGCTCAAGAGTTCCCTCTGGCTCCGCTCTTGACCTCGCTTCCTCATCGTTGGTTTTCTTTCCCTTAAGCAGTAATAGGATCTTTATGCGCTGAACGCCTGGTTGATTATGCTCTTT
>JAFVAL010000017.1 GCA_017480565.1 Lachnospiraceae bacterium | reverse complement strand
TAAAATAAAAAGAGCAGGAAGAGGATCTGGTAAAGAGCAAGGAAAAGTGGTAAGATAAAGCAACTACAAAGGTAAAAACAAATCTACCTAAACAGAGGGGAAATTCTGATCTGTCATTTCCGAAGGTAAGTTAACGCTATCTGATGCGACGAAGTTATGTACTTTTGACATCTTTTGCGGTATAATAAAAAAGACTATGAACGAAATTAAAGAGGTTCGGCTATGATACAGGTTTCTGAAGATCGTATGAAATATCTGCGGCTGCTTTCAGAGCAGTTTCCGACGAATGAGGCGCTGTGCACGGAGATTTCAAGGCTCGGGGCATACTTAAGTCTTCCCAAGGGCACGGAGCATTTCATGAGCGATATTCACGGGGAGTACGAGGCGTTTTGCCACATTATGAACAACTGCTCGGGCGTGATCCGGGAGAAGGTGCATCTGTGGCTTGGGGATGTATTAACGTCTGCGCAGGAGGATGCGCTTTGTACGTTGATTTATTATCCGGATGCGGTGCTTAGGCAAATGAAGAAGCAGGAGGCGGATACGCCTGACTGGTACCGGGAGCAGGTGGATCATCTGGTGCGGCTTGCGCGCATGCTTTCTTCCAAATATACGAGAGACAAGGTGCGTCGTCTGATGCCGGCGGACTGGGCATTTTTGTTGGATGAGTTGCTGCATGATCAGAACGATGAGGGTGAGAGTGAGCAGGAGGGCAACCGCAGGCGGTATCACGATGCGATTGTCAATTCGACGATTGCGACGGAGAGCGGCGGCGACCTGATCACAGCGCTTGCGGAGCTGATTAAGAACCTGGCGGTGGACCGGCTGCATGTCGTGGGAGATATCTTTGATCGGGGTCATCGGGCCGACAGTATCATGGATATTTTGATGAATCACCATTCGGTGGATATCGAGTGGGGGAATCACGACATCTTATGGATGGGCGCAGCTTCCGGCAGTGAAGTGTGTATTGCCGGTGTGGTGCGCAACTGCCTTGCATATGATAATACCGCGATTTTGGAGCGCGGGTACGCGATTCCGCTGCGTCCGCTGGCGCTGATGTGTGAGAAGTTGTATCCGGAGCTGCCGTTAAATAAGGCGATGGCGCAGGCTGCGGCGGTCATGATGTTTAAGCTGGAAGGACAGCTGATCGCGCGAAATCCAGAGTTTGATATGGAGGAGCGCAGACTCCTTCACAAGATCGACCGCGAGAAGAAAACGGTTGAGATCGAAGGCAAGGAATGGCAGGTCAATACGGATCATTTGCAAAATGTAAGCGAAGAGGATCCGTATGCGCTAACCCCGGAAGAGGAAGAGGTGCTTGCGGGTCTTCGGAAGGCGTTCCGGCACAGTTATCGTCTGCATGAGCATATTGATTTCTTGTACCGGCGCGGGTGGATGTACCGGACATTTAACGGAAATCTGTTGTTCCATGGGTGCATTCCTCTGAATGAGGATGGGTCGTTCCACGAGAAGACCCTGAACGGGGAGAGACTGTCCGGCAAGGCATTTATGGATTATTGCGATCAGGTCGCTAGACGTGCGTATTACAAGGGTGACCGGTATGCGTTAGACTTTATGTGGTACCTGTGGTGCGGGTCGGATTCGCCGGTGTGCGGGCGTAAGATTACGACATTTGCGAGAGCATTTGTGCCCGAAAAAGAGGCCTGGGAAGAGCCGAGAAATGCCTACTATCTGCTTTACAATGACGAGAAGATCTGTCAAAAGATCCTGGAAGAGTTTGGCCTTTCTGGCGAGGATGGTCACATCATCAACGGGCATACGCCGGTCCGTGTGACGCACGGGGAGAGCCCTCTAAAGGCCGGTGGAAAGCTGATTGTGATTGACGGCGGGTTCTGCAAGGCGTACCAGAAGACGACAGGGATCGCGGGATATACGCTGATCTCGAACAGTCACGGGATGAGGCTGATGTCGCATCAGCCATTTACGACGCTTCAGGATGCACAGGAGACGGGCCGGGACATTCACTCCCAGTCGTTTGAATTTTGTACTTATCCCAAGCGCAAATACGTGAAGGACACGGATTTTGGCAAGCGTTTGGGCGAACGTAGAGAGGATTTAATTGCACTGCTTGCGGCGATCCGCAACGGTGACATCATGCTGCAAAACAAAGGCTTGTAAGAGATTGGAGGTTTATCATGGCAAAGATCCCGGAACGCTTTAAGAATTATACGTTCAACGAGAATGATTTCATGCCGGAGCATTATGTGGTGGAGGATCCTGAAAAGGAACAGCTTGTGAGAAAGCTGGCGTTCATGATCTCGGATGACATCACATTTATGAAGCCGGAGCACATTTTAAATGATGATCCGGATTTCTGGCTGCTTGACAGGCTGCTGACGAAGGAAGAGGTCAAGCTCATGCTCTCGTTTAAGAAAAAGAGAGTGGTGAAGCTAAGCATCGAAGAGATCGCAAAGCGCAACGGTAAGACGGTGGCAGAGGTGCAGCCGATTGTCGATCACATTTGCGAGATCGGTCTGCTGGAGTTCGACCGCGAGACGAAGGACCGGTCGAAGCAGTATTTTGTGCCGAAGTTTGTCGTCGGTTCCGGCGAATATATGATGATGAGCAGCAAGGTGACGGAGGCGCATCCGGAGGTTGCGACGTTCTTCCATTATGCGTCGAGCGTCCCGGTCGGCAAGGTGGCGCACATGGTTCCTCCCGGGGGCGGCGGCCTTGGTATGCATGTCATCCCGGTGGAGAAGGCGATTGACGCATGCGGTAAGGCGGTGTCGCTGGAGAGACTCTCTTACTGGCTGAAAAAGTATGATAAGTATTGCTTAGACGTCTGTTCCTGCCGCAGACAGCAGAGAATCCGCGGTGAGGGCGACGGCAATGTGGAAGATTATTACTGCATCGCGGTCGGCGATATGGCCGAGTTTTTGGTCGAGACGCACAAGGATGCGAGATATGCGACGTATGAAGAAGTGATGGAGGTGCTGGAGGTCTCTGAGAAGAAGGGATTTGTGCACCAGATCACGAACCTTGACGGTGAGGATAAGATCGTAGGTATCTGTAACTGCAACAACGCAACCTGTAATGCACTGCGTACTTCGCAGTTGTTTAACACACCGAACATGTCCGCGTCGGCTTACCGTGCGCATGTGGATCGTGCCAAATGTGTGGCCTGCGGCAAGTGTGTGGAGATCTGTCCTGTGGGCGCGGCGAAGCTTGGCCAGAAGCTGTGCTTAAAGGATGGCACGGCGGTGACCTATCCGATGATGGAGCTTCCGGATGCGGTGAAGTGGAGCCCTGCGAAGTGGAATAAGAACTTCCGTGACGACGCGAAGATCAACACCTATGAGACCGGTACCTCGCCTTGTAAGAGTGCCTGCCCGGCGCACCTCGCGGTGCAGGGATATATCCGGATGGCCGCGGAAGGCAGATATCTGGATGCGTTAAAGCTGATCAAGCAGGATAACCCGCTGCCGGCGGTCTGCGGTGCGATCTGCAACCGCAGATGTGAGGATCGTTGTACGAGAGGCACGATCGATCAGCCCGTGGCCATCGATGAGATCAAGAAGTTTATCGCCTCGCTGGAGCTTAAAGAGGAGAACCGTTACATTCCGGAGTGCATGAATGATATCGGTAAGCAGTGGGGCGACGAGTATAAGATTGCGGTGATCGGTGCAGGTCCTGCGGGCCTGTCTGCCGCGTATTATTTGCGATTGAATGGCTACCCTGTGACTATTTTCGAAAAGGAAAATGAGCCCGGCGGCATGCTGCGCTACGGCATTCCTTCCTTCCGTCTGGAGCGTGATGTGATCCGTGCGGAGATCGATGTGATCGAGAAGATGGGTGCGGAGATTCGCTGCGGCGTCGAGGTTGGCAAGGATGTTACCTTGGATGAGCTGCGTGCGCAGGGCTACAAGGCATTCTTCGTTGCGATCGGTCTGCAGGCAGGCCGTGCGGCAAACATTCCGGGTGAAGAGCTTGCGGTTTCCGGCGTGGATTTCCTGCGCGAGGCAAATGCAAAGCAGGAGAAGATTCTCTCCGGTAAGACCGTTGTCATCGGCGGCGGCAACGTGGCGATGGATGTTGCTAGAACTGCCCTCAGAGCAGGTGCGGAGACTGTCGAAATGTACTGCTTAGAGCAGTTAAACGAGATGCCTGCGGCAAAGGATGAGATCGCGGATGCGAAGGCGGAAGGCATCACGATTGGCAATGGCTGGGGCCCGAAGGAGATCCTCTCCGAGGATGGCAAGCTTTGCGGCATCGTGTTAAAGAAATGTACCAGAGTTTACGATGAGAATCATCGTTTTGCACCGGAATATGATGAAAATGAGACCATCACGGTCGCTTGCGAGCATGTGCTCTTATCGATCGGCCAGGCAGCAGTCTGGGGCGATCTGCTTGCGGGAAGCAAGGTCGAGGTTCGTCCCGGTGGAACGGCTGTCGCGGATGCGGTGACACTGCAGACCGCAGAGCCGGACATCTTCGTGGGCGGAGACATTTTCCACGGCGCAAGATTTGCGATCGATGCAATTGCCGACGGACGCGAGGGCATGGTTTCGATCAAGAGATTCGTCCATCCGGGTCAGAGCCTGACCCTGGCAAGAGATTTGAGAAAGTTTGTAGAGTTGGATCGCGATGACATCCGTGTCTGGAGCTATGACAATGCAGAGCGCCAGGTGCCCGGCATGAAGCCCGGTGAGGCAGCGAAGACATTTGAGGATCTGAGACTGCCGCTCACGGAAGAGCAGGTGAAGGCAGAGGCAAACCGTTGCTTAAAGTGCGGTGCCGCCAAGGTGGACGAAAATCGTTGTATTGGCTGCGGTCTGTGCACGACGCGTTGTAACTTTGACGCGATCCATCTGGAGAGAGACATGCCGCAGAATACGCGGATGTTCACCGGTGAGGAAGGCAAGGTCAAAGCGATTCTGCCTTACGTGATCAAGCGTGAAGCAAAGATTTTGATGAACAAGAAGAAATAATACGGACGCTCTTTTTAGAGCAAGTTTGGGGCAAAGATGAAGATTTACAATGCGAAGGTGTTTCTTCGCAAAGAATTTGTCCGCGGCGGGGTGGAATTTGACACAAAGATCCGCTCCGCCGGGGCAGACATCACAGACGGTGAGATCGATGCACAGGGCGGTTATCTGATTCCGGGGCTCATCGATATTCACACGCACGGTGCGGTGGGCGTTGATGTGTCGGACGGTGTGCCAGACGGCCTCACAAAGCTGGGAGAATATTACGCGGCTTCCGGGGTGACGAGTTGGTGTCCGACGACGATGACGTTAAAAAAGGATGAACTGCTTGTGGCGATCCGGTCGATCGGTAAGTATCAGAGAACACCTGCCGGGGCGAAGATGGCGGGCATTCACCTGGAGGGCCCGTTCATTTCCTACGAAAAGCGCGGCGCGCACAAGGCAGAGAATATCACGAACCCGGATCTCGATCTTTTTGCGAGTCTGGTCAGTGCGTCCGGGAACAATATCGCGAAGATGACGATCGCACCGGAGCTTCCCGGGGCGATCCCGATGATGCAAGAAATGATCCGGCACTGTGCGATTTCTCTGGGACATACCAATGCGGACTATGAGACTGCCAGGCAGGCGTTTTGGGCCGGAGCCACGCAGGTGACGCATCTGTTTAACGCGATGCCGCCGATGCTTCATCGAGCGCCCGGTGTGATCGTGGCTGCGATGGAGGAAGGTGCGAGTGCGGAGATCATCTGCGACGGCCTTCACGTGCATCCGTCGATGGTGCGGCTGGCGTTTTCTATGTTTGGCTGGGAGACCGTGCTGATCTCGGATTCGCTTCGCTGCGCGGGAATGCCGGACGGAGAATACGAGCTTGGCGGGCAGCAGATCGTTTTAAAAGACCACGTGGCAAAGTTAAAGGATCAAGATACGTTAGCAGGTTCGGTGATTCACCTGATGGACGCGGTCAGATATGCGCACCAGGTAGTTCATTTGCCACTCGTAAGAGCCGTGTACGCGGCGACAAAAGCACCGGCAAGGGCGATCAGGCGGGACGATATCGGTCAGATTGCGCCGGGCAAATGTGCGGATCTGGTTCTGCTTGATGAGGATCTGAATGTGAAGGCAGTCTGGATCGACGGGGTGCGCGTCCCGGCTGAAAATTAAGAAAACTCCATCTAAAAAATGATGATAAGGAAGGGCAATAGAGATGAGCAACATTGAGATTGTGGAGGTCAAAACCAGGGCGCAGCGCAGAAAGTTTGTGAATTATCCGAACGTACTTTACAAGGATAATCCGAACTTTGTCCCGGCGTTTTACGGGGATGACATGGCGGACTGGGATCCGAAGAAGAATCCGGCCTTTGATTATTGTGAGGCGAAGGCATTCTTAGCTTACCGTGATGGCGAGATCGTGGGGCGAATCGGTGCGATTTTAAGCCACGCAGCCAATGAAAAATGGGGCACCAAGCGGATGCGTTTCTCGCAAGTAGACTTCATTGATGATCCGGAGGTGTCGAAGCTGCTTTTTGACACTGTGGAGGCCTGGGCAAAGGAAAAGGGCTGCAATCAGGTGCACGGACCGCTGGGCTTTTGTGATATGGACCGCGAGGGCATGCTGGTGGAAGGCTTTGATAAGCGCAGCATGTTCATCACGTATTACAACGATCCGTATTACAACGAGCATCTGGCAAACCTGGGATATGAGAAGGACACCGACTGGATCGAACACATGATTCCGATCGGCGGCTGGGATGATCCGAATTACCTGAAGCTAAAGAAGATTGCGGATGCGGTGATGAAAAAGACCGGTTACCGCAAGGTGGAGCTTAAAAAGAGAAGTGAGTATAAGCCGTATATCCGCAAGGTCTTTGAGATGGTTAACAAGGCCTACGCACCGCTCTACGGGGTCGTGGAGTTAAATGAAGCGCAGATCGAGAAGTATGCGGATAAGTTTATCCCGCTGATCAATCCGGATTTCTGCTGCCTGGTCGTCGATGAAAATGATAATCTGGTGGCGTTCGGTGTCGGCGCACCGTCGATGGCGGAAGCGATGAAGAAAAACCGCGGCAAGCTCTTCCCGACCGGCTGGATTCCGGTGCTAAAAGCGTTGCATAAGAATGATGCGCTGGATCTGTTTTTGATCGCGGTCGATCCTTCCTTGCAGGGACATGCGATCAATGGTATCGTGATGGAACATTTGATGCGCGGCTGCATCAAGATGGGTATTCACCAGGCAGAGACCGGACCGCAGCTTGAGACCAACACGAAGGTTCACCATCAGTGGAAGATGTTTAATCTGACGCCCCACAAGAGACGTCGCTGCTACATCAAGAACTTAGATTAAATTAAAGGAGAATAGCATGTACGAGTACGAAAAAGACCATTTGCGCAAGGTCAGACGCCTCGCGCCGGAATGCACGGTTTTGTTAAAGTCCAACGGAGATTTTCCGCTCGCAGGCAGATGTGACATTGCACTCTACGGCAATGGTGCGAGACACACGATCATGGGAGGCACCGGATCCGGCGAGGTCAATGTGCGCTCTCGCGTGAGCATTGAAGAGGGCCTGAAGGCCGCGGGATTTACCCTGACAACCACAGAATGGCTTGACGCCTACGATGCGATTCGTGTGGAGAATCACAAGGAGTTTCTCAAGGGCATCCAGGCAGAGGCGAAGAAGCGCCACGTTCCTGCACCATTGATCGGTATGGGTGCCGTGGAGCCTGAGCCAGAGTATGAGCTTGCGCTTAACGGAAAGGGCGATGTGGCCATCTATGTGGTGGCACGCATTTCCGGTGAAGGCAGTGACAGAAAGCCGGTGCGCGGCGACATCCTGCTTTCCGAGACAGAGAAGCGCGATATCCTTGCACTGCAGGAGAAGTATGAGAAGTTCCTTCTGGTGTTAAATGTAGGCGGCCCGGTGGATTTAACTGAGGTTGAAGCGGTCGAGAATATCCTGGTGCTTTCCCAGCTTGGCTCGCAGACCGGCACGATCCTTGCGGATCTGGTCTCCGGCAAAGCCTACCCGTCCGGCAAGCTTGCAACGACCTGGGCAGCATGGGAAGACTACTGCGCCGAGGGCGATTTCGGCGATGAAAATGAGACCTGGTACCGCGAGGGTATCTATGTCGGTTACCGGTATTTTGATACGATCGGCAAGAAGGCGAGATATCCGTTCGGCTACGGCCTTGGCTATACGACCTTTGAGACGAAGGCTGGCGAAGTCAGTGTCGATGGTGAGTATGTGAAAGTGAAAGCTACGGTGGCTAACACTGGTACCTTCTGGGGCCGCGAGGTCGTGCAGGTTTACGTCTCTGTCCCTGGTAAGAAGATCCCTTCCGCTTACCAGGCACTCGGCGGATTTGCAAAGACCAAAGAGCTGAAGCCTGGCGATATCGACGAGGTCGAGGTATGCTTCCGTCTGTCGGATGTGAGTACATTTGACGAGACGCACACCAGCTATGTGCTGGAGGCAGGCGACTACATCCTCCGTCTGGGAAATGACAGCGTAAACACGAAGGTTTGCGGCGTTCTGCGCCTGACCGAAGATGTTGTGACGCGCCTTGTACAGGCAAAGTGTGGGGATCCGAAGATGACGGAGTGGGTACCTGAGGCACGTGATCTGGGTGAAGTCCCTGCGGACGTTCCAGTGGTCACGATGGACGCTTCTGCGATCGCGAGCGAGACCATTTCTTACGAAGAGAAGACCGAGATTCTGCCGATGGTAAGGAAGATGTCTGCGGAAGAGCTTGCGTACTTAAACTGCGGCGGCTTTAAAGATGGCGGTGGGCTTTCCGTAGCTGCGATTGCCAATGGTTCGAGTACCGTGGCAGGAGCTGCGGGCGAGACCTGGGCAGGCTTAAAGGGAAAGGGAATCGGTACGGCTGTGATGTCCGACGGTCCTGCAGGACTGCGCCTTGCGACCAGATTCTTCAGAGATCCGAAGAAGGGGGCACAGTCTTTGGATGTTCCGTTCCCGGAGAGTATCACGGATTTGCTTGGCCCGGTGGTAGTCAAGGTGATGAACGCGATGACCCCGAAGCCCAAGAAGGGTGCGAAGATCTATGAGCAGTATGCCAATGCGATTCCGATCGGTACAGCGATTGCTCAGAGCTTTAACCTGGATCTTGCCTATGCGTGCGGCGATCTCGTCGGCGATGAGATGGAGCGTTTTAACGTGACCTTCTGGCTTGCACCGGCACTCAACATTCACAGAAGCATTCGCTGCGGCAGAAACTTTGAATATTTCTCCGAGGATCCGATCATGAGCGGTCTGTTTGCAGCGGCGATCACCAAGGGCGTGCAGTCTCACCCGGGACGCGGCGTCACGATCAAGCATTACTGTGCAAATAATCAGGAGACCAACCGTTACGCAAGTAACAGCCATGTGAGCGAGCGTGCGATGCGTGAGATCTACCTGCGTGGATTTGAGATCTGTGTGCGTGAAGCAAAGCCCGCGAGCGTGATGAGTTCCTACAACCTGTTAAACGGTGTGCATACATCGGAGCGCAAGGGCCTGACCGACATCCTGCGTCATGAGTTTGGATTCGACGGCATTTTGATGACCGACTGGGTCATCAACGGCGGCACGAAGCCGAAGAATGCCCTGCATCCGGTGCCGGAAGGGTGGAGAATCGCTGCAGCCGGTGAGAACCTTGTGATGCCGGGATCCAAGGGCGATGTCAAGAGCATCCTTGACGGCTTAAAGAGCGGAAAGTTAAGGAGAGAGCAGTTAGAGATCAACGCATCGCAGACCATCTCTGTTCTTACAAGAATGCTTGGTGCGCAGGATCAGAGTAAGCTAATGAATCAAGATTAAGTAGAGGAATCATATATGACAAATTTAGAGAAATGGGAGAAGCTCTCCCAGAAGTTAGATGAAATCGCTGCTTATGGTCGGACGATCGGAAAGCTGCAGTTTGATATGGAATGCACTGCGCCGGAGGAAGGTTTGGAACAGGCAGGCGAAGATATGGCGATCATCGGCAAGCAGATCTTTGCGCTTTCGCATGATAAAGAGTATGAGTCTTTGATCATTGAACTGCATGAGGACTGCGAGGGCTTAACACCGGTGCAGAAGAAGGCCATCGAGCATCTCTATGAGCGCTATGCAAAGGAGAAAAATGTCTCCGCAGAGCTTGATTATGAGATGAGCATGGCTTCCAACAAGGCCTATGTGGACTGGCTGACCGCGAAGAAAGAAAAGAATTACGCGATCTTCCGCGATTCCTTTGAAAAGCTGATCAAGCTGACACAGACCTTCATCGATCTACGCGACGAGAAGAAGGAGACCTATTACGATACCTGCCTTGACGAGTATGAAAAGGGCGGCAGCATTGCCCAGCTGGATGCATTTTTCGCGGCCTTGAAGGAGCGCATCGTTCCGTTAGTTGCGCGCATCAAAGCGGAAGGCAAGCCTATCCGCGATGATTTCCTGACCAGACCGGTTCCGATCCCGCAGCAGGAGAAGTTCTCTGAGTATCTGCTGGAGAAGGAAGGACTTCGCAAAACTGCGCTGGTGCTTCGCACGACCGAGCATCCATTTACCACGCATTTTGGGGCAAATGATGTCCGCGTGACGACGCATTATTACGAGGAGAACTTTATCTCCAACATCTTCTCAACCATGCACGAGGGCGGCCATGCGATGTTTATGATGTATGAGCCGAAAGAGCTCTACGACAATCATTGTTCGGATTACATGACGAGTGCGATGCACGAGACAATCTCGCGGTTCTACGAGAACATCATCGGCAGAAGCGAGGCATTCGTTCATTTCGTGATGCCGAAGTTAAGAGAGCTTTCCGGGGATACCTTTGATGATGTGACTGAGAGAGAGCTCTACGAGGCGGTCAATATCGCAGAGCCGGGACTGATCCGCATGGAAGCCGATGAGCTGACCTACGGGCTGCACATTTTGGTGCGCTACGAGCTTGAGAAAGCATTTGTCAACGGGGAGATCACGGTTGATGAAGTGCCTGCGATCTGGAATGCGAAGTACAAAGAGTATCTGGGCCTTGACGTGCCGGATGATGAGAAGGGCTGCCTGCAGGATGTCCACTGGAGCGGCGGCTGGGGCTACGGATACTTCCCGTCCTACGCGCTCGGCAATGCTTACGGTGTGCAGATTCTGCGCACGATGGAAAAAGACATCGATGTGTTTGGCCTGATCCAGGAAGGAAATCTGATCCCGATCGGTGATTGGCTGAAGGAGCATGTCTTCTCGATCGGATCGCTTACGACACCGGATGAGTGGATCAAAGCGATCACGGGCGAGGCGTTTAACGTCAATTATTATCTTGATTATCTGGAAGAGAAGTTTACGAAGCTTTATGAGCTGAAGTAAGGTGTGCAACAAAAAAGGGTGCCCTCAGTGCATTTGATGATGTGCTGTGGACACCCTTTTGACGTATCATTATTTCATCTTTACAATCTTGCCATTCTCATCACGGGTGAACTTTGCCGCGAAGTCCGGGTTGATGCTTCTGAGGTACTCGTAGGCTTCCGGATGCTCGCCGCAATAGATGCGTGCGTACTTGGCTTTGGTTTCGATGTTCTTCTTGCCGTTTTTCTCAGCGATCTTATCTGCGACGGTGTGGCCAAGGTAGATGATAAAGAAGGCACCGATCGCACCGACTAAGATGGCCGGAATGATGAGTGCGCCTGCGATCAAGGAGATCGCGCCAACGACGCAACCATAGCCGATCAGGCTGCATAATACGGAAAATGCGGTCGCACTGGGTGCGTAGCGATAAACTCTGTAGAAAATCATAATTCTTTCCCTCCCAAAGAAATATTTGCATGTTTATTATAGGCTTAATTCTTAAAAAGACAAGCGCACTTCGTTACATTTCCCACTGCTTTGCGATTTCTTCGATCTTGATTTTGTCAATGGTCTTCCCGGTGAAGAATTCTGCCGCGAATACCGCCTGAGCGACGAGCATCTCGATGCCGCCGACGGCTTGCATACCAAGAGATCTGGCTTGTGCTAGAAGTTTGGTTTCGAGTGGATTGTAGACGATGTCGCAGACAGCTTCGCAGACTGTAAAGCGTGTGAGGTCTAAGGGGCTTTCGTCCACGTGTGGATACATGCCGACGGGGCTTGTGTTGACAACGATCTGCGCGTCGGTGTGGTGCGCATAGCATTCTTCCATCGTGATGGTCTCTGTGCTCGGGCGGGGCTTTGCGATGATGATCTCGCCTGCATTCATTTTCTTAAGAACGGCTAAGATTGCCTGCGCAGCGCCTCCATTTCCCAAAACGAGGACTTTCTTGCCTGCGATCGCGACGTGGTTATGCGTAAGCATGTATTCGAAGCCGGAGAAGTCGGTGTTGTGGCCGATGAGGCGGTCATTTTCGTTGACAATGGTGTTGACCGCACCGATGGCGGCTGCATTTGCATCAAGTTCATCGAGGTAGGGGATGACTGCCTTTTTGTAGGGCAGGGTGACGTTAAGTGCCGCAAAGTCGCGCCCTTGCATGAAGGGGTCGAATTCTTCTTTCGTGAGCGGAATGATGTCGTAAGTGTAGTCTGCGAGCTGCTCGTGGATGATCTTGGAAAAGCTGTGTCCCAGCGGGTAGCCGATAAGTCCGTATCTTGCCATGGTGTCTCCTTAAGGAATTGCAAATGGAATTATGAAACTTTTCTTAGTTTACCCCAGTGGAGGCCATTCGTCCACTGTTTCTTGTTGCAAATGAATGCATTTCTGGCTATAATGAGGATAGATTCCAAGGATTGTTAGGTTTCCGAAGAGAAAGAGGTTTATGCTATGGAAGAGAACAAAGAGATGAAAATAGAGGAGACGGCTGAGAAGATCGGCGAGGTCAAGATTGCGAACGAAGTGGTTGCGACGATCGCGGGACTTGCAGCAGCGGAGACGAAGGGTGTCTACGAGCTTGTCGGCGGCGGCAAGTGGGGTTCGAAGGGCTACACGAAGGGCGTGAAGGTGGTGCTCTCGGAAGAGGGCGTACTGGTGGATCTGAATGTGATGATCGCGTACGGTCACAGTATTCCGGAGACGGGTGAGGACGTACAGAATCATGTAGAGAGTGCAATCGAGAATATGACCGGCTTAAAGGTGAAGGAAGTGAATGTTCACGTGGCCGGTGTGCAGCTTGACAAGTAGAGATAGAAGATGACAGGGGTCCTCAGATAGTTTCTATTTGCGGACCCTTTTTTCAAATGTGAAGGAGAAGTAAGGATACTATGGCGATGACAAGACGCGATTTAAGAGAGCATTTGTTTCGGCTGATTTTTATGCAGGATTTTCATCCGGCAGAGGAACAGGAGGATGTCAGAAGCCTCTACTATGAATTTGCGGATCAGACGGAAGGGTTGACGGAGGAAGAGCTTGCGGAGATCTCTGAGCGGTTTGCGAAGGTCGAGGCGGAGATTCCGAAGTTAGATCCGCAGATCGAGGAGGTTTCGATCGGCTGGAAGTTAGCACGCATGAGCAAGGTGGATCTGGCGATCCTTCGTCTGGCTGCGTTTGAACTGCTCTGCGATGAGAAGATCCCGACGGGCGTTGCGATCAACGAGGCGGTGGAGCTTGCGAAGCGCTACGGCGGGGATGCGTCCCCCAGCTTTGTCAACGGAATTCTGGCAAAGCTTGCGACCAAATGAGCGGGCAGGTATATTCGGTTACTCAGATCAATGCGTACATCAAGGATTTGCTGCAGAGAGATTATGCGCTGCAGAGACTGCAGATCCGGGGCGAGGTATCGAACCTCAAGTATCATTCCAGCGGGCATATCTACTTTACGCTGAAGGATTTTGGCGGACAGCTTGCGTGCGTGATGTTTGCCTCGGCAAGAAATGGCCTGGCCTTTCGAATGAAGGACGGGGACAAGGTGGTCGTCTCCGGCAGCATCGGGGTCTATGAGGCGTCCGGGCGGTATCAGCTGTATGCGAGAGAGATCCTGCCGGATGGTACGGGAAGCTTGTATCTGAAGTTTGAACAGTTAAAGAAAGATCTCGCGGAACGCGGACTCTTTGATGAGTCGCATAAGAAGCAGATTCCGGAGCTTTCCTGGAAGATCGGTGTTGTGACGGCTTCGACCGGCGCAGCGATTCAGGATATCAGACAGATTGCCGCGAGGCGCAATCCCTATGTGCAGCTGATCTTGTGTCCGGCAAGGGTCCAGGGCGAAGGCGCGGCGGCGTCGATTGCGAAGGGCATTCGAAGGCTTGATTCGATGGGACTGGATGTGATTATCGTCGGTCGCGGCGGTGGTTCGATCGAAGATCTGTGGGCGTTTAATGAAGAGGAAACCGCATATGCAATCTACAATTGTAGAACACCGATTATATCGGCGGTTGGACATGAAGTGGATGTAACGATTGCGGATTTTGTGGCTGATATGAGAGCGCCAACGCCTTCTGCGGCGGCAGAGCTTGCGGTGTATCCGATCGATCTGATTGACCGAAAGTTAGAAGAGTATAAAAAGCGGCTGACCTATGCGTCCCCGGTGTATCGCCTGCGGGAGTTTCGTCAGCGGCTGATGGACAAAGAGGATTTATTTGCAAGGTTGCTTCATGACCAGATTTTACGAAACAGACACCGCGTGCAGATCGCGGCGGGCAAGCTTGACGGGCTGTCACCGCTAAAGAAGCTCTCGGGCGGTTATGCGTATATAGCGGATGCGCAGGGAAAGGGAATCGACAGCGTCACGAAGCTTGTGAAAGATGAGAAGGTTACGATGACATTTGCCGATGGGCGTGCAGAGGCAGTGATTCAGGACGTGACCGAAGGAGTGCAGTTTGGATAAGAAGACATTACAAGAGAGATTTACCGAGCTTGACGGCGTGCTTGATGCGATGGAGAAGCCGGACGTGAGTCTGGAGGATTCATTTGCGCTGTATCAGAAGGGCATGCAGCTTGTAAAGGAAGCGAATGAGAGCATCGACCGGATCGAGAAGGAGATGCAGATTCTTTCGGAGGAGTAGTACAAATGTTTCAGCTGACGTTTAACTATAAAGTGTCTCAGGTCGATGAGATCCTAAAGAGATATTTGCCAACGGAGGTTTCGCTGCAGCGGACGGTTGCGGAGGCAATGGAGTACGCGCTGATGGGCGGCGGAAAGCGCCTGCGGCCGATCTTTATGAACGAAGTGTATCAGATGTTTGGCGGCACAAATGAGGACGTGATTCAGCCGTTTATGGCGGCGATTGAGATGATCCATGCGTACTCACTTGTGCACGATGATCTGCCCGCGATGGATAACGATGAGTACCGGCGTGGGCGCAAGACGACGCATGTGGTGTACGGCGAGGCGATGGGCATTCTTGCCGGCGATGCGCTGTTAACGTATGCGTTTGAGACCGCGGCGAAGGCATTTGATGCGACGGAGAATCCGGCCAATGTCGGGCGTGCGATCGGTGTTTTGGCAAATGGAGCCGGCCTTTACGGGATGCTTGGCGGCCAGGTCGTGGATGTAGAGATGGAAGGGAAGCCTCTGTCCGAACATCAGTTAGAGTTCATTTACAAGTTAAAGACCGGGGCACTCATCGAGATCGCGATGAAGGTGGGTGCAATCCTTGCGGGTGCGACGGATGCGCAGATTGCGGCGATCGGTGAGGTCGCGCAGGAAGTCGGCATGGCCTTCCAGATTCAGGATGATGTGCTGGATGTCGTGGGAGACGCCGCGAAGACGGGACGTCCTGCGGGCTCGGATGAGAAGAATGGAAAGTGCACGTATGTGACGCTTTTCGGGCTTGACGGGGCCAGAAAAAAGGTGGAGGAGTATTCTGACCAAGCGCTGTATCATTTGACAGTGCTTGAGGAAGATGCCGGTAGAAATGAGTTTTTGGAGGAACTGATCGCAGTTCTGATTACAAGAGAACGCTGATCGAGAGAGATAGATGGCTGAGAGAGTATTGGACCGGATTGAAAAGGCGAACGACATCAAGAAGATTGATGAGTCGCAGTACGCACAGCTGGCGCAGGAGATCCGGGAGTTTTTGATCGAAAAGGTCGGAGCAAATGGCGGACATCTCGCGGCGAATCTGGGTGTGGTGGAGCTTACGATGGCACTGCACCTGGTGATGAATTTCCCACGGGATAAGGTCGTCTGGGATGTGGGGCATCAGAGCTATGTCCACAAGATTCTGACCGGGCGCAAAGAAGAATTCGACAATTTAAGACAGTTTGAAGGCCTCTCGGGCTTCCCGAAGCCGGCGGAGAGTCGCTCGGATGCGTTTGGCACCGGGCACAGTTCGACGTCGATTTCTGCAGCGCTTGGCATGGCTGCCGCAAGAGATCTGCGGGGCAGCAGGGAGCGGATCTGCGCGGTGATTGGTGATGGAGCGCTCTCGGGCGGTATGGCTTACGAGGCGTTAAATAACGCGGCCAGACGTGAGAAGAATTTCGTAGTAATTCTAAACGATAACAACATGTCGATCGCGAAAAATGTCGGCGGCATGGCGACGTATCTTGGCAAGGTTCGTACGAGCCCACGCTATAAAGCACTCAAGGTCAATGTAGAGAACTTCCTGACGAAGATTCCGAAGGTTGGCTGGGATCTGGCCGTATCCGTGAAGGGATATAAAGAGGCGTTAAAGAAGCTGACCCTGCCCAACATGCTTTTTGAAGATATGGGCTTTACCTACATCGGACCGATCGACGGACACGATGTAATCGCGGTGCGAGATGCGCTTAGGGGTGCGTTTGCAATGGATGAGCCGGTGCTGCTTCACGTGGTGACGAAGAAGGGCAAAGGGTATCCATTTGCGGAAAAAGACCCTGCGAAGTTCCACGGAATCGGACCGTTCGATCCGATGACCGGCAAGGTGCTCGGCGAAGCGAAAAAGACCTGGACGTCGGTGTTCTCCGATGCGCTGATCAAGGAAGCGGAGGTTCGGCAGGATGTGGTCGCAATTACCGCGGCGATGCCGGATGGAACCGGGCTTGCGGCGTTTGAGAAGAAGTTTCCGGAGCGGACGTTTGATGTAGGCATTGCGGAAGAGCATGCGGTGACCTATGCGGCGGGCATGGCGGCCTCGGGATTTCGGCCGGTGGTCGCGGTCTATTCAACGTTTTTGCAACGTGCCTATGACCAGATGTTGCACGATGTGGGCATCCAGCATCTGCCGGTGTTTTTTGCACTGGACCGCGCGGGCATCGTGCCGCACGACGGGGAGACGCATCAGGGCATCTATGATTTGTCATATCTGAATACGATTCCGGGCTTTGTCGTGGCGGCCCCTGCAAACGCGAAAGAGCTCGAAGAGATGGTGCATCTGGGCTTGTCCCACCCGGGACCGTTCGCGGTGCGCTATCCGAGAGGCGCGGCGATTACAGAGAGCTTTGGGGAAGAGACACCTGTGAAGCTTGGGCAGGCGCAGGTGATCGCAGAGAGTGATGAGGTCATGATCCTTGCGATCGGCCGGATGGTGGAACGTGCGATGCAGGTGCGGGATGCGCTGGCAGTACACGACATCGATGCGGGCGTTGTGAATGCAAGATTTTTAAAGCCGCTCGATGAGAAGACCATTCTGGAAACCTGCAAGCAGGCAAAGCTTGTTGTGACGCTGGAAGATAACGAGAAAACCGGTGGTTTTGGCGAGAAAGTGGAGGTCTTGCTCTCCAGAACCGGGTCCCATGTGCCGGTGCTCAATCTGGCACTTCCGGAAGGGTATCTGGTTCATGGCGATACGACAAGCGTAGAATTAAAGTATCGTGTGGACCTTGAGTCGATTGTAAAGAAGATTCTGATTCGTTATTCTGATATAAAATGAAAGAAAGACTCGATGTATTGGTGGTGCAGAGAGGACTGGCACCATCCAGAGAAAAAGCCAAGGCACTGATCATGGCCGGGGTGGTCCTGGTCAACGATCAGAGAGAAGATAAGGCGGGGAGTACCTTTCCGGTGGACGCAGAGATCCGGATCAAGGGGACGCCACAGAAGTATGTCAGCCGCGGCGGCTATAAGCTTGAGAAAGCGATGCAGGTCTGGCCGATCGATTTGACGGACAAGATCTGTATGGATGTCGGTGCGTCGACGGGTGGCTTTACGGATTGCATGCTGCAAAATGGTGCCGCGAAGGTCTACGCGGTCGATGTCGGGACGAACCAGCTTGCCTGGTCGCTGCGCAACGATCCGCGCGTCATTTGCATGGAAAAGACCAATGTGCGGTATCTGACGCCGGAACAGATTGCGGATGAAATTGCCTTTGTCTCGATCGATGTGTCTTTTATTTCCTTGACCAAAGTGCTGCCGGCGATCTGGGAGGTTATGGCCGAGGGTGCGCAGATGGCGGCTCTTGTGAAGCCTCAGTTTGAAGCGGGCAGAGAAAAGGTCGGTAAAAAAGGTGTTGTGCGGGATGCGAAGGTGCATGAGACGGTTCTTGAGGACGTGAGTACCTTTGTCCTGGCAAATGGATTCGAGATTCTGGGAATGGATCATTCGCCGATTCGCGGGCCGGAGGGCAACATCGAATATCTATTATATTTGCAAAAAAGAAGCAAAGAACTGACAGACGATCCAGGCAGCTGGGAGCCTGTCATCAAGGAACTTGTGGCGCGTTCGCACGCGACCCTGTAACGGAGTGATCTAAGATGGAACGGTTTTGTGTCATTACAAATAGCAGCAAGGAAAATGCAGAGCGGGTTGCCGCGTATATCAAGGCGTTTCTGGAGCGGGAAGGGAAGAGTTGCCTGATCACGAAGGATCGTCCCAACCGGCCGGGCAATTATACGAACATCAACGAGATTCCGCAGGATACGGAGTGCGCGATCGTTGTGGGCGGTGATGGAACGTTGATTCAGGCGGCTGTCGATTTAAAGGACTGGGATCTGCTGCTCGTGGGTGTGAATCTGGGGACGCTCGGTTATCTGACCGAGGTCGAAGAACACAACATCGATCAGGCGCTTACCAGACTGGTGCACGATGATTTTCAGATCGAGCACCGGATGATGATGAGCGGCCAGGTGCGCTGCCTGGATGGCTGGAGTTATCAGGAGTACAGTTTAAATGACATCATCATTTCCAGAAGCGGCTTTTGCGGCATGATTCTCGTGAAAGTGTATTTAAATGGTGCGTTAATTGATACGTTTGACGGCGATGGCGTGCTGGTGTGCACACCGACCGGCTCCACGGGCTATAACTTGTCAGCCGGCGGTCCGGTGATGGCGCCGCAGAGTCAGATGTTTACGATCACCCCGATCTGCCCGCACTCGCTTAACAAGCGCAGCTTTGTAGTTTCCGCGCAGGATGTTGTAACGCTTGAGATGTGTGAGCGAAAGCCTGGCAAGGATGAAGCGGTCATTTCTTTCGACGGACGACTCAAAAAAGAGATCCAGGTGGGCGAGCGCGTGGATATCGAGATTGCGCCGCAAGTGACGAAGCTGATCAAGTTGACGGATCTGAGCTTTTTTGATATTCTGAGAAGTAAGCTGAATTAATTTGCATTCTTTATGCATAAATGTACGAACGAGGAACGGAAAATGAAGATCGGAAGACAGGCAAAGATTGTTGAGCTGGTGAATGCGAACGACATCGAGACGCAGGAAGAACTGGCGGATCTGCTCAATGCAGCAGGATATAATGTGACGCAGGCGACCATTTCCCGCGACATCAGAGAGCTGAAGCTGACGAAGGTGCCGACGGAGAAGGGAAGGCAAAAATATGCAGTCTTAAAACAGGCCGCGGACGGCATGTTCGAGAAGTATGTGCAGGTGCTCAAAAACGGTTTCCTCTCGATGGACTGTGCGCAGAACATCCTCGTGATTAAGACAGTGGCCGGTATGGCGATGGCCGTCGGTGCTGCGATTGATCATCTGAATATGAACGGCGTGATCGGTTGTATCGCGGGAGACGACACGGTTTTTTGTGCGATCCGGACCACCGATGATACGCTTGAGGTCATGAAGAAGATCGCAAAGCTCGTGGAAGAGTGAGAATTTGCTTGTGTAAAAGCTTAAGAAGTGGTAAACTATTTGTTTGTGAGAATTAGATAGAGGAGGGAATGAAACCATGTCCGGACATTCCAAGTTTGCGAATATTAAGCATAAAAAAGAGAAGAATGATGCTGCGAAGGGTAAGATTTTTACCGTCATCGGGCGTGAGATTGCGGTGGCAGTCAAGGAAGGCGGCGCGGATCCCGCGAACAACAGCCGTCTGCGTGATGTGATTGCGAAGGCGAAGGCGAATAACATGCCGAGCGATACCATTGCAAGAGGAATTAAAAAGGCAGCAGGCGATGCAGCGTCTGTCAACTATGAATATGCAACTTATGAAGGGTATGGCCCGTCCGGCACCGCGATTATCGTCAATACCCTGACCGATAACCGCAACCGTACCGCTTCGAACGTGCGCAATGCATTTTCCAAGGGACAGGGCAACGTTGGTACCCAGGGCTGCGTCTCGTTCATGTTCGATGAGAAGGGACAGATCATCATCGATAAGGAAGAGTGTGAATGGGAAGCCGATGATCTGATGATGCTGGCGCTCGATGCCGGTGCAGAAGATTTCTCCGAGGAAGAAGATAGCTTCGAGATCATCACGGATCCTGCGGACTTCTCTGCCGTGCGTGAGGCTCTTGAGAAGGAAGGCCTTGAGATGGCGCAGGCGGAAGTGACGATGATTCCGCAGACCTATGTGGATCTGACAAGTGAGCAGGATATTAAGAATATGAACCGAATCCTGGATCTTCTGGATGAAGACGACGATGTCCAGAGTGTATATCATAACTGGAACATGCCGGATGAGGATTGATAGAGATATGTGGCGGCCACGAAAGTGGCCGTTTTCTTTATGCCATTTTTTAAGAAATGCACAAAAAAACATAACTAAAACGAATAGTATGGTATAGCTTTTTCGCACTTGCTCTTGATATAGGGAATATGTTAGAGTCAGAGTGGATAATTTTAAAAGATGACGTGATTACAAAAATGGAGGTACGAGATGCAAAAATTTGCACAGACAGGCGCGATTCCTCGCCTTTATATGGAAAATGCGGCCAACGCGGTGGATGTCGCGGAGGCGATGCTTGCCGGTGAGATCGGGACGCTGGGGATCAATCCTCGCGGGGAAGGGCTTTTAGCACTTTCTGCAATTCGTGAACATGTGCCGGAGATGGTCGTGGGTGTGGTCGGAATTCGCACCGACGAAGAGTTTGCTCGCGTGCTGGATCTCGATGCAGACTTTGTGAGTTTTTCTTATGCGAAAGCGGGTTGGATTACAGATGCGAAAGAGAGAGGCATCGAAACGATCGTCACTTGCAGAACGCTACAAGAAGCAGTTTCTGCCAGAGACGCGGGTGCGGATGCCGTGAGGCTCATTTTTACATGGGAAAAGCCCCTTCAGGAAGAATTAAAGATCTATGAGAGATATATGCCTGCGGGGTTCCTTGTAATCGGAGAGATGACAGATCCGGAGCAGATCGGACTTGCGATCTCCTTGCCCTCGGTGGCGGCGGTCGAGACTGACTGGATCCGAACCCACCAAAGAGAGCAGGTCGCCGCGCAGTGCCTTGCGCTTCACAATGCGGTGATGGGTTTTTCTTTTGCGCACGTGGGGATCAATTGTGAGGATTTATCAGAGACAAGAACTGTGACTGGGCGTTTTGGAGACTTATTTTCCTTCCCAGCAACAGACAATCCGCGCGGCAATTCGATCTACGCGACGTCCCAGATCGAAGTGATGAAGTTTATGCAGTTAGGCACCCACGGGCACATCGGTGTGCGTACCAACAGTGCGGAGAGAGCCGCCCTCTGGCTTGAGAAAAAGGGTGTGGGACTTCGTCATGAGACAGAGAAGTTTTTGGGCGGCAGACTCTCAAACATCTATCTGCAGGAAGAGATTGGCGGCTTTGCGGTGCATTTGCTGCAAAGAAGATAAGATTACTTTGCGTTTAAAATCTCTTCATGGATTAAGGAAATGAGCTCATTTGCCGTGACAGAAAGCGGCTTGCCGTGATAATGCGCTACCCCGATGGAGAGCTGCTGCGGCACCGGGCCTGCCACGAAGAAGCGCATCGAATTCGGATCTTTCAGGTTGCGGATAAAAGCGCGGGTCGTGAGCACACAAAGTCCCCAGATCTCGGCAAACTCGATCGCACTTAAGTTGTTGCGGGCAGTGACAGCGATGTTTGGCGTGTAATCGACCTGCTCAAAAAGCTGCGCGACATGATCACTGAAACGGGTGCCCTTCTCGCGCAGGACAAAGGAGTCGTGCGCAAAGTAGCTAAGATCCATCAAGGGATAACCGTTAGAGAGATAAGGCGTTCCCATGGAGACGAGCGGGTGATCGGCCGGAATTCCGAGCAAAATGTCTTCTTCCATGATCAGGGTCGTGTCGATGTCCGGATCGTGCTTCGGAAGCGTGATAAAGCCGATGTCTAACTGCCCGATCTTCAGCCTCCGTTCGATCTCCTGGGAGCGAAGCTCCGTCAGAACCAGATTCACATGTGGACTGTTCTGACGCATTTTCTGCACGGCGGAGAAAATGTACGGGCGAATCTCCGTGCAGGAAAAGCCGATGTGAAGCTCCGGCACGTCTTCATTTTTATAAATCATCAATTCTTTTTCCAGATTCGTCTTGATCGCAGCAATCTGTTTGGAGTAGTTGACATAGAGCTCGCCGACGGGCGTTAGCGTCAGTGGCCTGCGGTCGTGATAGAAGAGCTCGATCCCAAGACGCTCCTCCAGATTTTTTAAATATTTCGTCAGCGCGGGCTGTGAAATATAGAGCTCTTCGGAAGCTTTCGAGATACTTCCGTGCTTGGCGATGGCCAGAACATAGTCCACATCTTTACATTCAATCATTTGTATCACCCTTTTTCCATATTTTTCATAAAACAAAACCCAAATATAATTTTGAGTTATATTTCAGTATAACTTTCTGAAACTTTACACGCCTTATGGGAATATTGTACAATGAACTCAACAAAAAAGCAAATATTTTTTGAATATTGAGTCACACGTCTTTTTTGTAAACCCGTAGGATGAAAGTTTAGGAGGAAGATACATGGCGCGTATTAATAGCGAAAAATGTGTCGGCTGCAGACAGTGCCAGAAGTACTGTTCTGTGGATGCAATCAAATATGATGCAGAGAAGAGAAAATGTTACATCGCATCGAATGAATGTGTTGATTGCTATGTCTGTATGAGACAGCATGTCTGTTTCCGTGATGCCATCGAGCCTGTAGAGATGGATTATTATCAGCAGTTCTGCCACACGATGAGTGACCCTTGCGAGAATCACGGTGTGACCGGCGTAACCGGACGTGGTACCGAGGAAGTCAAGACCAACGATGTCACCGGCCGTGTGAAAAAGGGCAGAGTCGGTTTCTGTATCGATGTCGGCCGTCCTGGTGCTGGATGCCGTTTCTATGATGTGGAGAAGATCGCAATGGCGATCGCAGCTGCCGGCGTAAAGCTTGAGGGACCGGATTGCACACCGCTTGCAGCGCTGATGACCGATCTTGAGACCGGTAAGTTAAGAGATGAAGTTTTAAACTATCGCACCCTTTCCGTCATCATCGAAGGAAACTGTGCAGATGAAGATTTCCCGAATGTAATGAAAGCGCTCAAGAAGGTTTCCGGCGAGATCGAGACCGTGTTCTCCCTCGGACTGATCATGCGTGTCGATGAAAACGGCTACAATGAAAACCTTGCGAAGTTAGATGAGCTTGGCATTCCGAGACCTTATCGTGGGAAAGTCAATGTCGGCCTTGGCAAACCTCTTTGCCTTGACTAATCAAAAGAGATTGTGCCAGAACACAGATAAGCATTGTTGAAAAGAAAGGAAGAAGCGTATGTCTCATTCATTACACCGCAGCGGCGATATTGAGTCGCAGAAGAAAGATTTTGTCTGGTTCATGTACCAGACCAAGAATGTCAATGATAAAAACATCAAGCCGAAGATGATGGTTTACATCAACGCGGCTGAGCGTCAGGGTTCCGAGAACTGGGGCGATGTCAAGACCGGACCGATCACCCGCTTTGATGCGCAGGAGATCAAGGATAACATCACCGACAAGTCCCGTATCCGCGGCGTATTTACAAAGCCTGAGCAGGTAGTTGGCTTCTTAAAGGAAGTCAAGGAAGCTGATATCGATCAGTCCTGCATCATCACCGGCGTGTTCTCAGAAGTCATTCCTTGCTGCCACGAAGCTGGCGTTACCCCGCACTCCATCAACTATTCTCTGGGTGTCTGGGGCAACAAGGGAATCCTTCCGGATGAAGATACCCTGGCAATCACGACCATGTGCGGTCATCACATGATTCCGCCGAAATTCGTTGAGTATGTCATCGACCAGGTTGACAAAGGCAAGATGACCCCTCAGGAAGGCGCAGACCGTCTTTCCACCTTCTGCTACTGCGGCATCTTTAACCAGGTGCGCTGCGCAGACCTGATTGCAGAAGATGTAGAGAAGAAGAGGGCGAAAGCAAATGGCTGAGTATCGTCTGGGAATCCTCCTCGGCGATGATATCGGTCTTGAGATCGTACCGGTTGCCGTGGACGTCTTAAAGGCTGCGGTCGCGAAGTACCCCGAGATCAATATCGACTGGGTACCGCTTCCGATCGGCTACAAGTCCTTTTTGGAAAATGGACACTCTCTGCCGGAGAGTACGTATAACACCCTCTTTGATCTGGATGGCTGGATTTTAGGCCCGATCGGACACATGGCGTATCCGAAGGATCCGAACTGTATCAATCCGCATCCGATTCTTCGCAGAGACTTTGACCTGGTCAGCAACATCCGTCCTGCCAAGGCTTATCCTGGCATCAAATGTATCAACGATAAGACGGATCTGATCATCGTCAGAGAGAACAATGAAGGCTTCCAGCCGGACCGCAACATGTTCAAAGGAACGAGCGACTGCATGCCGACCCCTGACATGGCGCTATCGCTTCGAGTCATCACCAGAAGAAATTCACAGATGGCCGCGAGAACTTCCTTTGAACTTGCAAGACAGAGAAATGGTCTTAAGAAGGTTACGGCAATCCACAAAAACACTGTCTTCAAGCTTGGCTGCACCTTATTCTTAGATGCGTGCAGAGAAGTTGCGGCAGACTATCCTGACATTGAGTTTGAAACCTGTGTGGTGGATACATTTGCCATGAAGATGTTGATGGATCCGACCAGATACGACGTGGTCGTTGCAACGAACATGTTTGGCGATATCTTGTCGGACGAAGCAGCCGGTCTGATCGGCGGCCTCGGCCTTGCACCGGGACTTTCCGTGGGACCGAAATACGTTATGGCGCAGGCCACGCACGGTTCTGCTCCGGACATTGCCGGTAAGAACATCGCCAATCCTTACGCGATGATCATGTCGGCGCAAATGATGCTTTCCTGGCTCGGCAATCAAAAGCACGATGCGGCTGCGATTCAGGCCGCAAAGGACATCGAGGATGTCATGTACCGTGTGATTACCGAAGGAAAGGTGTTAACTCCCGATCTGGGAGGGACTGCAGGCACCAAAGAGATGGGCGCATACATCTGCAGTCAGTTCTAAGTTGTACTCAATGGAACGAGTAATAAAACAAAAGCAAAAAGAAAAAGGAGAGAAACAATGAAAAAGAGATTACTTGCATTACTGTTAGTCCTCGTTATGGTCTGTTCCCTGACCGCATGCGGCAGCAAGGATGACGGCAAAGATGCAGCATCGAACTATCCTGAGAAAGAAGTCGAAGTAGTTTACCATTCTTCCGTTGGTTCCGGCGGCGACATCATGATCCGTGCATTTGATAAGGCTCTGACCAACCTTGCAGATGCTGGCAAGATCAACCACAAGGGTTGGGTTGTCAACAACATGCCTGGTGGTTCCGGTGCTGTTGCATGGGAGTACACCGCAGCTGCAGATCCGGATGGATACACCTTACTTGGCGTTTCCTCCACGATCCTTACTTCCCCTCTGATGAACGAGATGGATGTCAACTATGAGTCCTTCACACCGATCGCAATCCTGCTGGTTGACCCGATGGTTATCGCAGTTCCCGGAACGAGCCCTTACAACACCTTTGAAGAGCTGGTTGAGGCTGCAAAGAACGCTCCTGGCACCCAGAGCTGGGCAGGCGGTGTCGCAGGCGAGCTTGGTTTCGTTGCAGGTATGCAGGTTGAGAAGTCCTTTGGTATCGACATCAACTTAGTTCCTTTCGAGGGCGGCGGCGATGCAGCAGCTTCCCTGATGGGCGGACACCTTGATGCTGCAATCGGTGAGTTCGCAGAGCTTTCCGAGGCTGCTGAGTCCGGCGATGTCAAGATCCTTGCTTCCTTCAACCCGTTAACCGTTGCAGGTTACGAAGATACTCCTACCATGGCAGACCTTGGCCACAGCGATATCGATGTTACCAAGATCCGTGGTATCCTTGGACCGAAGGATATGCCTCAGGATGTTGTCGATGCAATCCGCACGCAGCTTAAGGCAATGTTAGAAGAAGAGTCCTTCCTTGAGTACGTTGAGGCAAATGGTCTGCTTGTCGAGTGGCATGACGGCGACGATGCAATGAAGCTGATGGCTGATCAGACCGCAATGCTTCAGGCTTCCCTTGACGAAGTCAACAACTAAGTATTCATACATCTCTGGAAATAGCATAGTATGAACTGATGGTCCCACGGCAGATGATCTGTCGTGGGACATCACCAAAAAAGGAGAAAAACCGTGTTTGATCGTACAGACCGATATCTTGGCATCGGATTTATCGTGCTGGGAGGCATCTGCTTCTACAGTGCAACCACATGGCCGATGTATTTCGCGTCCGATCCGGCCGGTCCGGGGGCAATTCCGAAGATCTTAAGTGTCGGAATCATGGTTCTTGGACTGATTCTGGCGATCGGTGGATTTTTTGTGAAAACCAAACCGGAGAAACCGCTGATGTCTGTGGCGGAGCTGCGTGTGGTTGGTTTGTTGACCGTAACCTGTATTGCTTACATTCTGCTTCTGCAGGTGATCGGCTATCTGCTTGCGACTCCGCTCTTGATTGCAGCGATCCTGCTCATTTGCGGCAACCGCAATGTCAAACAGATTATTTTGCTGAGCGTGATTGCAACCATAGTGTTGTTCTTACTGTTCTATTCGCTGCTTCGAGTGAATCTTCCTCTGGGCTTCATGAGAAAGTTCATTCAGTCGTTTATGCCTCGCTTGTAAAGGAGTCAGAAGATGTTAGAGAGTATTTTATTGGGTCTTAAGACCGTATTTACGCCTCAATCCTTACTGCTCATCGCTTTCGGCGTGGCGTGGGGAACGATCGGCGGCATGATCCCGGGTATCAACGCGACGATCGCGATGGCCCTGTTACTTCCGTTTACTTACTCGATGAACCATACCGTAGCCGTCATGATGCTGGCCGGCGTTTACTGCGGCGGTGAGTATGGTGGTTCGATCCCTGCAGTTTTGATCGGTACACCTGGTACCAACGCAGCTGCCTGTACCGTCATCGATGGCTATCCTCTCATGAAGAAAGGAAAGCCTGGACTAGGCTTGTACACGTCACTGATCGCCTCAGTATTCGGTGGCCTCTTCGGTGCATTGGTGCTTCTGTTTACGGCGGTTCCGCTGGCAAAGGTTGCACTGGCATTCGGACCAGCCGAGTACTTCGCACTGGCATTCCTTGGTCTGTCCATGGTCTGCTCCCTCGGTGAGAGAAATGTATTCAAGGGCATTCTGGCCGGCTTTGTCGGTATCCTGATGTCCACGATCGGATTTGACTCCTTCACCGGCGCAAAGCGTTACACGATGGGCATCCGTGACTTAAACAACGGTATCTCGATGGTTGCGCTGATGATGGGTCTTTATGCGATCACAGAAATGTTTGATCAGGCGCAGATCATCCGCACCGGCGGAGACATCAAGCTTATCGATGAAAAGCCGGATATGAGCTTCCCGAAATGGCCGGAGATTCGTCGTCTGATTCCACAGCTGTTCGGAACCTCCTTTCTTGGTACCGTCATCGGTGTTATGCCCGGTGCAGGTGCAACCGCAGCATCCTTCCTTGCTTATACCGGCGTCAAGCAGATTTATGCAAAAGAAGGTGGCTTCGGCGAAGGAAATCCCCGTGGTGTTGCTGCTCCTGAGAGTGCAAACAACGCCGTGACCGGTGGTGCAATGGTTCCGCTTCTTGCGCTTGGTATTCCCGGATCGAACTCTACGGCGATCATGCTGGCTGCGTTCTCGATCCACAATGTGCACTGCGGTCCGCTTCTTTTCCAGAACAGCCCGGAGATCCCTTACGGTATCTTTATCGCACTGTTTGTCGCAAACTTCTTTATGTTCTTTGTCGGCTATCTGTGCATCAAGGCTGCGATGCGTATCGTTCTGATCCCGAAGCCGGTGATGATTTCCATCGTTATCGCGCTTGTATTTACCGGAACGTATGCATATTCCGGAGAAATCTTCTCCATGTATGTCGCATTAGTCTGCGGCTTGATCGGCGTCTTCTTCCGGAAATTTGAACTGCCAAGTGCGGCGGTCGTTCTTGGTTTCGTCCTCGGCGAGATCATGGAGGCAAACCTGCGCCGTGCCCTGATCATTTCCCTGGGCAGTTACTGGCATGCATTTACCAACTCTGCACTGAGCAGCATCCTTCTGCTGATCTCTCTGGGAGCGATCGTACTTGCACTGGTTAATAACATCCGGAAGGGCAAAGCAATCTTTTAATCTGAACTTGAGGGCAAAAGGATGACGTATACATTTGATTTTACCGAACAGGATTATCTGGATGCAAAATCGCTGGAGAAAGCCAATGCAAATGCGCTTGGCAGTGCCGGCTTGATCAAGCTCGTCGGATTTTTGGCGGTGGGCGTACTCATTTATCTGAATGTCACCACCTTCCGGATGAGTTTTCGCATCAATGATACGTTGGCCTATGCCCTTGGCGGTGCTGTGGTGATCATCTTACTCATCATTTTGACCTGCCTTGCGGGAGGCATCTATGGACTTGCCGCAAAGGTAGGGATGACGGTCACGTTCGGCACATTTTTAAATGTATTCTATGTGCTGGAGATCGTGGTCAGTCTGTTTGCTCTTCTTTATTGGTATCAGCCGGATTTCTTAATCCGGAACGGGATTCGTCAGAATCTTTCCGCGGGCTTTTATCCGACCGGATACCTGGGAGAGCGCAAGGTAGAGTGGGACGAATTTGGAATTGCGTTCCGCTACGGAGTGATTGGTCTTTCGGTCGGCTGGGATACGCTGACGGCTGTCTATGATGACAGTGAGTACATTTATTTTTATCAAGGCAGGTCCCTTCTTTTGTTCCTGCCGCAGAGAGAATTAAACGAAGAAAAACAATTTCTGCAGTTTTATCTGCGCGATCATTTGCAGCAGATTTGATGTGCAGCTTGGGAGGTAACCTACAATGGCTACAAATACAGATTACAAACCGATTATTGGCGTCCTTTTGGGAGACTCAACCGGCGTTGGCCCGGAGATTGTTGCCAAGTGTATGGTCGCAAAGGTCTATGACGAAGTTTGCCGGCCGATCTTTATTGGTGACTTAAGAATCGTGGCAGAAGGGTTGAAGACATTTGGCGGCGAGGCTACGTATTACGGGATTGAGAACGTCGAGGATGCAGACTGGAGCAAAGGATATCCGGTGCTTGATACCAAGGATCAGGATCCTGCCCGCATCAAGATGGGTGCTCCGGATCCGTACTGCGGTGCTGCCGGTGTAGAAGCATTTAAGCTTGCCTGCAGACTCTGCAAGGAAGGCAAGATCGAGGGCTTCTGTTTTGGACCGTACCACAAAGCCGCGATGATCGAAGGTGGCTGCGAGTTTGAGAGCGAGCATACCCTGATTGCGCATGAGCTTGGTGCGACCAGATACTGTGAAACCAATGTGGTAGATGGACTGATGACCGTGCGCTGCACAAGCCACGTTCCGGTCAAGGAGATCAGCGATCACTTATGCATCGACCGTGTACTCGAGATTTCTACGTTAGGCTATGAGACGGCTGTCAATATGGGCATTGAGAACCCTCGTCTTGGCGTGGCCGGCTTAAATCCGCACTGTGGTGAAAATGGCCTTTGCGGCATGGAAGAAATCGAGATCATCTCGCCTGCGATCAAGATTTTGCAGGAGAGAGGCATCAATGCAATCGGACCGATTTCTTCTGACATTCTTTTCATCCGCGCGTTCAAGAAGCGTGAGTTTGATGTGGCTGTGACCATGTATCACGACCAGGGACAGATTGCGACGAAGCTGCATGGATTTGAGGGCGGCATCACGGTCTCCGGTGGTCAGCCTTACCCGGTGGTGACCTGCGGTCACGGCACTGCTTACGGAAGAGCAGGCCAGGGACGTGCGTCTGAGAAATCATTTGAAAATGCCATCCGCATGACAGCTAGAATGTGCGTGGCCAGAAAAGCAAAAGAAGCATAAGGCAAGAGGTGAGACGAATGACCAATTTAAAAGAGAAATTATTATCGGGCGAAAAGATTTACGGAACCATGCTTCGTGTGGTCCGCAATCCTGCGATCATTCCGATGGCGAAAGAAGCCGGATTTGATTTCGTGATGCTCGATACCGAGTACAGCAATTATACGATCGAGACCGTACATGATCTGGCACAGATGGCCCGCGCGGTTGATCTTGGATGCTTTTTCCGGGCAACCATGCTCTCTAAGGAAGTCTCGCGCTTTTTGGATGCCGGGACGACCGGTGTGATGGTGCCGATGACCGAGACCAAAGAGATGGCCGAAGAGATCGTGCACTGGTCAAAGTATCCGCCGCTTGGCGACCGTGGCTTTGCCGGGGTCGGCGCGATTACCGGCTATATGGCTGGCAAGAAGCATGCGGAAGCGATGGCGGAAGGCAATGCGAATGTTCTTTCCATCGCGCAGATTGAGACCAAGACTGCCATCGAAAATGTGGAGGCTATCGCACAGGTGGAGGGCATTGATGTGCTCTTAATCGGTCCGAACGACCTGTCCATCTCGCTTGGCATTCCCGGTGACACCATGAATCCACTGATGATCGAAGCGATCACAAAGACGTCTGACGCATGCCGCAAATATGGCAAGAAGTTTGCCATCCACGGCGGACCGAAGATGTTAGAACGTTTCTCGGATCGTCTGGATATGATGATGATGCAAAATGACATTGATGTGCTGCGCACGGGACTTAAGGGAATCTCAGAGAAGATTCATCAGTTTTAATTTCCTTTGAAATTCTCTTTTTTTCGTCTCTTCTTTGTCCCATCGCACCAGCGGCAGGCCGCTGGTGCGATTGCTTGTTTTTGGGCATTTTAATAGAACTGGGGGTTGAACCGATGGATCAATGGACATCGCTGATTCTTACGCTTGTGTGTGCATTTGTCGTAGGATATTTATTTACCAAACTGCGGATTCCCGGCGGCATGATGCTTGGCGGAATCGTCGGTGCGGCCGCACTAAACCTGGTGACAGACCAGGCTTACATGCCTTTTGCAGCGCGCTTTTTCGCGCAATCCGTCGCCGGTGGCTTCTTAGGCGCAGCGATCAACAGGGAGAAACTAAAACGCTTAAAAGACCTGATACTGCCATTGTTGCTCGTGATTGTGAGCATGTATCTGTGTGATATTGTGGTCGGTTTTCTGATCATGCACATCAGCCCGCTCGATCCGACAACTTCCCTTGCGTCTGGCATCGCAGGAGGCATCAACGATGTGCCTCTGATCGCAGAAGAGCTCGGTGCTGATGCCGGAAAGGTTGCGGTACTGCAGTTTGTCAGACTGATCACCGGAATCGCAATCATTCCGTTCTTGATTCGTTTTGTGGATCCGAAAGCAGCCACGAAAGCAGGGCAGGAGATGGGAACGCAAGGGCAGAGAAAATCTTCAAAGAAACAGCTAGGAACCCAAGAAGTGCCGATGGTGGAACATTTGACCTCCCTCGCGGCAGCGTTCGCTGGCGGCTGGATTGGAAAGATGATCGGGATCCCCGGGGGAACCCTGCTGTTTTCCCTGGTCGCGGTCGCGGCCTTAAGTCTTACCACGCAGAAAGGCAGAATGCGCAAAGAGATTAAGAAAGCGGCGCAGTTGTTCTCCGGTGCGTATATTGGAACACTCTTAAGCCAGAAAGATGTGCTGGAACTTCGCTTTTTGCTTCTCCCGGCACTTGTCATCATCGTTGTATTTATCGCGAATTGCTTCCTGACCTCCTTCCTGGTGCGAAAAGTCAGCCCGATGGAAGTCAAAGAGTCGATGCTTGCAACGACTTGCGCAGGGGCAAGTGAAATTGCACTGCTTTCGGAGGACCTAAACATCTCGCAGGGGTATGCGGCAGACATCATGATCTTGCATGTATTTCGCGTGATCAGTGTGGTGTCGATTTTGCCGCAGGTGATTCCACTTTTGGCGAGATGGATGGGATAAACATCGAGGGAATACATCCAATGAGAGATATTTGCATTGCTTTATGCATTGCCTGATGCAATGCAAATATCTGAAAATAATTTTACATAACGAGTTATAAGATATAAAAACATCTTGACAAAGCTAATATAATAAACTATAATCCCCTTCGCTGGACTGATCATCCAGTCAGGGGATCTTTTTAATTTCTACGATTTCTCTCATATATTCTTTATTGTTCTAATCCCCTGTATTGCAGAACGTTCTCCCCCAATAATGGAGTAGTTGTTTATCAAAATGAAGAAATTATTGTGAAACTTTCGGAGTAACCGTGTACTTTGCAAGAAAATTCTGCTATCATAAAAGCAGAGTTTCCGTTTCACAATATTTTCGTCAATTAAGTCATATGTTGAAGATGTTGTGAAAGGAGACTTCTATGAGTAAACAGGGAAATTCTAAGGACTATAAAGATCTTGATTTTGCAGATGACTTTCTGTTTTGTAAAATACTAGAGAAAAACTTGGATCTTACCAAAGAAATTTTGGAAGTTATTTTAAATATCAAGATCACAAAACTGAAAGCTGTTATATCACAACGTTCATTGAAGCTTACACCATTCGATCATGGAGTGCGTTTGGATATCTATGTGCAAGATGAAAATGAAACAAGCTACGATATCGAAATGCAGGCGACGAATGAACCATCAATTGGAAAGCGAAGTAGATACTATCACGGCATGATAGATCTCGATTCGATTGAGAACGGAAGTACTTATTCTGAATTGAAAAAAAGCTACGTGATATTTGTATGTAAGAAAAAACCATCCTCGTTTGAGATTAATCTTCCAATTTATACTTTTATCAGACAGTGCCAGGAAGATAAAAGAGTCGATTTAAAAGACGAGAGCATTACGGTTGTTCTGAATGCAAATGGCCCCAAGGAAGGCTTAAGCGCAGAGCTAAGCAGTCTGCTTACTTACATCAACACGAGTTTAGTGACGGATGAGCTATCTAGTCGTTTGGAGAAAGAGGTCGAGGATGCCAGAAGTTCTACGGAATGGAGGATTGAGTACATGACTTGGCAAATGAAACTGGATGAGACCTATCGCATGGGTCGAGATGATGGAATTGACCTTGGAAAAGCGCAGGTGATCAGTCAACTCATTCAAGCGGGAATGACGATGGATGATATTACTAAGGCACTGAATTGTACAAACGAAGATGTAGAGGAACTGCTGAAAAATCTTGACGAGGAAAATGAGTAAACGGAAATGAGATATACAAAACTTGGAAAAACCGGACTGGAAGTCTCGGAGCTTGTGCTCGGTACATGGCCGCTTGGTGGCGGCAAGGACTGGAGCGGTGTGAGCGAGAAGGATGCAATGGCTGCCATTGAATGCATGTTGGATGCAGGCGTGAATTTTATTGACACGGCACCGACCTATGGCCTCGGCGATGCGGAGCGCAGACTTGGTGAGGCACTCAAAGGCAGAAGAGACAAAGTAATTCTGCAGACAAAGTTTGGCTCTCATTGGCCGCACAAGGAGAAACTACCCGGAGATAAGCCAATCCACGATGGCAGAAAGGAGATCGTCTACCAGATGATCGATGAGTCATTGGAGCGTCTTCAGATGGACTATGTGGACATTTTTATGATGCATTGGCCGGACACTTCTTTTGGCACGCCTTTCTCTGAGACGGCGGAGGCACTGGAGAATTTAAAGGCGCAGGGGAAGATCCGTTTTGTGGGTGTTTCTAATTTCGAATTGAATCGACTGGAAGAAGCGGAAGATCTAAACATCATCGACTTTGTGCAGTACGGCTACTCGATGGTGGACCAGAAGTCGAAGCCACAGTTAGAATGGTGCAAGGAGCGAGGCATCACAACGGAGAGCTACGGAACCCTTGGCGCAGGTATGCTGACCGGAAAGTTCCGTGAGTTTGTGCAGTTTGATGAGATGGCTTCCCGCTATCGTTTCTATAAGTTCTTCCGGCAGCCGTATTTTGACCGCTGTCAGGATCTGTTAAAGGTGATGGACGAGATTGCTGCGCAGAAGAATGTGCCGTTATCCCATATTGCGATCAACTGGAATCTGAGCAAACCGTATCTGGATACCGTGCTCTGCGGTGTGAGCAATGAGAAGCAGGCGCAGGAAAATGTACGCGCGATGGATGTGACACTTTCTGAAGAAGAGGTTGCAAGGCTTGATGCTGCGATTGCAAAGATTGAGCTGCCGTAAGTGCGATTGAATATGACATTTGAAGATTGTATGAAAATGAGAATCATTTTCAAATTACTTGACGTTTCCAAACAGTTACGCTATAATTTGAAAATGGTTCTCATTTTATGATTGAGAGAAGGGACTTTGTCAGAGGGGATGCGATGAATACGAAGTCAAAATATAAAACCAAACAACGGGAAGTCTTGATTGACTACCTGGAGAATATCCCGGAGGCGCATTTTACGGCCTCGGATGTGTGTGAGTATTGTAAATCAAAGGGAACACCGATTGGCCAGTCAACGGTTTACCGGCAGTTGGAGCGCATGGTGGACGAGGGTGTCGTGAACAAGTACATCATCGACGAGAAGAGTCCAGCCTGCTTTGAGTATGTGGCAGACGGGACGCATATCTCCGGTGAGAATTGTTTTCACTGCAAATGTGAGAAATGCGGGAAGCTGATTCATTTGCACTGTGATGAGCTTGTCGGGATCGCGGCGCATTTAGAGGAGCATCACGGATTTACGCTCAATCCGATGCGTACGGTGTTTTACGGGATTTGCGAGGAATGTAGGGAATTGTAAGGAGTTTGTGATGAAAAGAAAAGGGGCATGGCTGATTGGCCTGCTGATCCTGGTTTTGGGGCTTGCGGCGTGCGGCAGAGAGAGTCAAACAACGAATCATGAAGGGGTCACGATCGTGACCACCATTTTTCCAGAATATGACTGGGTACGGGAGATTCTGGGGGAGAATCCCGCAGATGCGGAAGTTGTGATGCTTTTAGACAACGGCGTGGATCTTCACAGTTTTCAGCCAAATGCACAGGACATTATGAAGATTTCAACGTGTGATCTATTCATTTATGTCGGCGGCGAGTCGGATGAATGGGTCAATGATGCCTTAAAAGAGGCGGTCAATCCGGATATGATCGTGATCGACCTGCTGGATGTGCTGGGCGATGCGGTGAAGGAAGAGGAAGTCATCGAAGGTATGGAAGCCGAGGAAGAGGACGAAGGCGAGGAGGAAGGCCCGGAATACGATGAGCACGTGTGGCTTTCCTTAAAGCATGCAAAGACATTTGTAGGCGAGATTGCTCAGGCGATCGAGACGATCGATCCGGATCATGCGGATGTCTACCTGGCAAATGCATCCGCCTACCAGGAGAAGCTTACAAAGCTTGATGAAGCCTATGAGAAAGCTGTCTCAGAGGCCGAGAAAAAGGTTGTTTTGTTCGGAGATCGCTTCCCGTTCCGGTATCTGGTGGATGACTACGGGCTCACCTATTATGCGGCTTTTGCGGGCTGCTCTGCGGAGACGGAAGCCAGCTTTGAGACGGTCATTTTCCTGGCAGGAAAGGCCGACGAGTTGGGACTTTTAAACATTTGCACCCTGGAAAGTTCGGACGGCAAGATTGCGGAGACGATCCGTGAGACGACAAGTGAGAAGAATCAAAGCATCGTGACCTTCGATTCGATGCAGTCAACAACGATGCAGGATGTGCAGGCGGGGGAGACCTACCTGACGATCATGGAGAAGAATCTGGAAGCGCTTACGCAAGCGCTGCAGTGAAGAAAGAATATGGCTTATTTGACAGCAAAAGACCTGACCCTGGGCTATGAAAACCGGGTCGTGGTGCAGAATTTAAACTTTAGTGTAAATCCCGGCGATTACTTGTGTATCGTCGGTGAAAATGGGTCTGGCAAGACGACGCTTGTGAAGACGCTTTTAAAGCTCCAGGAGCCGATGGGAGGCTCGGTGGAGCTTGGCGATGGCCTTGCCCGCAACGAGATCGGTTACCTGCCGCAGCAGACGATTGTGCAGCGCGATTTTCCCGCTTCCGTACGTGAGATTGTGCTTTCCGGGTGCCAGGGAAGAGCGGGGTTCCGTCCATTTTACAGCAGGGAAGAGAAGAAACTTGCGGAAGAAAATATGGCGCGCATGGGCATCACAAACCTTGCAAATCGCTGCTACCGGGAGCTTTCCGGCGGACAGCAGCAACGTGTCCTGCTAGCACGTGCACTCTGTGCAACGAGAAAAGTCTTGCTTCTCGACGAGCCGGTGGCCGGCCTTGACCCGAAGGTGACGATGGAGATGTATGATCTGATCCGTGCGCTTAACAAAGAGGGGATCACAATCCTCATGATTTCCCACGATATCGCCGCGGCAGTGCACTATGCGACACACATTTTGCACATCGGCAGCAAGATTTTCTTCGGGACAACCGAGGAATATCTGGCAAGCGACATCGGGCGTCTGTTTGCGGGGCATTCTGAGAAATGTCTGGAGAAGGGCGGTGAAGCACATGCTTGAGACCTTAAAGTTTTACATGAACTTCCCGTTTGTACGCTACGCACTGATCGTCGGTGTACTGATCGCACTGTGCTCGTCTTTGCTTGGCGTGACGCTGGTGCTCAAGAGATTTTCCTTCATCGGAGATGGCCTTTCTCATGTGGCGTTCGGTGCGATGGCAATCGCGAGCGTGGTTAATTTGACTAATAAAATGTATCTGGTCCTTCCGGTCACGATTGTGTGCGCAATTTTACTATTAAAGACCGGACAAAATGCGAAGATCAAAGGAGATGCCGCGATCGCGATGATCTCGGTCGGTGCGTTGGCTTTTGGTTATCTGCTCATGAACCTCTTTCCGACATCCTCGAATATCTCTGGCGATGTCTGCAGCACCTTGTTTGGATCGACCTCGATTTTGACGCTGACAATCCGTGACGTATGGCTCTGTGTGGTGCTTTCCATCGCGGTTCTGGTCATCTATGTCTTGTTCTATAACAAGATCTTTGCGGTGACATTTGACGAAGATTTTGCAAGATCCGCGGGAACGAGAGCGGACCGTTATAACCTGCTGATTGCCGTGGTGATCGCTGTGATCATCGTGCTTGCCATGAATCTCGTGGGATCGCTTTTGATCTCTGCGCTGGTGATCTTCCCGGCGCTCTCCGCGATGCGGCTGTTCCACAGCTTTTTAAAGGTAACGATCTGTTCCGCAGTGCTTTCGGTGATCTGCTCGCTGCTTGGCATCCTGATCTCGATTCTGTGGGGAACTCCCGTGGGCTCGACGATCGTAGCGGTTGACGTGGTGGCCTTTGCAATCTGCTGGGTGATTGGGGCATTGGCAGGAAAACGTGGATGATTGTTTTTGGAGGCAAATGAAATGAAACTGAGAAAAATAATGGTTTTATTGGCGCTGGTTTTGGTGCTTGCGGCTTGCTCTGGCAAGAGCGAAGAGGTTCCTGTACAGACCACGAAGGAAGCGGTGGCTGAGACGACAACCGAAAAAGAAACCGTCGAGATGACGACGATGTTCGAATTCCCTGACGAAGAGGAGACAGAGACTGAGAAAGAGACGCTGCCCGCGGTGTTAAGCCTGACAGAGGGAATCGATGTGGATCTGACGATTCTTTCTTCCACGATGGTGCTCTCGCAGGTTAATGATATGATGGTCTACCCGGAGAATTATAAGGGGAAGGTCGTCAAAATGGCGGGATACTTCACGTATTATCACGATGACCAGACAGGGAAGGATTATTATGCATGCATCATCCAGGATGCGCTGGCGTGCTGCTCTTCGGGAATTGAGTTTATTCCGCTGGAGGAGTTTGATTATCCGAATGCGATGCCTGAGGAAGGCGATGATGTGGTTGTGATTGGGACGTTTGATACGTATCTGGAGGATGGGTTCCAGTTTGCGACGCTGAGGGAAGCAGAGGTGCAGGCGTAATATCGTCGCATTGGGCTCGTCGAATCTTTCCGTGTGCGTGGACGACTCTCGTCTTCGTTTCGCCAGTAGCGGACACGTAAGCGGCCGTGACTCCCCGCGTTTGAATTAAATATAACAAAGCCTGGAGCGTTGCTTTCGCAACGAACAGATCAACAGATGTCTTGTTATCGAGTAAACTCGAACAAGCCATCTGTAATGATCTGTTAACCCTCCAGGCTTTTCTTTTACGTGCATCCCGCGAGAAGTC
>JAFVAL010000016.1 GCA_017480565.1 Lachnospiraceae bacterium | reverse complement strand
GCCTATTCCATTTTCAATAAAATTTGTTACACTTAAATACATAGAGGGCCTCCCTTCGTGTGATTTATTTTGGCAAACAAATCTTACCACAAAGAGACAAGCCCTCTCTTTTATTTTCCCGAATGTAATGTTACGCTACTTAGCATAACTCATCTTCTATGGCGGCCTTCCACGCCGCTGCAGAGGAATAACCTTTTACGTTTGGATCCACCGCAATTCTTCTTCCCTCTTCAATTGCAGCAACGGTCGTCTCGTTGGGGATATCCAACTTAAGTGTAAAAGGAATTCCATGTTCCCTAATCGTTGATCTTAAAAACATATTGATTGCTGTTGTCATATTGATTCCTAATTCAGAAAAAATCATTTCTGCTTGTTCCTTGATATCTTTGTCGATGCGAATATTGAGATTCATTGTAGACATTGTATCCACCTCCTGTTAATGACAAGTATAATTGTTTATCATTACGTTGTCAATACAACTAGCATCTCGCTTGGAGACCCTCGCGGCGGATATGTTGTCGCAGGATCTGCGTAACCACCTGAACAGACTTGCTTCGAGACCCTGGGGGGGCAGATTTGTCGTCGCAGGGTCTACGTGACCCCCTGAACAGACTTGCTTCGAGACCCTACGGGGCGAATTTGTCGTCGCAGGGTCTACGTGACCCCCTGAACAGACTTGCTTCGAGACCCTACGGCGCGAATTTGTTGTCGCAAGATCTACGTAATCCCCTAGACAGCCTTACCTCGAGACCCTGCGGGGCGAATTTGTTGTCGCAAGATCTGCGTAAACCCCTAGACAGACTTGCCTCGAGCCCCCACGGGGCGGATTTGTTGTCGCAGGGTCGCAAGACTAATGGTGGCATCAAAGACTCTCCCCTCACAAAAACTTCGCCAGCAGCGACGGATCATTCATCACCCCTTCCACAATCTGGCTGAGCACCGCAGAATACCCCTTTCCTAGCATCTTCGCCTTCTGCAGCGTCTTCGGCTTCAGCCGTAGGGTCACATTCACCCTCTTATTCTCCCCTTTTTGTCTCGCCCGTTTGATGCGAAACTCATCCAAATCGTCCTCCGAGGTCTTCTCCTCAAACAGTTCGACGCGATCCGCCGCCCTCCGAATCTCCTGATACTTGTCTGTTACGACCAAATCTTCCGGTGTCAATTTCGTGTACCTCATCTCCACGCTCTCCTTCCTTTGCATATGATAGACGTTCTCGCTATAGATGAAATGTGCATTGCCCGGTGCAATCTTTCGTGCAATGCATTATTGTCTATCTATAACTTTATATATTTGTTTATATCACAATCCACCAAATTTATCAAGCGTTTTTACCTAATTTATATTCATTATTTATTGTTATATAGTCTCATTAAATAAGCCCCTGGATTTCTCCAGAGGCTCCGAAAATATTTTCTCACCACTCTCACTCAATCGGCACGAGTTTCCCGTGCACCACGCTTCGCGCGTTTTCAAACACATAGGCGCAGGTCGACAGCACCACGTAGTGTGCATCCCCTTCCAACGTAACATCGGAGGAAACAACCGACTGCCGGGACATCTTCGCAAGATAACTATCAAGATCCATCCCCGGCCCGCCGTAGATCGTGTACGTGTCCGAGGTCGCGGACGTCGTGTAAGCCGAGAACAGTTCGATGCGATAATTTTGCTCCGGTGTCAGCAGATACATCACCGGATGCGCATCAAAATAGTCCTGGTCGCACCACTTCTCCAGCGTCGCAAACATCGAACCATCCTTCATGTGATGTCCGTAGATGATCGTATTCGAGTCTGACCAATCGCTTTCATTCGCCGCATCGATGAAGATCGATCCGGAGATCAGGTACTTCTTCTCGTAACTGTGACGCAGATAGGTGTCGTTCGTCGCGCCGTGCAGCACCGGATAACTGATCACGGTGCCCTCGCAGTAGATCCACCCGATGATGTCCGGATTGATCGCTTTTAAGGCCTCAAAATCGACCGTAATCGGCACTTCTGAGTCGATTACGACCACTTCCCCCTCGGGCGTAATCGTCGTCACCTCAGGCGCATTGGACCCGTTCTTAGGCTTATTCTGCTTCGGGGTCACAAACTTGTTCGCGGTCTGCTCGTAGAGCTGCTCGCCTTCCTTGTACCCCCGCTGAATATGAATCACATTATATGCAGAAACCACAAACACAATCAGCAGGATCAGAATCACGATCCGCAGGATGATCGAGGTCTTGTCGTTTGATTTCTTTTTCTTCTTCTCTTCGCTCACTGCATTATCCTCGGGCACTTCGCCGCGTTCCTTCTCAAGCTCCGCAAGCTCCTCTTTTCTGCGGGAAATGATCTGGCTCGCGAGCATGTGAAACATCAGCCCGCACGCGGCCAGAATCCCCAGATAGATCTTGCCAAGCTTCGTCGAAAAAATGAGATACCACCGCCCGAGTTTTGCAAAATGATACCGCATCACGCCGATGAGCGCATCATACTTCACCGGCTCAAGATCCTCGGACTGGTTCGCGTCGCCCTTGGTTGTGAATTCGCCGAGCACCAGGCTGTTGGCCACCACGCGGTGGATCACCACTTCGCCATTTAAGTCAAAAGCGATCACCATCCCCGGCGTCACCTCTTCCGGGGCAATCACCTCGGTATAAACAAGGCTTCCCACCGGGATCTCCGGCTCCATACTGCCACTGACCACGCTGTAAGCATCATACCCCATCAGGCGCGGTCCTGCAAGAGGAATTGCGATCAAAATCACCGCCAGCAAAATCAGCGTGCCCAAAACACGACAAATGGCGGGGAAGATTCCCCCGCCGTTTTTATGCATATTCTGTTTGTGAACTGATGCTTTCTTACTCGCCATCTTTCTTCCGTTTTCCGCGCGCGATCAAGTATCCGCCGACCCCGATCGCCGCAGCACCTGCCACAACAATACTCCCGATCAACGCCGGGTGTGCAATCGCAGGCTTGCGCCCGCCATCATTTAACGGACTCTCCTCCGCCACGGTCGTCGTCTCTTCCTTGGCCGTCGGATTCTCCGCATCTTCATAATCCAAGACTTCACTCGTCTCAACGATCGCCTCTGCGGTCGTCTCTTCCGAGTTCGTCACCTGAGCCGTCGTCGTCTTTGCCAGAGATCACCTGCTCATTTGCCGTGACCCGATCGTAGATGTTTGGATTGATACCGCACTCAACGATATAGTAGTCTGTCACATCCTCTGGAAAATGAATCTCTGCCGATTGCCCTGGCTGCAAGAAGAACACATCGTTATAAGACGTTGCTCCCCCAGCCGGTGTATACTCAGGTAAATACTTTACCGGGATTTTCTTGCCACTGTAGGTGACATTGTAAGAATCCCCGGTCTTTTCAGTCAGTTGATGCCAGATTTGTTCTCCATCCGCTTTCTGCTTGTAAAAGATCTGATAAGGGAACTCTGCAAGCGAATAATCCAGCTTGTCGGTTCCGGAAATCGTCTTAGACAACACTACCGTTCCCGGCTTGACTGCTGCCAGATTGAATCTCATGTGAAGGTTCGATGCGCCCGCACCACGTTCCATGAAGAACATCTTCATCGTGTGGTTCGAGTAATCCTTAAAGACGCGGTTTCCTTCTGCATTCAGAACGAAGATTTCATCCAGATAAGCATTGACTTCATCGCTTGTTGCTTCCGGATTTCTTGTCTTATAATTCTTTTTAAAGATCTCATAGAGCGATGACGTCACCATGTTTCTAGCATGATTCATGTACGTCACAACGCCCGTGCGGAAGTTAATCTTACCGGTCATGGCAGAATGTACACCGCCGAGATCTAAGACAAGCTCACCGTCCACATAGAACCAGAAATCATCATCGCCCGAGAACTCAAAGATGATATCATGCCCCCAGGCGTCTAGGCCGTTTGGTGTCTGTGTGAACTTCGCTTCCATCTCCATGCCAAAGAAGTAATCTGTTGACATCCATGGAATCTCAATCAGCTGTTCGCCTTTTCGAGGATCCGTATCCGGCAATGGATTGTTGATCGTATCCGTCTGATTCGTCACAAATGTCGAATACGGCCACGCCTTTCCAGTCTCTGGATTGGCTAATGAATTATACGGAAGGAGATGTCCATGTTCCTTGCTTGTCGCAGCTGCTTCTTTGGCAACAACACCCAGCTGGTCATATACGGTAAAGTTTTTTCCATCTGCTAAGTACGCATAATTCTGAGTTGAGTTATATTCAAAGTAACCACTCTCGTTATACGTGCTCTCGATAAACAGATGATTCACCTCGGTTGCAGGGCCAAACAGCGTCTTTAACGACGTAGAATCTTTGCCCGTCACCGCTGCGTTCGTCACTGGATATCCTTCTGAATCCAGATCCGTGCTCACCATATTCGGCTTATTGGTATCATAGCCAAGCACGTTGGTCTGGCTTGAGTTTCTCGTATTTGGAGCCGATTGGTTCGGATCATTGAAATCCACCATCTTCATGGTGATACCGAAATCGTCGTTATCGATCGTATCCACCGTGGTCAACTCTGCAACTTCCGGCGTATTGATGATTGCAAAATAGAAATCATCCGTTTCCGCCAATGGACAAGGCACAACCTTGCCGTTTTCAACCTTCAAGCCGACGTACTCATAATATGGATCGTCCCAGGTGATAATCGTTGTATAATCATCGCCGTAACGACGTCCGTTCATGTTCACACCGATTGTAGAGTTGGAAAAAATCTGTCCACCCTGCAGCTGCGGTGCGATGTACTTGCCGGAGTAAACATTCTGCAAATCATAATAATAATTTGGCGTTGTCGTTCCGACATCATAGTACTCAATGAATTTCCACAGCTCAGTATTGACTGACGAACCAATCCACTCAATGACATCTCCGTTGTCATAGCAACGGAACAACGTACCATCATGATCGACTCCGTAGAACTCATATTCCAACGTCTCTTCGTTCCAGACTCTGGTGTAGATAATCACTTGCTGTCCGTAAGAGACCTCCTGGGTATTCGAGACGCTCACCTTTTTTGCTGAATAGACATTGAAGTCATCGTCTTCGATCACCTCTGTCTTCCTCACAAGGCTAAGCCAGGTTGTCGTACCTCTTTGATCCCAGCCATTAAAGCCGTTCTTAGAAGTCCCTCCGTCGCTGTTTAAGACATAACCCCCGACACTGAAGTTCCATTTTCCTGCATTAGAACCAGTCCCCGGCTGCACCGCAAACTGAGAATAAGTCTCATCCGGCGTATCGGATAGTGTCAACTCGGTTCCATTCAGTGTCAGATACTTTGCCGCCCCGTCAACCACTGTCTTGATGTAATAGAGGTCATCATGAATATATTCAAATGTCCACTCAGTTACATCCTCACCCTCAGACACCAGGAAGAATCCATCATTGTCCAAGACATCCGGGCGGATGACCAGATCCTTTCCAGCGAGGCGGTTCTTTCCGTTGACGACCTGGGGCTCAGTGCTTAAGCTAACTCCAGTTAATGCGAGGTTGTAATAAGCGATGCCAAAGGTTTCCCCATCCAGATGGTAAGGATCATTCGAAAAATGATACGAATTCGGATAGCTAATGACAAGTCTGGCATTATTAACATCTTTATTCTCTGTGTAGAAACGAATGCCTTTACCGCCATTGGAATGCTGTAGCCATCTATTCTGACCATCCTTTTTAAAGAAAAACTTTCCTGTCTCTGGCGTCTTAGTTATATCGAGCGCTGTTCCTGATTCAGAATCAAGTTTAATCTCGTTTTGACCATTCGCCACACTTTTGATATATTGCTTTTGCCCATCAATCAGTGTATAGACATAATATTTTCCGTTGTCGTCTTTCTCAAAGTACCACTCCGCAGCGTTTGAAGAGCTGCCATCCTCAATGAGGCATCCATTACTGTTCAACTGGTTTGTGGCAAAACTGGAAGGACTACCATAAGAGATGTAAAACGGTGTATTCTCTGTCAACTCATCCAACTCTTGAACCGTTTGGACGACAATCTGCGCTGGTTCCGGCGCTTCCACAACGACATACACCGAGAAGCCATCCGCCGTAAACGACACCACACCGTCTTCCGTCTGCGCATCCACCTGCGAACCATTGCCCTCCTCGTCCACATGAACGACGTAAGCATTTTCATAGTTCGTGGTAATCTGCACGTTGACGGGACCATTTGGCTCAATCTCAACATCATCATGCCAGAAAGAGATGTCCACCGCAGTGATACGACCGACTTCTTCAGAAATCGCATCCGTCACCGCGTCATATACCTGATTTGCACCAAGCAGTTTAATCCGCATCTCAGTGCCCTCAGGGAAGACACCCTTCTCCGCATCCGCGGTCACTTTGATCACATAAGCGGTCTGCTCAAAATGATCAATCCCGGTTTCCTCGGTATCAGTCACATCCAGCGTCTCAGCCACGACATTTCTGCCAAGCTCCCCTGGCAGCACGCCGTACCCGACGATCGCATCCTCATCCAGCGCATAAGACTTTCTCGCAACCTGATTGGACGTATTTCCCTCGATGGTCTTCACCTGGTTGTTCTCCAGGTCCACCTCGGACACGATGCCAACATGATGCGACACACCTTCATGCTTAAAGTCGAAGAAAATGAGGTCGCCGCGCTTCGGCATCGCCTGCTCTCTCGAAACAAACATACCACGCTCGGTGAGCGAATCAATCCAGTTCTGGCAGCCCGCGGCGTAAGGAACAACATCCTTCTCAATGCCTGCGTAGCTTAAGCAGAACGAAGCAAACATCGCACACCAGTCACCGTAGTCCACGCCGTACCAGTCGCCGTAACGCGAATAGCCTTTGAGACTGCCGTCGCTCTGGACTTCGAAGTTCTCCGCGCTCTCCTTGTACCCAAGCTGCGACTCCGCAACCGCCAAGAACCGGTCGATCTTCGACTGCTCATCGGTAAACTCCGGAATCGTCGCTTCCCACGTCTTGCGGCTCTCCACCGCATTCGGGTTGGAATAGCACTGCTTCGTGTGCACATGCTCGACCTGACCACAGATCAAGACGTCTTCGTAGCAGGCATCTGTATGTTGATGCCCCTCCGTTTCCTCCAGGCCGCAGACATACCTCGTCACCGTCTGGTAGCACGCCTCCGTGTGCTTATGCCCCGGCGACCCTTCCGAATCCTCGGTGGCTTCCACCGCCTCTGACTCTTCCAGTCCGCAAATGAGCTCGCTCACGGTCTCGGTGCACGCTTCGGTATGCGTATGTCCTTCATTTTCCTCGAGGCCACAAGAAAGCACTTTCTCGTAACACTCTGCGGTGTGCGTGTGCTCTTCCACACCACAGTACGTTGTCTTCGACATCGTGTAAGCCGGCAAAAGCAGTCCGAACAAAGTTCCGAATACAACGCAAACAGAGAGGACAAGCCCTAAGGCTACCCTCTTGAATGCACCACTATTTTCAGTTTTCAGCTTAGTAATCCGATCTCTCAAACTACCCATCTGAAACCCTCTGCTTTTCCCGACAACGTCCGTCTCAAACGCACACTGCCATGATCAAATCTTTATCGCAGATCCTCCCTGCACCATGCATTTCCCGCATAAGCCTACAGAAGACCCACTCTAACTTTTTTTACCATGACAGACGTCATATGACAACATACCATTGACATACGATAGCGTTAACTTACCTTCGGAAATGACAGATCAGAATTTCCCCTCTGTTTGGGTAGATTTGTTTTTACCTTTGTAGTTGCTTTATCTTACCACTTTTCCTTGCTCTTTACCAGATCCTCTTCCTGCTCTTTTTATTT
>JAFVAL010000015.1 GCA_017480565.1 Lachnospiraceae bacterium | reverse complement strand
TTCATCAAAACCGGGGTCTCGATCTCTAAGAAGCCTTCATTTGACAAGAACTGACGCACGGAATTCGCCACTTTGGAGCGAAGCATCAGGATGCGCTGAATGTCAGGGCGACGAAGGTCCAGATAACGGTACTTTAAGCGCAGTTCTTCTTTGGTCTGGGAATTTGCTTCAATCGGGAACGGAGGCGTCTCAGCCTCGGATAAAATGCGAAGCTCTCTTGCACGCACTTCGATCTCACCGGTCTTTAAGTTCTCGTTGACCGCACCGTCACGCAGTTCTACATTGCCGCGCACCGCGATCACGAACTCACTTCTTAACTTCCCGGCCTTTTCAAAACCGTCGGTACCGACTTCATTTTCATCAAATACGATCTGCAAAAGGCCGCTTCTGTCTCTCAAATCGACAAAAATCATGCCTCCTAAGTTACGGCGCTTCTGCACCCAACCCATGACAACAACTTCCTGACCAAGGTTTTCTTTGGAAACCTCGGTCGCACGATGGCTTCTGTGTAAGCCCTTCATTGACTCTGCCATAAGATTTTCCCTTCCCTTTTACTCTGTTTTTAAGAAATAATCAACGATGCGATCCAGTGCCACTTCGGTCTGATCATGACTTTCCATGTTCTTGACCACAGCCTTATTCTCTGCGAGTTCATTTTCTCCAAGAATCACGGTATTCTTCGCACCGATCTTATTTGCATATTTCATCTGCGCTTTCACGCTGCGGTTCATGTAGTCAGTTTCGACAATGACACCAGCGTGACGCAGTTTCGTAACGATCTGATAAGCTCTTGCCTTTGCTTCCTGGCCGAGGATACCGACATAAAGTTCCACAGGCTTCTCTGCAGGCAGTTCTACGCCCTCTTTTTCGAGGAAATAAATGATACGCTCAATGCCGATACCAAAGCCGACGGAAGGAATGTCCTGCTTCTCGTCGATCTCGTGCACCAGACCGTCGTAACGTCCGCCGCCGCAAAGCGTAAAGCCTTCCGAGTTGACGAACTCAAACACAGTCTTCGTGTAGTAATCCAGGCCTCTGACGATGCCGGTATCAATTTCGTAAGGAATATTCATTGCAGTCAGCAGGCCTTGAAGCTCTTCAAAGTGCTCTCTGCATTCATCGTCCAGATAATCGATCGTACGAGGCGCATCCTTGACAATCTCTTTACATGTCGGCACCTTGCAGTCCAGGACGCGCAGCGGATTCTTCTTCATACGCTCACGGCAGGTCGAGCAAAGCTCACTCTCGTGCTGCGTTAAATAGGCAAGAAGCGCATCGTTGTAGCTCTTCCGGCACTTTTTACAGCCAATCGAATTGATGTGAAGCTTCGCATCCTTAAGTCCCAGTCTGGAGATCAGGGTTGTGATCAGTGTGATCAGTTCGACTTCCGCCAAGGGACTCTCTGCACCGATAAACTCCACACCAAACTGATGATGCTGACGAAGTCTTCCGCTCTGCGGCTGCTCGTAACGAAATGCCTGCGTCACATAATAAAGCTTCGTCGGACCACTCTCCGCATAGAGATTATTTTCCAGATAAGCACGGATCACACCCGCAGTGCCTTCCGGCTTTAAAGTAATACTTCTTCCGCCCTTATCTTCAAAGGTGTACATCTCTTTTTGCACAACATCCGTGGTATCCCCAACACCTCTCTGAAACAGTACGGTATGTTCAAATGCAGGCGTGATGATCTCTTTCATGTGGTAGGACTCTGCGAGCTCACTTGCCATCTTTTCGATCACGGTTCGCTTGTGCATCGCTTCCCCGTACCAATCCTGCGTTCCTTTCGGTCTTTGTGTAATCATACAGATTCCTCCCCCTCTATTTGTTGCCTTCTGGCACTTTCCCGGATCCGATTGTATCCTTCGTTATAATCTTTGATCAATAAATGAATCTCCTTAAACTCCGGCGCAGCAACCACGCGCTGAAATGCCAGGAAGATCCACATATCAAAATGTTCGACCTCGTCGATCAAAAGCTCCATCGCGGTCTCCGTTGAAAAAGCTCTCCTGTAAGGACGGTCTGAAACGAGAGCCGCAAACACATCGCACACGCGAAGTATCCGAGCGCCCAGGGGAATCTCCTCCCCCTTTAGATTATCAGGATACCCCGTCCCATCATAATTCTCATGGTGATGCAGCACGGCTTCACAAACAAATGGATCAAATCCTTCGTTTAAAAGTCGTAAGTAGCCGAGCGTCGGATGCGTTCTGGTATATCTTGTACGCTCGATTTCAAGCCTCTGATCTTCATCCTGATGCAGGTACTGCCAGATCTCCAGTTTCCCAACATCATGCATCATCCCCGCCACCGACATATGATAGCAAAAATCTTCTGGAAGTTCCAGTTCTTTTGCAAGACGGTAGGCAAGATTGCTCACCAGCACACCGTGCGACAATTCATCCGATAAATCACAAATCATAGGTAGTCCGGCCTCATCGGCCAGCAACTTTGCGATACGATTCATGCGTCCTCCTAGTGAAATCATCCCCCAAGAGGCATTCTTCTCTTACGGTCGATCATTTCATCAATTCTTTCAATGTAATCCCGGATACTCTTAACGTTGTCCGCACGCTCAATCCGGTTTTGCTCCGGATAGACGAACTTCGACGTCGCGCCCGCCCCGCAAGCCAAAATGGTCTGCATTTCCTCCATGATCAGAATGTTATACAGCCCTTCATGACCCGGTTTTGCGTAGCCGACATTCTCCAGGTTTTCCGCCATGTTCTTCTGGCGGTATAAATAATATGGCCGGTAGCCATGTTCTTTGGCAAATGTAATCGTTCTTTGCAGGCTCTCCACCGTATCTGTAGGTGTCAGATCCTCATAGCGGTCGATCTCTCTGACAAGTCGGGAGGCTCTCTTAAGAGCCAATGTATGCACTGTCAGATCTTCCGGTGAAAGCGTTGCGATCTCAGAAAGTGTCGCAGAGACATCGTCTGCATTTTCCCCGGGAAGCCCCAGGATCAGATCCATATTGATGTTATCATGTCCGGCCTCTCTTGCGAGCGCAAAGGCTCGTCTGACATCTTCCACGGAATGTCTTCTGCCGATCAGATCTAAGGTCTCCTGTTTCATTGTCTGCGGATTGATCGAGATGCGCGTTACGCCTTCTTCTTTAAGCACTAGAAGCTTTTCAAAATCCACACTATCTGGGCGACCGGCTTCTACAGTAAACTCGCGCACCGTTTTCAAATCGAAATTCTCTCGCACGGTGTGAAGCAGTCTTCGCAGCTGATCCGCAGTAAGCGAGGTCGGTGTGCCGCCACCGATATAGATTGCTGTGACCTTGCGCCCCTTAGTCATCTGCGAAACCGCTTGGATCTCGCGGAACAGACACGAAAGATACGCCTCCGTCAGATTCTGATACTCAGCAATCGGATACGACGTAAAGGAGCAATATAAACAAGTCGTCGGACAAAACGGAATTCCAATGTAGATACTGATCTCTTTACTCACATCGATCCCGGCAAAAAGCTCCCGCTCCGTCATCGCAATCTGCGCGGCGGTTTGTGCTTTCTCTGGACTGACACGATATTCGGTCATCAGTCGATTTACAGCCTCAGTTTCCGTCATTCCTTCCTGATACCAGCTGTAAGGAAGTTTGGTCGGGCGAACGCCAGTCAATGTCCCCCAGGGAAGCGTCTCCTGCTTTGCCTCTGAGAGCACTTCATAGATCAGATCTTTATACGCCATGCGAAGCAGACGCTTATTTTCAAGAGAATTTTCATCCCCCTCAATTGTCACAAATCTGCTCTTTCTAGTCGTCTGCTCTTCTGAGAGGGTCATTCGAATCTCATGGACATTTCCTTCTAAAAACCGATCGAGCACGATCTCGGTCGTCACGCCCTCATCGTCTCCGTGCAGCAGAATCTTTTCCTTTGGATAGAAGGCTTTGATCAAGGAAATGCAGTCGTAAGCGAACTCTTCGCGGTTCATTTTTAGTCGAACCATGTTGCACTCCCCTCCTCATTGATCGCATTAAACTTCTTCTCCGTCCCGATCGTCGTTGCAGATCCGTGTCCCGGAAGAGCAATGACATCGTCCGGAAGCGTAAAAAGACGCAGCATGGACTGATGCAGCTTACGAAAACTGCCGCCCGGGAAATCGGTTCTCCCGTAGCTTCCCTCAAACAAGGTATCTCCGCAGACCAGTATCTTCTCCTCCGGGAAATAATAACAACAGCCGCCTGGCGTATGACCTGGTGTCGCAATGACCTCACAGGGAAGGCCTGCCACGTCAAGATACTCTCCATCCTTCAGCCAACGATCTGCCTCCATGGAGATCGTAAAGACATCCGAGTACCACTCCGTCAGATTCTGCCCAGGATTTGCCAAAGTCTCCTTCTCATCTTCCAAAGCATAGACCGGAATATGATACGCACGTTTCAGATCCTCACATGCCAGAATATGATCAAAATGTCCATGCGTCAGATAGATTGCCTTCGGAATCAACCCTTTTGACGCGATATGATCCATGATCTTTTCAGCCTGATCAGCAGGATCCACGATCACGGTTTCATTTGTCTCATCATTTACTAAGAAGTAAACATTGGTCGCAATCACACCAAGGCACATCTGATACATATGCATACAATCACCAATTACACTCTCTGAATATCCAGTACGCCTTCCACACTGCGCACCTTACTGATAATCGAATTTAAGAACTCGACGCTTCCCACCTCAAATCCGATGCTGATCGTCGCTGTTCCCTGTTTGCTTGTGCGGCAGTTAAGCGACTTCATATCGATCTGATTTTCGGTAAATATCTTCGAGATATCGACAAGCATTCCCGTACGGTTGTTTGCATAAATCTGAATCTCAACGGCATAGAGTGCATCTTCAGGCTTGATATCCTTCGGCAGGCTCCACTCTGCATCGATCAGACGCTCCCGTTCCATCTCCGGCAGATTGATGATATTCACACAATCTGTACGATGGATCGAAACACCGCGGCCTCTCGTGACAAAGCCAACGATCTCATCACCCGGCACCGGGTTGCAGCATCTGGAAAAACGCACGGCAAGGTCATGAATGCCTTCCACGGTAATCCCGCTCTTTTTCTTCTTCGAGCGGGCAGGCTTGACCACCTGGCTCTCATCGGTATCCGGATCCCCCAGCGCAGCCATAATCTGCGCGTCAGTGATCTCTTTCTTCTCTTTCTTTTTCTGTTCATCCAACAGCTTGTTGACGATCTGGCTCTCTTTTAAGCCACCATGGCCAACCGCCGCACACATGGAATCCCAGTCTTTAAAGCCGTACTTCGCCAGACATTTTTCCACAAATTCCGGCTTCATCAGCTCATTTAACGCGATATTCTTGCCCTTGCAGTAATCTGCAATCAAATCTTTACCGCGCGTAATATTCTCTTCCTTAAACTCAGACTTAAACCACTGATTGATCTTGTTTCTCGCCTGCGTACTCTTGACGATCTTAAGCCAATCACGGCTGGGACCCTTGGAATTTTGCGAGGTTATGATCTCAATCTGGTCACCGTTCTGAATCGTATAATCGATCGGGACAAGCTTATTGTTCACGCGCGCGCCAACCATCTTATTGCCAACCGCGCTGTGCACGCTATAAGCAAAATCGATCGGTGTCGAGCCGGCAGGCAGGGTTTTGACATCTCCTGTCGGGGTGAAGCAGTAAACATTTTCCGAAAACAGGTTTAAATCGCTCTTGATCAGGCTTAAAAATTCTGCGTTATCATCCAAATCTCTCTGCCACTCCAGGATCTGACGAAGCCAGGTAAGCTTTGCTTCTTCACTGTCTGTCGTCTGCTTGCCTTCCCGGTTTTCCTTGTACTTCCAGTGCGCAGCGATACCGTATTCAGCGATCCGGTGCATCTCGTAGGTGCGGATCTGAATCTCGAACGGTCTGCCATCGGAAGAAAGCAGCGTCGTGTGAAGCGACTGATACATGTTCGGCTTCGGCATCGCGATATAATCTTTAAATCTGCCCGGAATCGGTGTATACATCTCGTGAATAATACCGAGCGCTGCATAACAGTCCTTCAAATCATCCACGATGATGCGAATCGCAAACTGATCATAGATCTGATCCAGGGTCTTCTGCTTGTTCACCATCTTTTTGTAAATGGAGAACAGATGCTTGACTCTGCCATCGACCCGCGCACGAACCCCTGCTTCTTCCAGATGTTCCTTGACTTCCGCAATCGTCTTATCCACAAATGCCGTACGCTCCTGTTCAGATTCGTGCAGCAGTTCCGTCAACTGATTGTAGACATCCGGCTCCAGATACTTTAAGGATAAATCATCCAGTTCCACCTTGATCTTGGAAATACCAAGCCTTGCAGCGATGGGTGAATAGATATCCATCGTCTCTCTGGACTTTTCCTTCTGCTTCTGCGGTGACTGATATTCCAGCGTACGCATGTTATGCAGACGATCGGCAAGCTTAATAATAATCACGCGAATGTCTTTCGCCATGGAAAGAAACATCTTTCTCAAATTCTCCGCCTGCACCTCGACCTTATCCGCATCATAATTGATCTGCGTCAGCTTTGTGACACCGTTGACCAGGTTGGCAACTTCCTCACCAAACTGATCTTTCACATCCTCGTAGGTTAAAGAAGTGTCTTCTACGACATCATGAAGCAAGCCTGCCAGGATCGTCTCCTTGTCAAGCTCCAGATCCGCAAGAATAATACAGACACAAAGCGGATGAATGATATAAGGTTCTCCCGACTTTCTCTTCTGGTCTTTATGGGCGGTATAAGCAACCTCATACGCCTTATCCAGAAGCGAAAAATCTGTGGACGGATGATAAGCGCGAATCGCAGTCTTCAACTCTTCATATAAGGTCTCAGGCGATGTAAAATCCGCAGGAGCCTCCAATTCGCGTTCAATCTTATCTAAGTCTTTTACACTTTTTTGTTTCGTATCTTCTTCCATTGTGATCTCTCCCCCAAGCAAATCACAGTTTCCAATTTCATACATGAATATATGCATATCACCGGACAATGAAAGATTGTCCGGTGGTATTTTCACTTACCAGGATAGCAAATGACAGATTCTACGTCATATCCTTTCAGTTTTTCTCTGCCGTTTAAGCCGGCAAGCTCCATAAGGAACAGACACATGACAACTTCACCGCCAAGCTCTTCAATCAGCTTCGCGCTTGCTTCGATCGTGCCGCCCGTTGCAATCAGATCATCGATGATGACAACCTTCTGACCAGGCTTGATCGAATCTTTATGCATCTCGATGGTTGCAGTACCGTATTCAAGATCATAGGTTCTCTCGATGGTTTCACGAGGAAGTTTACCCTTCTTACGGATCAAAACAAACGGCTTATGTAAATTGTAAGCGATCGGCATGCCAAACAGGAAACCACGGGACTCTGCACCTGCAATCACATCAAAATCAAGCCCTTCCAGTCTCTTCTGCATCTCATCGATGGCAAGCTGAAGGCCGTCTGCATCCTGGATCACACTTGTGACGTCTCTGAAAATGATTCCCGGTGCCGGGAAATCCGGAATACTCATGACATAATCTTCTACTTTTTTCATGGTAAAAACTCCTTCGGAACTTGAACAGAACTTCTTCGCAGAACTGTCTAGATTCTGCTGTCAATAACAAAAATATATTATAGCAAATAGTAAGAAAACACGCAACCCATCGGTCACGTGTTTTTCCTGTAAATATAAGGTTTTAGACTCATTTGCTGCCGAAATTGATCGCAAGCTTTGCATAAAAATCTTCCATCGTAAGTCTCGCATCAATCGTATGATACACACGAATCGGACGATTTTCCGGTGTAAAGTCATAAGACATATCCGGTAAAATGTAAGGTGCAGGAATCAGGTCATAATTAAACCGCTCCTTCTCATCTAGAAGAAGTGTCACGGTCGCCTGGTCACCGAGTCCCCAGGTCTCCCCATGCGGCCAATGAGGTTTTAACGTCTTATTATTATAATCAACCATCTGCTCGAACAGATAACGGCCAACCTCACCGCAAGGTCTGACTCTGACCTGCAGCTCCGCCAAAGATACGGCAGCCTGTTTATAGACATTGATCGGCACCTGCCACACCTCTGTCTTAGACGAGAACAAAATGTTGGCCGCAGCGATATCATTTCTCAGATTAAACTCTTTGCAACCGTCCGGATACATGCCGCCGCCGATCCAGATCACGGTCATTTTTTCGCAGATCGCAGGCTCTTTTAAAATCGCACAACCGATATCTGTGATTGCACCCTGACAGCAGATATAAAGGGGTCTCGGATCGTCCTTTAAGGCCTCTGCGATGATCATGTCTGCGCCTTCCGACTCAATCAGATCGGTACAATCTTTCATCGGATAGGCAGAACCCATCGCGACCGGATACTTGCCGGATAATCCCATCAAATCAAGCATCTTTAGGATCTCATCATAGCTTGCCTTCGCAGTATTCCCGACACCGTACTCCTGCGGATTGTCGTTAAAATGACCCGCAATAATTCCTACGACATCATACTTCTCGGTCATCAAATGATGCGCCAGCGCAAACTGGTCATCCGCCTCATTCTTGCAGTCCGTGTGAACAATCACACGCAGCTTTTTATTTGCAGGCACTTGATAGAAATAGTTTTGGGAAAAGTAACTCATTTTGATTTTCCTCACACGATAAAGGCGCCTTCGCTTTTGCGAAAGCGCCTTACGGTTAGATCACATTCGATTGATTAATGCTTCTCAGGATAGATCATGATATCGCGGATGATACCAAGGAGCTCTTCATAACCCTTGATAAAGCCATCCAGAGTTGCCTGGAACGCGCCGTACTTCACGAAATCTTCCACAGCAAGACCTTCCGGATCATAAGCCTTAACAAACTCAGGCTGTGTTAGGAGCCAATCCATATAAGGTGCCTCAAGAGGCTCATCGATGTAGTTCTTGATCTCAATATCAGCAACTTCATCAGAGTTAAAGACCTTATGCCACTTGTAAGGGATGGTCTCGCTTAAGTCTGCACCAAGGAATGCATACCACTGCTGAGGATTACGATACGCTGCGGTTAACAGTCTGCACTCATATCCACGCTCTTTGAAGATCTTATAAGCGTTCTTCATGACAGCAACGCCTGCCCACTCGATTGCTTCCGGATTCTCAGGCTCAACACCACGGTTTGCATAATCTTTCTTCATCCAGTCGCCGACACGACCGATCATGATGGTGCAGATCGGAGCCATCTCATCGCAAGGAAGACCTTCCGCACGACGTCTTGCAAGACCTCTCTCAACTGCCTCAGCAACTGCGATTGCCTGTGCGACAGAGAAGGAAACCGTTGCGTTGATGGAAATGCCATGATAGGTAGCTTCTTCCATCGCCTTGATACCGGCTGCGGAAGCAGGCATCTTAACCTGCATGTTCTTGCCAAGCGTATTCAGATGAATTGCCTGCTCTAAGATCTTCTCAGGGCTTCTGTAATACTTTGCATTGACCTGGATGGAAAGGCGACCCTTCTTACCCTTGTTCTCCTCAAAGATCGGAAGAAGCTTCTTAGAACGATCAGCACCGATATAGTCAATAAGTGCCCAGGTAATCTCTTCTTCGGTTGCGGTCGGCATCTCTTCGATCAGCTCTTTGACCTTTCCTAACAGGATCGGCATCTCTTCCTTGATAACAGATCCGATAATCACAGGGTTCGATGTGCAGCCGACAATGCCTCTCTCAAGGCCGTAATCCAATGCTTCCACTGCACAGGTATCCATCCAGATATGGGTCTGAGGGAACTTGACAGTACCTTCATGTAACTTTCCTAAAAACTCGCTCATGACAATCACTCCATTCTTGTATCTTAATGCTTAAATTATTACTTTGCTGCAATTGCTTCTTTTGCTGCTTTTACGATATCAGCTGCGGTCATGTTGTACTCTTCTAACAGGAAATCCTGATGACCAACCTGGCCGAAACGATCCTGCGCACCGATTCTTCTCATAACGGTCGGGCACTTCTCTGCGAGGCACTCAGCCACAGCGCCGCCAAGACCACCGATCACATTTGCATTCTCAGCAGTCACAACCGCACGGGTCTTTGCTGCAGAAGCAACCACTGCTTCGCAGTCTAAAGGCTTGATGGTGTGGATATTGATGACTTCTGCATCAATGCCTTCCTTTGCCAGTTCTTCCGCTGCCAGAATCGCCTGCTCAACCAAAATACCGGAAGCGATCAGTGTAACATCCTTACCTTCCTTGATCAGATCTGCCTTGCCAAGCTCAAACTCATAATTCTCATCATGGACAATCAGAGGATTTCTGCGGTTTAAACGGATATAGATCGGATCTTCATGCGCAAGGATCTGCGGGAACGCTTTCTTTAATTCCCAAGCATCGCAAGGCTCGAAAATCGTCATGGTCGGAATAACACGCATAATCGCAACATCTTCAAACGGCATATGAGTTCCGCCGTTAAGCTCTGCGGTGATGCCCGGGTCAGTACCGACGATCTTCATGTTTTTGTTCTGTGCATAAGCAACAGAAAGCATGATGTGATCATGTGCTCTTCTGGTGATAAATGCGGCAAATGTATCCGCAAATACAACCTTGCCCATCGCTGCCATACCAGCACCGCCTGCAATCAGAGCACCCTCGCTGATACCAATGTTATAAGCTTTATCCGGATGCGCTTCAAAGAAAGGCTGAGTTCCGGAAGCACCCTTTAAGTCGGCCTCAAGAACAACGATACGATCGTCATGATTGGCTGCTTCAATTAAAAGATCGGTATAAACCGCTCTCATCATCTTCTCTTCGTACTTCATAGTCTCAATCCTCCTGGTCTAATGCTGCTACAGCGTTCTTCCACATCTCTTCCGTTACGGTCATGTGATGGCAGGTAGGAAGGTTCTCGCAGAAGTTTGCACCCTTGCCCTTGACGGTGTTCATGATGATAACGGAAGGTCTCTTCACCTTGCTTGCGTTATCAATCGCGTTAGCGATCTCTTCCACATTGTGGCCGTCAATCACCTGAACATACCAGTTAAATGCTTTCCACTTATCATCAAAAGGATACATGTCGGAGATTGCAGACATATAACCATCGCACTGCATCTTATTGTAATCCACAAATGCGATCAGATTATCAAGGCCATAGTTGCCAGCAAACAGTGCGGACTCCCAGATCTGGCCTTCCTGGCACTCGCCGTCACCAACGATCGTATAAATCGTTAAGTTTCTGTGATCCATCTTCGCTGCGGCAGCCATACCGACAGCAACTGCAAAGCCCTGTCCAAGGGAACCGGTCGTCATATCAATGCCGGGCGTGTGATTCTTATCACAATGGCTGGGAAGATCCGTATGAGGCTGATTCAAGGTATCTAACTGCTCAATCGGAATAAAGCCCTTGCTTGCAAGTGTAGCGTAAACTGCAGGGCCTGCATGTCCCTTCGATACGACCAGACGATCTCTGTCATCCCACTTCGGGTTCTTCGGATCTACTCTCATCTTGTCATAGTAAAGAACAGACAGAAGCTCGCAGACCGACATCGATCCTCCGACGTGACCGACTCCCAGAGTGCCAATGCATCTCAGGGTTAATTTTCTGATCTCTTTTGCTTTTTCTTTAAGCAACTTCACATTTGCCATTTTGAAAACTCTCCTTCCATGATTCTTAATGGTGATATTGGCAAACTTCACCCAGATATATTCATTATAAACAAAGCTCGCAGGAAATACAAGCAGGAATTGACCTTTTCCCCGAGAATTTTTTCATGAGTTACTCATTTTCCTCACCAAATTATTACCAAAACATTGTCATAACATTTTCATCATCTTTTCATTCAGAAGAATCTCTTCCCATTTATACCCCGATCTGCTATACTAAAAGAAATTAAGTACTTATAGACAATTTCGACAGGAAGGATTTTTTTATCATGAGTAATTACGAACAATATGCGCTTGCATTTAAGCATCATTATGATGAACTTCTGATCAGTTGTGACGCTCTGGAACAGGAAGGTCTCTGGCCGACCGAAGAACTCGGTGAGATGGATATGTATTTTGCAAATGATATCTCCTGTGTTCTTGTCAAGCTCATCGCAGCAGATGGAAAGTTTGACGAGCAGGAAGTTTCTTTTATGAATGAAGCACTTGGCTTCCACTACACGCCTGGCGAACTGGAAGAAGTCTATGAAGAATGCTGGGAACGCCTTCCGGATCTTTTTACCGAAACTGTGCCGGAAAGCATTCGTACCTTATATGATTTGAACCCATCTCTTGCCGATACCTACCGCGAGATGTTAAAAGCACTCTGCAAGTTTGTCACAGCATGCGATGGTGAAGTAAGGTTCTCTGAGAAAGTACTCATTAATGAGTTGATGGATGTTTTAAAATAATGCAAACGGGCTGTCTAAAGACAGCCCGTCGTTTTCTTTTTAAGCACAAAAATAGGATTGCTATCCAAAACAGCAATCCTACATGAAAGCAGGGCTACAAGGATTCGAACCTTGAAATGACGGAGTCAGAGTCCGTTGCCTTACCGTTTGGCGATAGCCCTAAATATCTTGTGTCCCTCGACACAAATGGTATTATATATCAGAGCATTTCATTTTGCAAGCATAATTTTCATGGGCTGCAAAAATATTTTTCAACTTTTGCAGCCCAGTTTTTTGATTAATCTGCCTGATCGATCAGCTCTAAGCTGTGTTCACGATTCATCTTCTGACAAATCTCAACAAATTTATCAAGCGGTACATTGTTCATCTGCTTGTTACCACGGATGTTAACCGATACCGTACGGTTCTCCACTTCCTTGTCGCCAAGAACGATGATATAAGGATCTTTGTACTTTCTGTACTCTTTGATCTTCTCTTTCATGTTCTTATCGGAGTAATCTGCCTCAACACGAATATCGAGATCGATCAGAAGGTCTTCGATCTCTTTTGCATACGCATTGTGCTCCGGCTTGATCGGAACGATACCAACCTGCTTCGGGCTCATCCAGAATGGGAAGGATCCCTTAAAGTTTTCGATGATGATACCGATGAAGCGCTCGTAAGATCCGAAGATTGCACGGTGAATCATAACAGGTCTTTGCAGTGTGCCATTGCTCGCCTGATACTTCAGATCGAAGTTCAGCGGCAGCTGGAAATCCAGCTGAATCGTACCCATCTGCCACTCACGGCCAAGGCAGTCCTTCATGGAAAGGTCGATCTTCGGACCATAGAATGCGCCATCGCCTTCGTTGATCTCGAAGTTCCCCTCGCCGTAACGCTTTGCAAGAATTGCCTTTAAGGAAGCTTCTGCCTTATTCCAGAGCTCAATATCGCCCATGAAATCATCCGGTCTGGTCGAAAGCTCTGCGGAATACTCAAGGCCAAAGGTGCCGTAGATCTTGCCGGCAAGCTCCATAATCTTATCGATCTCTTCCTCGATCTGGCTTTCCATCAATAAGGTGTGATCATCGTCCTGACGGAACATCTGCACGCGGAACAGACCATTTAACTCCCCGGACTTCTCTTTTCTGTGAATGACATCGGTCTCAGAGAAACGAATCGGAAGGTCCTTATAGCTGCGCAGCTTGCTCTTATAAGACATAATCGCATTCGGGCAGTTCATCGGCTTCGCCGCGTAAATGGTATTCTCATCCATTGGAACCAGGAACATATTCTCTTTGTAATGTCCCCAGTGACCGGAGGTCTGCCATAACTGGTTAGAGTTTAAGATCGGTGCAGAAATCTCCTGATACCCGTACTTGATATGCTCTTTTCTCCAGAAGGTTAACAGTGCATTAAAGAGTGCCCAGCCTCTGGGAAGGAAATAAGGCATACCAGGAGCGGTCTCATCAAACATAAACAGTTCTAACTCCTTGCCCAGTTTTTTATGGTCACGCTCCATTGCCTCGCGAATCAGAGCCAAATGTGCCTTCAGTTCATCTTTGTTCGGGAACGCATAGACATAGATTCTCTGCAGCTGATCGCGGTGCTCATCACCTCTCCAGTAAGAACCAGAAGCCGACTTGATCTGGAAGGCTGCGCCAAGAAGCTCCTTGGAATTTGAGACATGAGGTCCGCGGCAAAGGTCGACGAAATCATCGCCGGTATGATAAACCGTGATCTTCTCCTCTTCCGGCATCTCTTCGATCAGTTCCTTCTTAAACTTCTGATCTGCAAACATCGCGAGAGCTTCTTCCTTGGAGACTTCATCTACTCTCCAATCCTCTTTGCGGCGCAGGATCTCGGTCATCTTATCTTCGATCAGCTTATAATCTTCCTGCGTGATGTTGCGCGGCAGCAGGAAATCATAGTAAAAACCGTCCGCAATCTGCGGTCCAATCGCATACTGTACATTTTCCTTGCCGAAAATCTCAATCACAGCCTTCGCAAGAATATGCGAAAGGGAATGACGGTAAACGCTCAAATAAAACTCTTGATACTCCTCTTTGGTCATGGTTGTCATCCTTTCTCTTTTCTCTACAATGCAAAAAACCTACGTTTCCTGCACTACTGCCTGTAATGCAAGGGACGTAGGTAATACGCGGTTCCACCCTGCTTGCCGCAACTGCGGCCACTCATTTCAGATGATAACGGAATCACCGTACCTGTTCACAGGTCTCTCCGAGGTGGTCTTCATCAATCCGGATGTAAGACGCTCACACCAACGCATCTCTCTCTGGAACAGCCAAAACTGATTACTCTCCTCATCAACGATTTACTGAGGACGATTATAGGCAATGCGGCCTCATTTGTCAAGCGTTTGCAGATGTACCGAACTTAGTTCTTTGCACCTTCAATCACGGTCAGCTGAAAACCCTCTTCATCGTTTGTCAAAGCCCAGTGGTTTTGGTAGAACCAAGTTCTTCCACCGCTTTTTTCAAAACACCGCTCAAACATCGTTAGATTACGTTCTTGATCTGAAGATCCATAATAATCCAGCATATCTTCCCAATGAAGATCAATCGCATTCAAAAGCCGATGTACACCATCTTCGTCAAGCTGTTTTAAAAGCTCCGGCTGAGCAGCAATCTTTTCCAAAAGAACACCCCGTGGCATAGAAAGAAAATCTTCTTTATCGTATACCAATTCTTTTTCTTCCAGATAGGAGATGACGACACTCGCAAGATCGACTCTTGTCATCAGCTCTTTTGCTCCATTGAAATAGAAACATAACGATTCAAATTCTTCCTGCTCATTATTGGATGAATAAGGAACAACAAGATACGGATAGTCAAACAAGATATCAAGCAAGTTATCTGTGGTCGCAAGTGATAACACCTCTTCGGGAAGCTCTATTTCACCACAAGCTTTTGTCTTTTCCTCTTCCGGCAGCACAAACCGCCCGATATCTGCGTCAAACCAGATGCTCTCATAGATTTCGTCAAACTCCGTTGTCGTCTCTGTCATCGCCTCGTTAGACTCTTTTGTCGTCTCCTCTGGCCGCTTCTTCTCTAAAAGCGATCGAACCTCGGAGGCAAGCAAAAGCACCAAGACAATCGCAATCAGAGAGATCCAAAGACTGCTTTTCTTCATTGCTCGCTCTCCTTCCCGGTCACTTCCCGAAGAGACCCTTCTTCCATACGGAAAATCCGATCGCACACCTCATAAACTACATTTTTATCATGGGATACAAACAAAAATGTCAATCCCAGTTCTTTTTTGAGTTGTTTTAAAAGCGCAAGAATCTGGGCCTGAATCGTCACATCCAGCGCTGACACTGGCTCGTCTAAAATCACAAGATCTGGCTCTTCCATAAGAGCAAGCCCGATGGCGACCCTTTGACGTTGTCCGCCGGAGAGCTGATCCATTCTGCGTTTTGCAAATGTCTCGTCAAGCCCGACTTTCTCCATCATGGCTTTCACACGCGCGCTTCTTGTTTCCGCTGGCACATGAGAGAGACGCAATGGCTCTTCTAGGATCCAACCCACCTTTTTCACAGGGTTCATACTGCTGTAAGGATTCTGAAAGACCATACTGATACGGGGTTTGCGATTCTCTCGCACCGCTTGTGGAAATGTAATCTCCCCCACATCCGGCATCTCCAGGCCGCAGATACATTTGCAAAGCGTTGATTTTCCACAGCCGCTTTCCCCAAGTAGTCCCACAAATTCACCTTTTTTAACTTCAAACGAAAGATCCTGAAAAATAACTTGTCTCGTCTTAGGTCCAAACAGACGCTCTCCCTTAATTAAGAATGACTTTGTAAGATCCTTCACAGCAAAGGTAACCTCCGCCTCTTGGGAAAGATTCTGCTCTCTCTTTAAAAAATCATCTTCTGTGGACGTTGGAATCGCAGCCAGAAGGTTCTTGGTATAGGTTTCCTTTGGATGATAGAAAACCGCTTCAATCTCTCCCTGTTCCACGATCCGTCCGGCTTTCATGACAAGTACATGAGAACAGATACTGTGAATGACGCGTAGATCATGCGAAATGAGCAGAATACTCACGCCGTAAGACTCATTTAGCTTGCGCATCAATGCAAGAATCTGATCCTGCACCGAGGCATCGAGCGCGGTGGTCGGTTCATCTGCAATCAACAGCTTTGGCTTACAGATCATCGCCATCGCGATCATCACTCTTTGCTGCATACCGCCAGAGAGACGATGTGGGTACTGATCAAACACTTCCTCCGGGTCTTTTAATCCCACTTCCGCAAAGATCTCAAGCACACGCGATTTTCTTTGCTCTTCGGCAAGCGCAGGCTCGTGCAGCAAAAGCATTTCTTCCACCTGTGGACCCGCTTTCATCACGGGATTTAGCGAAGTCATCGGCTCCTGAAAGATCATGGAAATCCGACTTCCACGAAGTGCAAGCCAGTCTTTTTCTTTATTATCTAAAAGTTCATCGTCTTCAAAAACAATCGATCCTGCCTCGATCTGAATCTCTTCTGCATTGAGCCCAAGGATCGATAGCGCGGTGATGGATTTGCCAGAGCCGGATTCGCCGACAATTCCTAAGATCTCACCCTCCTGCATGGAAAATGTGATCTGATCCGCCGCGATTTTCCTACCACGACCCGCTTCCGGTACTGAGAGCGTCAGCCCATTCATTTCTAAAAATGCCATGACTTAACTCCTCTCTGAAAATGAAGCCGCAAGCAGGCCAAAGCCAAGCACCGCAAACAAGATAAATAGTCCCGAGAAGATCGCAACCCAAGGCGCACGTAGGAGGTTTGACTGCGCTTCCGAGAGCATCCGTCCGAGACTCGCGGTAGGGGGCTGCACACCAAGGCCAAGAAAACTCATGCCAGCCTCCGCAAGCACCGCAGAATTAAACGCGATTGTCAAGGTAGAAAGCAGGCTCCTGCGGCAGTTCGGTAAAATGTGTATGAACATGATTCGAAGTATGCCTGTTCCCATCAGCTTTGCATGCTTGACATAATCAAGCTCTTTTTGCACAACATACTCACTGCGCACGACACGTGCAAAAGTCGGGATAAAAACAATGCCCAGGGAAACGATCAGATTGGGCGTTCCTGTGCCGATAATACCGATCATCACCAGTGCCAGGAAAATACTTGGGAAAGATGCGATGATATCGCTGATGCGCATCAAAATACGATCAAATGCACCGCCGATATAGCCGGAAAAGGCACCAAGCAGTGTGCCAAGCGCGGCACCGATCGAGACCACCGCGACACTGATCAAAAAGGTCGTTCCACAGCCTACCGCAACGCGCGAAAAGACATCTCTGCCAAACTGATCGCAGCCAAACAAATGTGCCAGACAAGGCGCTAAAAACTTCGTCTGCCCATTCATTTTATCCGGATCATAAGGCGTATGGATCCAACCGATTAATGCAAACAAAAAGACAATGCCCAGAATCGCCAGGCCAAGAATTCGATACGTTTTTTCTCTCTTCATGGCCTTACTCCAAGGATACTCTGGGATCCAGAATATGATATAAAACATCTACCACGGCATTCGCTGTAAGAACAATCACCGCAATGTAGAGTACAATTGCCAATATCACATTGAAATCACGGTTTGCAATCGAGACGACCAAGAGACGTCCGATGCCAGGCACGCCAAAGACCTGCTCGATCACAATGCTCCCTGCAAACACTTCCGCAACAATCATCGCGAAAAAGGTAATCACAGGAATCAGAGCATTTTTGAGCATATGTTTGTAGAGTACACGCCCATGGCTGTTTCCCTTACTTCTCGCCGTGCGCACATAGCCCATGCTCTTCTGTCCGGCCATCGAATCACGGATAAACTTAATCAGCATAAATGCTTTCGGAATGGCGATGGCAAGCGCAGGAAAGAATAAGAAATGAATTCCTTCCTTGAAATTCTCTGAAAGACTTACGTACCCGCCGGGTGTAAACCAGGCAAGCACCAGTCCGCAGAGCCACGTGATAAAAATGCCCAAGAAAAATGGAGGGATCGCCATCACAATCTGATTGAAAACTCCCGCTGCGATATCTCCTGCTGTGCTTCGGATACCAGAGGAGGCAATCCCGATCGGAAGTCCAATCAGCAAAATGAGCCCGAGAGAAATCATTGCCAGTTGCACGGTCACGGTAATCTTATCTCGCATGAGCTCTTTGACGGTCATACTGTAATTGGACGAATTTCCAAAATCACCGCGCACGGCACCGGAAAGCCACCTGCCATACCGCACCAGAATGAAGTCATTTAACCCAAGTTCTTCCCTCAGTGCTTCCACCTGCTCTTTCGTCGCATTGTCTCCTAACTGAGAGAGTGCAGCATCGCCTTTGACCGCCTGGAAGGCGACAAAAACAAGAAAGGATAACACCACAAGCGTACCAAAAAGAACCAAAATCTTTTTTGCAACGTACTTCATGGTGTTATCCTCCATTCATTACTGCATATAGTGCAGACTTGCTACGTCCTGCACGAAAATCGGATAGAACTTATATCCTTCCAGTTCCGGGTTGACTGCAACAAGCAGTGCCGGATCCTGCAGATAAACGGATGCTGCATCTTCTGTCAACATCGCCTCTAACTGTTTGTAGAGTTCCTGCTTCTCATGATCGTCAATGCTTGCGATTGCTTTGGCTAGAATCTCATCATACTCTGCATTCTTGTAATTGATGAAATTATTGCTCGCGGTCGATGCATAACGACTTAAGACACGGCTCGGCACGACGACTTTAGCTGCCAGGCCGTAAAGCGATGCTTCGTAGTTACGGTCCTGATAAACGTCTTTGAGCCAGGAAGAATCATCCACTTTCTGCATCTTGACGTTGATATTTGCCTCTTTGAGTTGGTCAATGATCACCTGCGCGGTATTGATATGATACTCATAACCGGAAGGAACGATCATCTCAAAAGAAATACCGTTCGGATAGCCGGCTTGCTTTAAGAGCTCAATCGCCTTTGCAGGATCATGCGGATAGACTTCTTCGGTCTCGTCATTGTAATAAGTACCAAAGCTCGGGAACATATCGGTCGCAATCACGGCGCCTTTGCCGTTGGCAATCATATCCAGAACGCCCTGACGATCCACCGCATAATTGATTGCCTGACGAACTCTCTCATCGGAGAAGAGCTTACTCTCGTTATTTAAGAAAATGCCTTGTACGAGTCCCATGCTGCCTTCTTCGATGCGGAACTTTCCTTCCAGTTCTGCCGCCTGATCATAGGTCAGATAAGCGTAGACATCGATGGAGCCTGCAAGCAGTTGTGTCGTTGCGGTATCAGAATCCGCTACAATCTTAAATGTTACAGTATCCAGATACGGTTCCTCGCCCCAGTAATTCGTGTTCTTGGAAAGCACGACCTTCTCCAGTGCCTGATAGGAAGCCACTTTATAAGGGCCGGTTCCGATCGGGGTCTTGTCACAGGTTGTATTTCCTGCAGGGATGATTGCACAGGTCAGATAACCGAGCAGTTCGGTATTGGCTGCGCTTAGCACAATCTTGACAACATTATCTTCTGCAGAAATCTCCGTAACATGAGAAAACGCCGAATCCACGACGACGGAAGGATCCGTCTCATCAAGCAGACCGGCGACACGCTTTAAGGAATATACCACATCCTCAGCCGTCACAGTACTTCCATCGTGAAACTGGATACCCTCTCTGATGGGAAATGTATACTCACATCCATCTTCGGAGATCACGACGTCCTCTGCGATTGCCGGGACGAGATTGCCATTCTCATCAGGCTTTACAAGCCCTTCATAGACATTAAATAGGATTTCCTTAGTTCCTGCCGCTACTGCTTTGTGTGGGTCAAGACTGTCAATATCCTGCTGAATTCCCACGGTGATCTCACCGCCGTAAACCGGCTGCTTCTCCGTGGTCTCTTCCTGTGACTGGGTTTCTGCTTTCGACGTTGTCTCAGTGATCGTCGTCTGCGTGGTCGAAGTCTGTGTCGTCTCCTCTTCCTTCTTACCGCCTTTGCATCCGCTCAGTGCAGTGACGAATAATAAAACGACAGTGATCAATGTAAGCCAAGTTCTCTTCATGGATACATTTCTCCTTTTCCCTATGAAATTTCCAGTCGCGTTTATCATACCGAATTTCATGTCAAAAAACAAGACCATCTCTCTATTTCAGAGAAATGGTCTTGAAAAAATACATCCTATGATCAAATCAATACTTACCAAGAGAAGCGGACAACTTGTCATTCGGCTTCTCTGCATGCGAATCGTCTCTTCCAGGAAGCAGTGCATTCAGCACGATACCAACGATGGAAGCAACCGCAAGGCCGGAAAGGCTGATGGTTACAGAGCCAACATTGAAAGCGATTGCGCCTGCATCGGAGTAGCTGATACCAATCGCAAGGCCAAGAATCAGAGCTGCGATGATGACGTTTCTGCTCTTTTGGAAGTCAACGCTGTTCTCAACGACATTTCTGACACCGATTGCGGAAATCATACCGTACAGGATGATAGAAACACCACCGATCGTTGCCGCAGGCATTGCTGTGATGATCGCTGCAAACTTCGGGCAGAAGCTTAAGATCACTGCATAAACCGCTGCAAGTTCGATGACAAGCGGATCATAAACCTTGGTCAGAGCCAGAACACCGGTATTCTCGCCGTAAGTTGTATTTGCCGGTGCGCCGAAAAGCGCTGCGATCGTGGTGCCGACACCGTCGCCGATTAAGGTTCTGTGAAGACCAGGATCGTTGATGAAGTCCTTGCCAACCGTACCGCTGATAGCGGAGATATCACCGACATGCTCCATCATGGTTGCAAATGCAATCGGAACGATCGTGATAATGGCAGAAACCAATAAGCCGGAGTTTACATTTCCCACAAGGGAGAAAACCGTATTCTCTGCCGCAACCGGAAGGCCAACCCATGCAGCTTCCTTCACTGCGGTAAAGTCAACGTTACCGGTCAATGCTGCGACAAGATAAGAAGCAAGCACACCAAGCAGAATCGGGATAATCTTGATCATGCCCTTGCCCCAGACATTTGCCACGATAACAACGACGATTGCGACTAAAGCAATCCACCAGTTCTGGCTGCAGTTGTTAATTGCAGAAGGTGCAAGGTTTAAGCCAATCGCGATGATGATCGGGCCAGTGACAACCGGCGGGAAGAACTTCATGACCTTGTGAGCACCGATGGCTTTACAGATCAGTGCAAGGATCAGATATAAAAGACCCGCACAAGCAATACCAACGCTTGCATAGACAAGCCCCTGAGACTCGGTAAGACCAGCTTCTACCGCCATCGATTTCACTGCGAAATATCCGCCAAGGAAAGCGAAAGAGGATCCCAGGAATACCGGAACCTTACGTCCGGTGACAAAATGCATAAACAAAGTCGCAAGACCCGCAAAAAGCAGTGTTGCGGAAACGCTTAAGCCTGTCAGGATCGGGACCAGAACGGTAGCACCGAACATAGCGAACATGTGCTGCAGGCCAAGTACCAGAACCTTACCGGTACCCAATGTCTTTGCATCGTAAATAGCTTCATCATTCTTCATTGTAAAGTCCTCCCTTATGGAATGCTTTTTCATGGATACAATTTATGTAGTTTTAAGCCGTAACAAATACTAGCAGAACGAAAAACGTTCGTCAACAAGATCTTGTATCAATGAATTATTCATTTTTCTTATGACTAAAATAAGAGTCCCGGATGAAACGGAACTCTTTAGAAATTAAATATTATTTCTTTGAAATGTAACCTTTCGCCGTCAACAGTTCTGCGCAAAGGATTGCGCCGCCTGCGGCACCACGCACGGTATTGTGAGAAAGGCCGACAAACTTATAGTCAAAAACGGAGTCCTCACGAAGACGTCCCATGGAGATTCCCATGCCACGCTCAAACTCGACATCTGCCTTCACCTGCGGGCGATTGTCTTCTGTCATATAACGGATAAACTGCTTCGGCGCCGAAGGAAGACCTAGCTTCTGCGGCTCTCCCACATAATTCTCCCAGCAAGCGATGATTTCTTCTTTGGTGGGCTTCTTCTCAAAGTTCACAAAAACAGCCGCTGTATGACCATTTAACACCGGAACGCGGATGCACTGACAAGTAATTACAGGACCATCTGCCTTCACGATCTGTCCATTTTCGATATGACCCCAGATCTTTAACGGCTCTTGCTCTGACTTCTCTTCTTCACCACTGATGAACGGAATGATATTCTCCACCATCTCCGGCCAGTCCTTAAACGTCTTTCCTGCCCCGGAGATCGCCTGATAGGTTGTTGCAACGACAAGTTTCGGTCCGAATTCTTTTAATGCATGAAGCGCAGGCGTATAGCTCTGAATCGAGCAGTTTGGCTTCACAGCGATAAATCCTCGTGTTGTCCCCAGACGTTTCTTCTGGAAAGGAATGATTTCTGCATGCTCCGGATTGATCTCCGGGATAATCATCGGGACATCCGGTGTCCAGCGATGTGCACTGTTATTTGACACCACGGGTGTCTCTGTCTTTGCATAAGCTTCCTCGATCGCCTTGATTTCGTCCTTGCTCATATCAACCGCACTAAAGACGAAATCCACCTTCTCTGCGACAGCCTCGACCTCATTTACATTCATCACGATGATGTCTTTGACCGCCTCTGGCATCGGTGTCTGCATCTTCCAGCGATCTCCCACAGCGTCCTCGTAGCGCTTCCCTGCACTTCTAGGACTCGCTGCAATCGTCGTCACTTCATACCACGGATGATTCTCAAGAAGAGAGATAAACCGCTGTCCAACCATACCGGTTCCGCCAAGAATTCCTACTTTTAACTTCTCTGCCATTCCTATGATTCCCCCATCATTCCCGGCAAATGTCTTCTCTGGAAAGACATTTGTCGTTATGCAGCATATATTACTCTATTCACTTTGAAAATGCAAGCGATTCTTACAGCTTTCCTTAGATTCTCTCCATCTTTTCCTTCCATGCTTCGATCAGTTGTTCCAGATCTTCATAGGTTTTCACCTCTCCGGTCATCTGTCTGAGCTTCGAAGAATGAGGATATCCTCCGGTATACCACTGGATATGCTTTCGCATCTCCCGCATCCCTGCAAATTCTCCCTTTAACTCACACTGCATCTTTGCATGTCTAAGAAGCATCTGTGTCATTTCTTCAAAAGAAGGCTGCGGCAAATCTTTTCCATCTTCAAATGCCGCTTTCATCTGCGCAAAAATCCAGGGATTTCCTCTCGCACCGCGGGCAATCATCACCGCATCACATCCGGTTTCTTGAAACATCTGCTTCGCATCCTGAGGCGTAAAGATATCGCCATTGCCAAAAACCGGGATATGCACGGCTTCTTTGACTTCACGAATCACCGACCAGTCTGCCTTTCCGCTGTAATATTGCTCTCTGGTTCTTGCATGAACACCGATCGCCGCTGCGCCGGCATCCTCCAACACCTTCGCAAAGAAAGCCGCATTGTTATCATCTGCCGCAAACCCTTTCCGGATTTTCACGGTCACAGGCTTTTGAATTGCCTTCGTGATCTCATGCACAATCTCCCAGGCAAGTTTCGTATCTTTCATAAGGGCAGAACCTTCCCCGTTATTGACCACCTTTGGCACCGGACAGCCCATATTCAGATCTAGCACATCAAATGGCCGCTCCTCGATCCGTTTTGCCTGCTCTGCTAAGATCTTAGGATCATTGCCAAAGAGCTGCAGGGCAACCGGTCGTTCGGCCTCCTCTACACGCAGCAAGGCCTCGGTATTCTTGTTATTGTACATAATTCCCTTTGCGCTCACCATCTCTGTGTAGATCAGATCCGCACCTTGTTCCTTGCACAACAGACGAAACGGCAGATCCGTCACTCCTGCCATCGGCGCGAGGATGAATCTGCCGGGAATTCTTACATTTCCAACGAAAAACTCTTTCTCCATCTTACCCACAATTCTTCTCGTAAATGATGCGAAGCCCCTTTAAGGTCAGATCTGCATAATACTGATCAATCTCCTCAACTGCTTCTGAAATCAGCTTCCCAAGCCCCCCTGTCGCAACCACAAACAAAGAATCCAGTCCTGCCTCTTTTTTTACTTGACTGATGATGTACTTTGTCTGACCGATCGCCCCGTAAATGAGTCCGGCCTGCATCGAAGTAACCGTATCTTTTGCTAGAATGGAAACCGGCTTTTTGATCTCGATTTCAGGAAGTTTGGCGGCTTCATTCCAAAGTGCATTTGCACTGATACGGATGCCTGGAGACGTAATTCCCGCCTCAAAACTACCGTCAGCACCGATCAAATCATATGTCGTAGCAGTGCCAAAATCAATCACAAGCACTGGTCCGCCGTAGAGTGTATATCCAGCAACCGCGTCCGTAATCCGGTCCGCGCCAAGCTCTCTGGGATTGGGCATCTTGATGCGAATGCCACTCTTGGTCCCAGGTCCGACGTCGATCGGCTCCACGTGCAGATACTTACGGATCGCATTGTGGAAAGAATGCATGATCGCAGGTACGACAGATGAAATGATCACTGCATGGATCTGCGCAGGCGCAATGCCGCGAGAAGAAAGCATACTTAACAAGAGAACACCGTACTCATCGGACGTTCTCTTAGTCTTGGTTGTCATGCGAAAGGGACCGTTTAAAGTTTCACCCTCATAAACACCCATTGTGATATTCGTGTTCCCGATATCTACCACCAACAGCATAGATGCTTATGCCTCCTCTTCCTTTTTGATAAACAACTGATAGTACAGCTCCAGTGACTCGAAGAGCTCTCTGTGATCTCTGCGCATCTGACCAATCTTTAGTGCACTGCCAATCTCGTCATATAAAATATCTTCCTCTTCCGCCATCGGCATTAGATAGATCGATCCATCCTCCTCAAAAGAAACGGTGAGAATTCCTCCCACTTCTTCGGTAAAGAGAACACAAAGGATCTGCAACTCCTGCCTGACAGCTTCCGGAAGCCCCTGAAACTTCGGATCCAGATAATACTTCTTTTCATAGGAATTCGAGACGCATAAAATCTGTTCCATTCATTTTCTCCTAAGTTCACAACCATTCGATCTAACACAAGGCAGTGAGCATAATACCCACTGCCTGATGCGATCGTTATCTAACTTACTTCGCAGCTTCTGCAACTGCCTTGGCAAGACCAGCAATTCCCTGAATCTCAGAAGGAATGATGATCTTCGTTGCCTGGCCGTCTGCCGCCTTGGCAAATGCATCCAGACTCTTAAGTGTCAAAACACCATCCTTCGGGTTCGCTTCATTCAGGTACTCAATACCTTCTGCGTTTGCCTTTTGGACCGCACGGATCGCCGCTGCCTGACCTTCTGCCTCACGGATCGTTGCTTCCTTCTTCGCCTCTGCGCGAAGGATTGCAGCTTCCTTCTCAGCCTCAGCTTCCAGAATCATAGACTCTTTCTTACCTTCTGCTACAAGGATTGCAGACTTCTTCTCACCTTCTGCACGAAGGATCGCTTCACGTCTCTCACGCTCTGCCTTCATCTGCTTCTCCATGGCTTCCTGGATCGCACTTGGCGGGATGATGTTCTTTAACTCAACACGGTTGACCTTGATGCCCCAAGGGTCAGTTGCAACATCCAATGCGACACGCATCTTTGTATTGATGATCTCTCTGGAAGTTAAGGTCTGGTCAAGTTCCAGATCACCGATGATGTTACGAAGTGTCGTAGCGGTCAGGTTCTCAATTGCCATGATCGGATTGACAACACCATAAGCAAAAAGCTTCGGATCTGTAATCTGGAAAAAGACAACGGTATCGATCCGCATCGTAACGTTATCCTTCGTAATCACCGGCTGCGGTGCAAAGTCAACAACCTGCTCTTTTAAAATCACGCGCTTTGCCACACGGTCAATGATTGGCAGTTTGAAATGAACACCAACACTCCAGGTATCCTGATAGCCGCCCAAACGCTCAAGGACAAATGCCTGTGCCTGCGGAACTACTTTGATACAGGAAATTAAAATCAAAACCAAAATAACAACAACTGCAATCCAAACGTACTGCATCACTTTCCTCCTTTAACAATGCTCTTAAGCCTTTGCATCTTCGGACAAACTGACGGGAACCGCCTCCACAATCAGCTTCACGCCTTCGACGGCAAGTACTTTCACTTTAGTATCAACATCGATCACTTGATCATTCTTGCTGCGCGCTGTCCAGACCTTGCCATCCAACATCGCAGTTCCGGTCCCCCGAAATGGATCAATCACTTCTGTAACCCGTGCTTCCTGTCCGATCAAACTATCCACATTGGTCTTCGTACGGCTCTTGTTAAGCCTCTTCACCAAGATCGGTCTCGTCAGAAGGAAAAGAACCACAGAGACGACAAGAAATACAATAATCTGTACTGCAAGATTCGCACCAAGCAGTGTACACAGATAAGCAACCAGTGCACCAGCCGCAAACCAGATCGTTGTCAGTCCAACCGTCAACAGTTCAATGATCACCAAAACAACCATCAAAACCAACCAGATCCAAGGTTCCATCTCACGTTCTCCTTTCTGTGATCTATTTCCTCTATCATACCCTATGAGTAATTTTTATTCAATACGTAATTTTGAAAACCCACAGATGAAGAAATCCCGACTGCCTGCGCAGTCGGGACTACAACTTACTTTGATTTTTTCTGTGAAATCACATGCATAGCAATTGCACAGATCACAATGAGAACGATATATACACCACTGACAATCATTCCTGCACCAAAGATACCGTTGATATAACTCTTTGCAAATCCAGCCATAAAAGCAGGCGTCACAGGAATGGTCTGATACCAGCCGGATAGATACCCATATAACGACGAACCACCGATCAAAACAGTCGCCGCAATCAGTGCACGAATCAGATAAGAGATCGTCTTCCGTCGCATTTTCACAAGACCATAGATGAACAAAATGCAGACGATCAAAAAGAAGACCATCGCAAGAATCACAATCAGACAAATCTGCGAAACACGGCTTCGAAGTCCTGCATAATAATTGACAAAGGAGTTATCAACGATCTGATCATAAAGGCGAAATACCTGCATGGTATAGAGATCCAAGGCTGACATATCAAGCCTTCCTTTGCTGATCTGATTCTCCTCGAGAAAAGCGTATAAATCTGCTTTCAGCTGTTCTTTTAAAACGTCTTCCTTTAACTCTTCGGTGCTTCCCTTAATCCGATTGGCCGTAAACTCTCTGATCTCGTTTGTGACATCTTCGGATTCGAAGGTCACCCTGGAGGAAAAGCCAGTGATCCCTGCTCTCTCAGAAATGGCATCTGTCTCCTTTACCAGTTCGTCGGTCTGCAGAGCATAGTAATCACTCTCGTTGAGTCTTCTCATTGTCTGCGCCTGAAGGGTTCCGCCGCCTAAGATTGCAAATGCAACGCCAAGTGCCGTCAGTTCGATGGCCATCATGGCAGCAAGAATCACCATCAGAACCTTACGTTCTTTTCTTTTGCCGCTCATATTGCCACCTCAGTCCTTCAGAAAATAATGCTCCAGCTCAATTCTCGGACCGGATACCTTTTCCAGATAAACGAAGAATCTCTGGGTTCTTCGACCGGAGATGCGATAAAACGGATAACAGGTATAAAGTACAACCTGTTCCTCGTCCGAATCAAGCCTGCAAGCTTCTATCTCAGTCTCATTTACCACCGTAAAGTCAGAGACAATATATTCATAATCACCATATTCTGTTGCAATTGTGAAAGCATCTCCCACTTCCACATCTTTTAACACATGAAAATAAGTCCCGTTGTGACCGGCAATCAACGTCGTCCCGCCACAGCCAGGAATCCAGGATCCCGGAAATGTACCGGCTCCCCAGTCAAGCACTACATCATTATCACCAAAATAAAGCGGTGCCTTCAGTCCAATTCGATCACATGCGATCGTTCCATATTGTTCACCGATGTTCGGCTCATCGCGTGTCAGCAGGATGTCTTCCTCCGGATCTTCAAGCGTCGTCGGTTCTTTGACCACTGTGGTGGTCTCATCTTCCAAAGTTTTCTCCACTTGACCGATATAATAGCCTTCCCCGGAATGAAACAACATAATCAGATCGCCTTCTAATTGCTTTCCGACCGGTTGCAGCCCCGCAAAAGCAATTAAAATTCCGATTAAGATAAAACCAAGTGGCATACAAATGTATGCCACTGGCCAGCGGTTTTTATGATGCATAATCCTTATGCGAATAACTCTTTCTTGCGAGCGTAAACAGCGCAACCACCAAGTACAGAGATTGCTGCAACAATCAGTACAAGAGTGGAACCAAAGCTAGCACCGGTCTGCTTGATCGGGTTGATCACCCAACCATGACCATCGGTCTTCCAACCAACGGTAACGCCAACCTTTGCAGCGCTGTCCTCTAAGTGTTTGCCAAGAGAACTAAAGAATGCTTCCTTATCAGATGCGTTCATAGCAGCAACACCTTCATAATTGCCCTTACCAGCAATCTGGTCTCTGATATAATCGATCTCAGCGATCGCTGCGTTGTACTGCTCCTCGGTAAAATTGCCGGTGTAGTTCTTCACAGACGATACAGCGTTCTGATATCTTGCATTGCTCTCAGGAACGTTTACCTTTGCTGCCTCAGATGCCATATAATCCAGAACTTTCTGCTTATAGTTGTCCTCTGCGGATGCGGAAACGCCGATCGCTAATGTCAGGACCAGAGCTAATAAAAGTGCGACGACACGTCTTGCTTTCTTCATTGTGAAAACTCCTCCTTTCTCCATAATAGCAACCTAGCTATTCATTGCTTTTCGAGGGTGAGGCTTCTGATCTTTTGCCATAGCCGTAGCCGCCATAGTAGTCCCCATAATAACCGCCATATCGGCCCTTGCTTTGACGTTCGGCTTTGTTGATCACTGCGCCAAGAATCCTGCAGTCACTCTTGGATAACTGGTCCTTAACACCCTGTACAACTTTATAGCTATTTGTGTTGCTTTCAATAACAATTACCGCACCGTCCGCATACTTTGCGACGACTGCGGCATCAATGACAACGCCCAGTGGCGGGCAGTCAATGATCACATAATTGAGTGCTTGCCTAAAGCCCTCAAGAAGCGGCGGAAAACGCTTGCTTGCTAACAAATCCGCCGGGTTCGGAACATTCGTTCCTGCAAATACCATCAACAGATTCGGGATATTAGTCTTGCACAAAATATCGTCAAGAGTTGCACGGCCTGCGAGGAAATCGCTTAGGCCATCCACCTTCTTTTCAACTTCATAACGCGAGGTCAAAACAGACTTTCGAATATCACAGTCTAACAATAAGACCTTGTGACCGGCTTCTGCAAGGGATCTTGCCACCTGGAAGGAAACCTCTGACTTACCTTCATTCTCATGGCAGCTGGTAAAAACGATGGTCTTTACTTCATCGCCGCAGAAAATCAGATTCGTTCTCAGCTGCTTATACGCCTCATCGGTTCGAAAATCAGGTTCTTCGATGTTTTTTAACTCGATATCAATCATCGCTTACCCTGCCTTTCTGGAAGAAGAACGATGTGCCTTCTTCTTTTTCTTCTTTCGCGTCGTCTGCTCGCCTTCTTTGACCGGAATCACACCAAGGGTGGTCAGCTGCAGATACTTATCCACATCTTCGCTTGTCTTAATCGTATCATCCAGCAGATGTTGGATAATGATGACCGCGCAGGCAAGCACGGCACCAATTAAAGCACCGATTGCAATATTCTTCTTAAGGCTCGGGCTTACCGGCTTTGTCGGAAGCACGGCGTGATCCACAATACTGGGCTCATCGGTCTTCATGACCTCCGCCATCTTCTCAGCCGTGACCGCAGCGAGTTCATTCGCCATATTCATGGCCGTCTGCGGCACATCACTCTTGACTGTGATATAAATGATACGCGTATTGGACTGGTTCTCGATACTAATCATATTCTTCGCAGTCTCATACGACATATTCAGCCCTAAATTCTCAATCACAGGCTCTACAACGGTACGACTCTTCACCAGGATCGCATAGTCGTTGGTCAGCTGTGTACCCAGCTGAATATCTGCAAGCGATGTAATACTCGTTGAAGAGGTTAAGATGTATAACATCGATGTCGACTCATACATCGGCGTTACCAGAAAGATGGTATACGATGCCATCACACCGGCACCAAGCACCAATGCGAGAAGAATCACCAGAAACTTTCTTCTTAAGACGTCTAAAAGTTCCAGCAGATCAATCTCGTCTTCCTGCCACTTATTCTCCATACTGTTCCTCAAACTCCTTTATCTTTGGCTTTTGCAGTCTCAGGCAAGCCGTTTCCCTTCCACTACGGCCAATGCATGATTCCTGCAAATGTCTTCGCAGACTTCCCTGCCACATTCTTTTTCAATCCATGCAGCAGCTTCTCTATAGACTGGCGCACGGCTCTTCTTATTATGCATATCCGTGCCCATAAAGTCAATATATCCTTCTTTAATCAATTTTCTACAGTACCTCACAGGCCCGTTAAAAACTGAACCAATGATACTTTCTGTATTCATCTGAAACAGGATATGCATGGACTTTAGTTCATCCATACGGTCCCACTGTTTCCAGAGACAATCCACTCTCTCTACATGAGCCAAAATCGGCTTGTACCCGCTTCTGCGCAGCTTCTGAAATGCTCCAAAGACTTCACTGTAGTGTTCATCCGGGTAAAATTCCACCAGAATGTACTTCGTATCTTCAATCGTCAGAGCATCACCCGATGCCAAATCATCAAGCACACCGTAGGTATACAAGATCTCACTTCCAAGATAAAGCTGCATATCCGGGTGGCTCTTAGCTACTTCTTGCTGCACCTTGGCAAAAATCTCACGGTAAGGATAAATGCCATAGCTGCGTTCATGATCAAAATGAGAGGTTGCAATGATTGTGCGAACACCCTCGCGATAAGCAAGATCCACCATCTCAAGCGTCTCCTGCATGGAGGAGGATCCATCATCGACACCGGGAAGAATATGTGTATGAAGATCTACCAGATCTAATCTCTCGCTCATGCTAATGATGCACCTCATTTCTTTCAATCATTCCCAGTATATTCCTAAACTTTACGGATGTCAACCAAATATCTATTTTCTCTTAATCCAAATTATATTACTTAAAGGTGCGCAGCTATCCTTCTTCGCAAATGTCTCGAATTCCGCACGGTTGATAAAGAGTTCTTTCCCCCAAGAGGAGATCCGATACCAGCTCTCATCCATGCCGGTCACGATCACAAAGTGCGCTTTTGTCTTCGAATACGGATGAAATCCATTGTAGTCTTTTCGGTAGAGTGTCAGTTTTGCATTGCGCCAGAAACGCGGAAAATTATTTCCGATACATAAGATAACCGGAATATTTTGAGCAAGCATCGCATCGATCCTTGCATCGCGTTTTTTAGCGGATAATCCCCAGCCGGCTCTATAAGGCATCTTATGAATCCAAAAATACAGATTCATGCCAAAGGCAAGTCCCGGGCCATGGGTTCCCAGATAAGGTACGATCGGGAAATAACTTCGCCTAAGCCGCGTCATTTTCTTCATAAATTCCGACCGATCCATCTGTGAGCGGCCTTCCAGGAAAGAGATCACATCAGTAGCCGCCACAGGCCCGCAGGCGCTTTTTTGTACACCTTTTTTCGGATCCCAGGCTTGATTACCTCCGTAATGCAGCTTCTCACCGTCCTGTACCCTTAAAAACTCTCGTTTTAATCCTCTCATACTTCCGGTATCTCCTTGATGAAAAACCGGCCTGGCATTGCCAAGCCGGTATCATG
>JAFVAL010000014.1 GCA_017480565.1 Lachnospiraceae bacterium | reverse complement strand
CAACAACGTCCCGGCAGCTCATAAGGGCAAAAGCAAGGGCAGGAAAATCCCATAACAGGATATAACAAGGTGTGGCAATTGGGAAGCTGTGACATATGTGCGAATAGATCAACAATGACATTATACAGGAGGATTTCAATATGGAAAAGTACATTTTTGATAAAAGCAACGGTTTATGGTACGAGCTGCAAGATGACTATTACATTCCCTGTCTGACAGTACCAGTCGAAGAGGAAAAGCCCATCGGTATTTGGGGACGGCGACACCTGCAGTATATCAAGAAGGAGCGCAAATTCCTGTACACGGAGCTTCTGACCAGCGGCAGGCTGAACACCTACCTTGCCGACATCAATGAACAGGCAGAGGAAGAAATGCTCCTGCTGACAAAGCAGATAGCAGAGCGTGAGGGCGTGACCGAGCGGTTGAAAGCTCAAAATCAAATGCTGTGGGTGCAGCGGATGGACAGCATCCGTGACAGGGCAATGGAAATCGTAAACCATGATCTAATCTACGCATAAGGTATCGGGCGGCGGGGAGCAATCCCCGCCGCTTTTATGTTTCCTCTTGACTTTTCACTTCGCAGGGGTTATAATTTGCAATGCTGTTTAGCGTTACTAAATAGCAGCTTTAAGCAGGAGATATACAATGGACAACAAATATATTCAACAGTTTAAGAAAGGTTCTTTAGAAATGATACTATTATGTCTTATTTCTGAAAGAGAAACCTATGGATATGAAATAATTACTGAGCTAAATGAAAGGACCGCTTCTGTGTTGGGATATGCCAAAGAAGGAACCGTATACCCGATTCTATACCGTTTACAGGAAGCAGGTCTCATTAAATGCCGCATTGCTCCAGCAGCCGCAAATGGAGGATCAAAAAAATTCTATTCACTGACCGACAAAGGCAGAGCGACGCTGTCTGAAATGATCGATTTCTGGGAGAAATATACATTCTGCGTCAATGATTTCATTGATCGTTACCATACTGCGGAGGATACAAAATGAAAGATCAATATATAATGCAAGTCCGAAAAATGCTCTCTGTTTCACAAAAGAAGAAGCATGAGATTATTCGTGATTTAGAGGAAATATTTGCATCCGCTCGTGAACATGAGGAAAGTGATCAAGAAGTAATTGACAGATTGGGGTCCCCACAGGATTATGTGGAAAGCATTCAAGCGCAACTTGAAATCAGACCTCGTAGCATCAAAAAGAACCTCCTTCCTGTGTATATTGCTTCATTTATTGGAATTCTTTTCCTCGTTATTTTTGCCATCTCTTTTATCGTTAGAACAAAAACAAAAGGGATTATCGGTCAGGCGGTATCTACTACGAGTATTGTGCTGAATACATCACTGTATTCATGGCTTCCAATAATGCTGTTGGCTTTGGGCATCATGATTATGATAGCTGTTCTGATCCGGATTATCAAAACCACCAAAAAGCGTGTCTAAGGAGCGTATTTATGAACAGAAATAGTATCCTGGTTTTTTCACTGTTTTTCATTCTGATAGCGGTTTCTGGCTGTTCTCACATTAGTAGTCCAGCTTCACCAGTTGATGTAGACTGGGTTACTGCTGCTGAGCCAGAATATGTTACAGAATGGCCAGATAACAGGTTCACAAGATATATTCCTAAGCCGGAAGCTGGTACAGTCAATTATATTCGAGATTACTCCGAGTATGGAAGATATGAAATAGTTGTTAATGATATATCTCAATCAGATTTTGATTCCTATATCGAAATCTTAAAAAGTACGGGATATTCGGATGTCGCACAAAAAGCGAATAAAGTTTCAGTTGGAATCATGCTGGAGAATGATGATGTATATCTTAGCATTGCTTATTCTGAACCTGGCTTTAACATATTAATAACAGAAAAAAGCAATTGATACATTTTCTATGTAGGCACCGCAGGGACTTCCTGCGGTGTATTTTTCTGTCTTAGCGTCCTCTGTCATAATCATGGCTTCGGTGCCGTGGCTCCTGCCGCCGCTCAGCATTCCGGCGCTTAGCCTCTGCCTCCATATCCCGGAGCTTCTTTCGGATGCTCTCTTTTTCAGGCGGTTTCTGCTGGGGCTGTTTTTCACCATTGACCTGCCGCTCCCATGCAGCCAGATCACGGTTATACTGCTCCACAAGAGCCGTAGCAGCGTCATACGTCCGTTTGAACGCTTGTACATCGGGATAACCGTCCTCTTTCAGAATACCGGGCAGCCGGTCCATCCGGCGGTCAATTTCCTGCTGTAGACCTGCAATCTTTTCCTGCAAGGCCTTACGCTCTTTGCCTTTGAACAGCCCGGTCGTCTCTGCAAGCTGTTTTTCCAGCTTTGGCAGTTCTCCGTGCATGAGCTGCTTGATCGCCCTGACTTCGTCCTGTACCTTGACCATCAGCTTCTGCATGGTGCGGTATTCCGCCATATCAACTGACAGCGTAGGCTTGGGCGGGATCTCTGTCTCCCGAATCAATACCTGTAGGATTTGCTTTGCCTTTTGAATGATCCCCCTAAACAGTCCCGGCAGCCAGCCGTGTTTCTGCACGGAGCGGCTGGCCTCGTTGTAGATGTGTTCATTTTTGATCTCTATAATCTTAGCTTCGGCGATCCCTGACACCAGTGCCATATCCGCCGTCCTGTTCCAGTCCTGCCTTGCGGCGTTGTCCGCCTCAATCTCCGCCGCCTTCGGGTTGTTCTTCCCGATCTTCTTTGTCGGGAGATAAACGCTGTTCGGGTCAAAGACCTTCAAGCGCCGTTCCGGTTCGTGGATGTGCCAGTTGATCAGGGCGGTGTAAAACTGCTTGGCTTCATCCAGAAACAGCTCATTTTTGAACACCTCGTCCTTTGCCGTGAACAGGTGGCTTTCATAGGCCTCACCCTTTTTGATAACGGTGCAGCCCTCCCGGATTTGGCCGTCCTCGCCGATGATCTCTTTCTTGGTGCGTACCCGCTTGCCGAGTTCATCATAGAACACGCTGCGGGTGGCGATCTTGACCTCCGGCTCCGGCAGCAAGCGCCGCTCTGAGAAGATCAGATGGATATGATAGTTTTTCTTCGTCTTGTTGTGATGGAGCGCCGAGACGCATTCCACGTCGTACCGTTTCTTAAACTGCTCCGTGAACTCTCGCAGCACCCGGTTGGGATCGAGCTGCGTGTATTCCTCCGGCAGAGCAATAATCAGCTCCCGTGCCTCGATACATTTTCCCTCAGTCCCGTAGCGCCGAAACTCCTCCTGACACTCCTTTGCCAGATCGTTCCAAAAGGTCACATCTTCCCTTGTAGAATAGGTGGCATACAGGTTTTCCTGCCTCTTGGGGTCTGAGATATACGATATTCTTCCCTTGACATTGGACAGCTTCGACATCTGGATAAAGCTGTGTCGTGCCATTGTTCACCTCCGTTCTTGCTTTCGCCTCGCGTTCTCTTTTGCAACTGCGAACAGCAGTTGCCGCTGCAGAGACAATCACCGATTGTCGGAGTAGCGCAAGAAAAATGCGGCAGCATTTTTCTCTGAATCGAATGTGAGGCGAAAAGCCCAAACATTTGATACAGGCCCTCCGCAGGAGCGAAATACCCCTTGAACAAATCGCCAGATTTGTGCGAGGGGTGTATTTCGCTCTCAAACGGCGAGGCCTTTTTTCTGCTGTGTCCATCCTTAGCGCACCTCCCGGACGTCTGCCTGATTGAGCAGGTTTCTCCCCTGGTTGACGGTCATGAAGTTCTCCAGCGCATCCCTTCGGATAATTGTCTTCCGTCCCACTTTGAGTACAGGGAGCTTGCCCCAGTCCACCAGCTTCCGCATCGTGTTCCGTCCGATCCCGGACATTTCGGCGGCTTCCTCGATGGTCAGACCCATTTTGACATCTTTCATTTCCTCACCTCCGTTCTGTAAATACCTGTTTTGCAACCTTTGCTTTGTCATTATACTTATTTTGCCTATGCTTGTCAACTCATTCTGCAACTCTTTAAGAATAATTTTTGAAAATACACGCAAAATATGGTTGCAAATTGAGGCCGTGTGTGTTATACTTGCATTCGTTAGGAGGTGAATGCCTTGAAAACAAAAGAAGTGTTCAGCCCGAAACAGGTCGGAGAACGGATCAAGGAGCGCCGGACAGAGCTTAAGCTGTCCATGCCAGAGCTGGGAAAGCGGATCGGCGTCAACAAATCCACTATCCAGCGGTATGAGGCGGATGGGGTCGATCCGAAGCGCACCATGATCATCAACGGTCTGGCGGAAGCGCTGCTCACCACTCCCGAATGGCTGACGGGGCTTTCCGACGATAAGGAATACAGCATCTATACCGTCTGTCAGATGGACTTGGAGAAGCACATCAAGGGCTATCTGGAAACGGTGACCTCTACCGTCAATGGAGAGCCGCACCAGCAGCTTTTGACCACCTTCCTCGGTCAGATTGTGGACCTCTACACCATCCTCGCAAAGTATTGGGCGGTGTCCATGAAGAAGGTCGATGAAGTGGCGGAGGACGAAGGGCTGAAAGAGTCCATCGGCAAATATGCGATCCATATCGGCTCCATCACCGAGCAGGTCTATCAAAAGGAGATGGAGGTTCCGATAGAGGATATGAAGCGATACCTGGACTGCATCCTGCATCTGTACGATGAAGGCCGGACGAAGGTATCCGTCCCGGAGCTGTTCGGGATCGTCGATCAGGCGAAGCAGAAGCTGATCGAAAAAGGTACATAAGTACCGTGGCACCTTGAAATACGAATACGGGAACGAAAAAAACCGGTCATAAAGACCGGCGGATATGGTTAACAACGAGGAAAATGGACACGGCATTTATGCCAGTGGACATTTGACGACTGTCTCCACGGAGGCGATAGCCGACGTGGTAACACGCACACCATATGTCACAGACCCGATTGCCACGGATACGGAAAGGAGAATTACGATCTATGGCAAAAGGATCTGTCAGAAAGAAAGGCAAAAAGTGGTACTACCGTTTCTACGTGGAAGACGAGAGCGGGAATCTGGTGCAGAAGGAATACGCCGGAACGGAAAGTAAGTCCGAAACGGAAGCTCTGCTCCGAAAAGCAATGGAGGACTACGAGGCAAAGAAGTTCGTTGCCAAGTCCGAAAACGTCACGGTGGGCGATCTGCTGGATATGTGGATTGAGGAAGAAGTTAAGCCCGGAAATCTCTCCAATGGCACGGTAATGGCCTATCAAGGCGCTGTGGGACGCATCAAGCAATTCCCCATCGGCAGCCGGAAGCTGAAAACTGTCACCTCGGAACATTTACAGGCGTTCTTTGACCTTCTGTCCTTCGGAGGCACCAACACCGACGGAACGGAGGTCAAGCCCATCAGCAAGGGCTATATGCGGCAGTTCTCGGCGGTAATGCAGGGAGCGTTCCGGTTTGCGGTCTTCCCCAAGCGGCTGCTGACCTTCAACCCGATGCAGTATATCAAGATCAGGCAGAGGCAGGAAAGCTACGAACTATTCAATGAGGACAGCGAGGACGGGCTGACCGTCCCCACGATCTCCTATGAGCAGTTCAAGGCGCTGACGGACTATCTGAAAAAGAAGGATAACCCGGCCCTGCTGCCTGTCCAGATCGCTTATTACACCGGGCTTCGGATCGGCGAGGTCTGCGCCCTCACCTGGCAGGACATTGACATCAAGGAGCAGACCATCACGGTGCGGCGCAGTATGCGCTACAACGGGGCGAGGCACAAGACGGAGGTCGGCACCACCAAGCGGAGCAAAATCCGCACGGTGGACTTCTGTGACACACTGGCGGCGATCCTCAAGGCGGCCAAGACCGATCAGCACAAAAACCGCTTCAAGTACGGCGAGCTTTATAGCCTGAACTACTACAAGCAGGTACAGGAGAAGGGCCGCAGCTACTACGAGCTGTACAGTCTGCAAAGGTCGGAGGAAGTGCCGGAGGACTACAAGGAAATCGACTTCGTTTGTCTCCGCCCGGATGGATGCTTTGAATCGTCCAGTACGGTCAGCATTGCCTGCCGGACAGCCTCAAGGAAGATTCCTGGGCTTGAGGGCTTCCACTTCCATCAGCTTCGCCACACATTCACCAGCAACCTGCTCTCGAATGGTGCAGCACCGAAGGATGTACAGGAGCTTTTGGGACACGCCGACGTCAGTACCACCATGAACATCTACGCTCACTCGACAAGGGAAGCGAAACGCTCCTCGGCTCGCCTGCTGGACAAGGTAGTAGGCGGCGACTGATAAAAAGTTTCCCTTGTTTTGTCCCACAAGGGCAAAAACAAGGGAAAACGGAGCTTTTTATGGTAGCAGACCTGCGGAAAATGCAGGAAAATCAATGGGTTTCAGAGATTCGGATAGATAAACTGGAATTTCTACGGTCTTGTATAGAAATTTCCACAAAGCAATAGTTTGTAGAAGTACAGCTTCAACAAAGGAAAAAGAAAGTGCAGTTGCAATTTCAAAACCAGAGAGCCAGGGAAAACCAATATACCGGTATGGTGGAACAAATCCTGGGAACTTGACACCTAGGGAAAAAGACAGATACACAGGGCTATCATTTTCAACAATCCCTAGGCCAGGATCAGCTGTTACGACAATAGAATCCCTGAATAGTACTGGACTATTAGTAGCTGTGCAAGATGGCCCCACGCATGTTGCGGTTTTCCCTATAGGTGGAACTATGGAAGACTGGATAGAAGAAGGCCCATCCTCTGTTTGGACACAAGCTGTTAAATTATCCGTTGTTAAATGGAATGGAGTGAACTAAAGATATGTATGATATTAATTATATAATGAATCTTCTTAAATGGGATAAATGCAAAGAAGAACAAGAAAGAGGCCGTGTTTTAGCTAGAAATGTGTATGTCCTAAGCTGTTTTATGCAACCATGCGACAAGAAATTTAACATTAATGTTTGGGAGAATTGTGCAATTATTATAGCTGAAAGAAGTGATGAAGATTTAAGCGGATACATTTCTAATTTGTTGCAATGGTTGCAAGATATGAATTGGCCAGGCTCGTTTATAATATTTAATAGGCTAAAATCATTTAGGAAAAAGAAAACTTTACTATATGAGTGTAATAAGGCGATTGTTTGTGCTGAAGCTTTAGATGATAAGGTGTGGGCCGATAATCTTCAATCACTTAAAAATCATCTGGAGATGCTAGAGGATACAAAGGATGATGACGTCTGAAGATTCTCGTGTGAATTGTTCGTTACAATGAGACTATTTCGAAGAGCAGTTCAACAACAAACTATACGTATGACAGCCTCTAGCGTCTGACACGAGTATCTATCGGATATGTCCATGTCAAAGAGCGGAACAAGCATCGCTTACGGTTATGATGCAGACGGCCAGAGAATCTATAAGAACGTCACAGAGGGAAGCACTACTACAAAGGTCAACTATTACTACCGGAACGGCAACCTGATCGATGCGCTGTGGGGCAGCAACCGGATCCACATCTTCTATGATGCAAGCGGAAGCCCGATCTCCATCACATACAACGGAACGCAGTACTACTACGTGAAGAATGTCCAGGGAGATATCGTAGGGCTCACAAACACGAGTGGAATACTGGTAGTATCTTACGAATATGATGCATGGGGTAAACTTCTCAGCGTCACAGGAAGCGCAGCAAGCACCATAGGACAAGCAAATCCGCTGAGATACAGAGGATATGTCTACGATTCTGAGACCGGGCTATACTATCTGGGAAGCAGATAGTATGATCCGAGAGTGGGGAGATTTATTAGTACGGACAGTTATATAAGTAACGGACAAGGCTTGCTTGGGAATAATGTTTTTACTTATTGCGGTAATAATACGGTCAATTTTGATGACCGGACGGGGCATTTCCCTAGATGGCTTCTAGAAGCACATATTGCGGGAACTAGAGTAATTTCACGTATACAGTCATTATGCATTAACACTCAAAGTAGAGTATTATCTGCTTTACAAGCAGGGGTGAAACTTCCAAGAAATCTTCCAAGAAAAGGTATTCCTGGTTCAAGTCAGGTTTTGCCAAATGAAGATGGATCACCAAAACAAAAGCGTTGGTATGGGACAGATGGGGAACCAGTTAGAGATAGAGACTATAATCATCCGGGAGACATGGAATTTCCTCATGATCATTTATGGGAAAATGGAAAAAGAGGGAAGGAGCACCTACCACCAGATCCAAATTATCAGTTTGCTGGTAATAAGATTGTTGGGATCGGGATTATTACTATAGGCGGGATTGCTGTTATTGGCATTCTAGTAAATGACTCTACAGGTATAGGCGTTTCAGATGATGGTGCGCTTATTCCTTTGATTGAGTGGATACGAGAAGGCGTAGAGATGCTGTCAAAATAATGTTGAAAGCGACATCAATTGTGCAAACATAGAGAGAAGCATAAATAATCAAATTGCCATCACTACAGACGCAATGTTGGGAAAGGAGATGGATACAATGTGGAATGAAATTAGAACTCAAGATGATATTGATAGCTTTTTAAAACTAACCAAATCTTTTCATGATAGTTGTTTGAAGGAGCTATATTATATCAGTGGAGCTTACATAGATGAAAAGCTCTGTATGTTTCCCGTGAATGATCAACGAAGCTTAAAGGTTGTATTCCAACTACAAAATGATGCATGCCCTATGATTGAGCTGTGGTTTAAAGGAATAAGCTTTTTAAAGGTTCTTCCTCAAAACGAGGATTATACGTGTGAGATACAGGAGGCATCACTACTAAAAAGTAATAATGAATTTTATTGGGCAGATGGTGGGGACTTTATTCCCGAAGAAGTACATACATATTCTGGAACAATGATTGTCTCTTCGAGATTGTTTTGGCGGCCAATTAATTCCTCAATGGGTTCTAGGGCAATTTATTTAACACAAAGTTGAAATAGACTTTCTGGAACAGATTTGTTAAGCGAATAATCATGAGTACAAAGATTATCTTCACCGATCTGGACGGGACTTTGCTCGATCACCACCAGCAGATCGGACCGAAGACCAAAGCACTGGTGGCGGAGCTAAAAAGACGCGGTATTCCTTTTGTGCCGGTGTCCGCGCGGATGCCGGGCGCGATCATTCCGCTCATGCAGCAACTTGGCGTGACGACGCCGATGGTGTGTTTTAACGGTGGCCTTTTGAAAAATGAAGCCGGCGCAACGATCGCTTCGACGCCGATTCCGCATGAGATTGTCGCGCGTGCGCTTGCGACGATCGAGAAAGCGCATCAGGACATGAACATTCCAATTGCGAGAAACATTTATTCCGAGACGAAGTGGATGACCGAGCACCCGGAGAGCGAGCAGGCAAAGCACGAGAGCGAAGTGCTTCTGACACAGCCGACCAAGGTCTGCTATGATACAGTTTTAGAAGGGGATACCCCGATCTATAAGCTGTCCTGCTGCACCCATTTTGAGTTAAAAGAAGAGACAAGGGAGCTGGAGCGCAGACTCTCCGAAGCTTTGCCGGAGCTTGCGGTGCATTGCTCCGCGGGCTGGTATATTGAACTTTCCGCAGCGACGTCCACGAAGGGAAATGGTCTTCGCAGCATGTGCAAGTTGCTGGGAATCCCGGTGGAAGACTCGATCGCGTTCGGGGATAATTTCAACGATATCGACATGCTGCAGGCCGCGGGGCTCGGCGTGTGCATGGCAAATGGTCCCGCGCAGGTCAAGGCCATCGCGGACGATGTGACGGAGAAGACCAACGACGAAGAGGGTCTCGCAGAGTATCTGTGGAAGCTCTTGTAAGCAATGAAACGAAGCCAAAAGAACACAAAAAGACCAGTCAGACGAAATTGTTTGACTGGTCTTTTCAGATAAAAGGGTAAAGAAACACGTGTTAAATCGTGAGAATGACGTTGCAAATGTCTTTGTCCGTTAACGGCGCGCGGTTGCCTAAGACAACACTTCCGTCGACGATCATGCCTTTTTCCTCGCCGCGGCGCACGGTGATGTCATAGCGAGTGCCGCGGAACGTGCGGCTTAAGGTATAGCCATCCATCTGATCCGGCAGGCAAGGGTCAATGACGAGTCCGTCATAGTCCGGGCAAATGCCCAAGATGCCCTGGCTGACTGCGACAAATGACCAGGCGGCGGTTCCGGTTAACCACGAATTCTTCGCCTCACCATACGTTTGTGCAGCGCGGCCGGCGATGGTCTGGCTGTAGCAATAAGGCTCGGTGCGGTGAATGTCGCTGATGTCTTCGATGTAGGCCGGCGCGTTGCGCTTGTAGAGGTTGAAAGCACCGTTTCCGTCTTTCACCGTGCAGTACGCAAGTGTGATCCAAGGATTGTTGTGGCAGAAGACGGAACCATTTTCCTTATAGCCCGGCGGATAAGAGGAAATCTCTCCCAGATAGTCGTGATACTCGGAATAACAAGGTGCCAGAAGCTCAATGCCATACGCATTTCCCAGACGTTCCTCGGTGGACGCAAGGGCTTGCACACCGTATTCTTTTCCGCCGATGCCTGCCATCACGCAGAAACCCTGCGGCTCAATGTAGATCTGGCCTTCTTCGTTTTCTTTGCTGCCGATCGGACGCTCAAAAGCATCGTAGGCGCGGCGGAACCACGCACCGTCCCAGCCATGGGTAAGGACTGCAGACTCGATCTCGGCGACAGCCTTACGAACTTCCGAAGCTTCCTGTGAAAGGTCGATGCGGTCGCACAGCTCGGCGTACTCGGTACCGTATTTGACGAACATTGCCGCGATGAAGACGCTCTCTGCCTTGCCGCTTTCGAAATTGGAGGCGGTCTGGAAGCTCTCGCCCGGCGTTTTACTAAAGCAGTTTAAGTTCAGACAATCGTTCCAGTCGGCGCGGCCGATCAATGGCAGTCCGTGAGGTCCGCGGTGTGTGATGGTATACTGAATGCTGCGGCGCAGATGCTCGATCAAGGGCACCTCAGAGCCTTCCACATTGTTAAATGGCGTCGGTGCCTCCAGGATCGTGAAGTCGCCGGTTTCGCGGATGTAGGCGCAGGTGCAGGCAACCAGCCAGAGCGGATCGTCATTAAATCCGGAGCCGATGTCTGCGTTGCCACGCTTGGTTAAGGGCTGGTACTGATGGTAAGTGCTGCCGTCCTCAAACTGAATCGAGGCGATATCGATGATTCTCTGCCTTGCGCGCTCCGGGATCAGATGGACAAAGCCGAGGAGATCCTGGCAGCTGTCTCTAAAGCCCATGCCACGGCCGGTTCCGCTCTCATAATAGGAGGCGCTGCGGCTCATGTTAAATGTCACCATGCACTGGTACTGATTCCAAATGTTGACCATGCGGTCTAACTTTTCTTCCTCGCTCTTGACCGTAAAGCGGGAGAGAAGCGTGTCCCAGTACGCAGCGAGTTCTTGCATTGCAGCTTCAAACTGCGCATCGGTGGCAAATGCATCCAGCAGTTTGTGTGCTTTTTCCTTATTGATCACATTTAACGCGGTAAACTTTTGATCCACCGGATTTTCCACATAACCGAGGCGATAGAGCAGGCTCTTTGACTCGCCGGGTGCCAGCGTGACCGTCAGGCGAAGCGCTGCGATCGGTGCCCAGCCGGCTGCCTTGCTCTGGTAAGAAGTGCGTCCTTCGACCGCCTGCGGATCATCCCAGCCACGGAAGCGTCCTAAGAAGGCGTCGCGGTCGGTGTCATACCCTTCGATCGGTGCATTGACCGAATAAAAAGCATAATGATTGCGGCGCTCGCGGTACTCGGTCTTGTGATAAACCGTACTATCTTCCAGCTCCACTTCACCGATGTTCCAGTTGCGCTGGAAATTCGTCGAGTCATCGACCGCATTCCAGAGACACCATTCGACTGCACCATAGACCGTCACGGTTTTATCGTGATCGGACTCATTTGTCAGGACAAGCTGCTGCAGCTCAATATTCTGGTGCATCGGCACCATCACCGTTAATTTGGAAGAAAGTCCGTTCTTGCTGCTCTCAAACACGGTGTAGCCTAGGCCGTGGCGGCAGCGGTAGGAATCGAGGACTGTCTTTTCAGGAAGAAAGGCAGGGCTCCAGACCGTATCTTCATCGCAAAGGTAGAAACAGCGGCCACCGTCATCGGTGGGCACATTATTATAACGAAAGCGCGTGATCCGGCGCAGCTTCGCGTCCTGGTAAAAGCTGTAGCCGCCGCCGGTGTGGCTGATCAGAGAAAAGAAGCCATCATTTCCTAAATAATTAATCCACGGCAGGGGGGTGTCGGGACGCGTGATCACATATTCTTTTGCCTGATCGTCAAAATATCCATATTTCATAATGTTGATAACTCCCCTTAAAAGGCTTGCGGCGATTGTAGACCGCATTTCATGAACGAAATCGATTAAGTTGATTATAAGATGCTTCCTAAGAAAAGGCAAGACTTTTTTGATTTTTTCTAAAAAACATTGACAAATTCAGCGCTTTACAGGGCTAAACTGCCCCAAAATTCCAAAAAAATAATTAAAAATGGGGGTTGACGGAAGGGGAAAAGGGTGCTATACTCCAAGTATCGAAATCGATTAAGTAAGTTTTCGCAAAAGAAATCTGCGGAACGATACGGATGAAGTTAAGATAGAAAGCTGAAAACACGATGGTTACGATCACAGATATCTCAAAAGCGTGCGGTGTATCCCGCGCGACAGTCAGTAAAGCGCTTAACGGCGCACCGGACGTTTCGCAGGATACCGCTAAGCGCGTCAGGGAGACCGCAAAGAAACTGGGGTATCTGCCGAACGCGACGGCCAGAGCCTTAAAGGTCGGGCGCAGTTATAATATCGGAATTTTGTTTTCGGATACTACCGGCGGCGGCATTTCGCACGAATACTTCTCTCAGATTTTAGAGAGTGTCAAGGCGGAAGCAGAGCGGCTGGGATATGATATCACATTTATATCGAAGGATCTGGGCGCGATGTCCATGGATTACTATGAACACGCGAAGTACCGCAGCTGTGACGGCGTTGTCATTGCATCGGCAGACTTTACGGATCCTGCGATCATCCGGCTGGCGACCAGCGAGATTCCCACGGTCACACTGGATTACACCTTTGACAGCCGGACCTCCATTCTCTCGGATAACGTGAAGGGCATGGAAGAGCTGGTGCACTTTGTCTATGAGAAGGGACACCGCAAGATTGCTTTTATTCACGGAGAGAACACCTCGGTTACTCAGAAGCGTCTGGTAAGTTTCAGAAAGACTTGCGCGGCACTAGGCATCGAGATCCCGCCGGAGTACATTTGCCCGGCACGGTACCATGATCCGAAGTCCAGCGGGCTTGCGACAAGAGAGCTTCTGGCACTCTCTGATCGACCGACCTGCATCTTTTACCCGGATGACTTGTCCTTCCTCGGCGGCTTAAGCGAGCTTGACCGGCACGACATCTCGATCCCGGAAGAAATGAGTGTGGTTGGATACGACGGCATTCCTCTTTCTCAGGTGCTTCGCCCGAAACTGACGACGTATCGCCAGGGCGCGGAACGGATGGGACGAGAGGCGGCCAGACTCCTGGTGGAAGAGATCGAAAGCCCGGATTTGTGGCTTCCGCAGCAGATTACCGTAGAAGGTGAGCTTTTACCGGGAAAAACCGTCCGTGATCTGCCGGACAATTAAAAAAGAATCTTAGAAGTCTGGAGAGCTTCTAGAATAAAATGAGAACACAAAAGTGGAGTAAAAGGAGAACAAAACAATGAAGAGATTTGTAGCAATGTTATTGGTGGTCGCTATGGTCTTTAGCATGGCAGCATGCGGCAAGAAGCAGGAGACCTCCGCTGAGCAGGGCAAGGTATTTAACATCTATGCCTGGAACGAAGAGTTTAAGGGATTCTTTGAGAAGTATTACACTGTTCCTGAAGGCGTTACTGTGAACTGGATCATCAACCCCAGCGACAACGGCGTTTATCAGCAGAAGCTTGACGAAGCACTGCTTAAGCAGGCAGATGCACCGGCAGATGAGAAGATTGACTTATTCCTTGCCGAGGCAGACTACATCGGCAAGTATGTAGATTCCGAGTACACCATGGATATTTCTTCCTTTGGTTTCCAGAACGCAGATACCCAGTATGAGTACACCGTAAAGGCTGCTTCTGATGCCAACGGCGTATGCAAGGGCGTTTCTTTCCAGTGCTGCCCTGCAGCTGTCATCTATCGTAAGAGCATCGCGAAGGAAGTCCTTGGCACCGATGTTCCGGAAGAAGTACAGGCTAAGCTTGATTCCTGGGAGAAGTTTGACGCAGTAGCAGCTGATGCTAAGGCAAAGGGTTACTACATGACCGCTTCCTTCGCTGAGACCTTCCGTGCATTCTCCAACAACTGCACAAAGCCTTGGGTTGACGAGAACAACAACCTGCAGTTCGACGATCAGATTCTTGCTTGGATCGACCAGACCGACAAGTACATTGAGAATGGTTACACCCTGACCGCTGGTGTTTGGGACAAGGAAAAGACCGACCAGATGTTCAAAGATGGTAAGACCATGTGCTTCTTTGGTCCGGCTTGGTATTACAACTTCTGCATGACCAATGCACAGGATGCTGAGAACGGCTGCGTTGGCGACTGGAGCATCGTGAAGGGACCTCAGGCTTATTTCTGGGGCGGCACATGGCTTCTTGCTGCAACCGGTTCTGATAACACCGAGATGCTCAAAGACATCTTTGAGACATTTACCGTAAATGAAGACGTTTGCTCCAAGCTCGTTGAGAACGAGAACCAGTATCCGAACAACACCAAGGTTGTTGAGAAGTATGCAAATGATGCGAACTATGGCAACACCTCCATCCTGGATGGCCAGAACGACATCGCTATCTTCTCCGAGCTGGCAAAGGACATCAAGTGGGAGAACCACACCAACTATGATCAGCTTCTGAACGAAGGTTTACAGAACAAGCTGCAGGAGTTCTATAACGGTTCTGTTGATAAAGATACAGCTATGAAGAACTTCTATAACTATGTGAAAGAGACCTACGCAAACATTAACGTGCCGGAGAACTAATCTGACAGACACTATTGCGGCAGGGGCTTCCCCTGCCGCATTTCCTTTGTCATGACATAACAGGAAGCGCTTGGAGGACGAACCATGAAAGAGACTAAGAGGAAGAAAGACGGCCGTCAGAGCGTAAGCTATGCCAAATGGGGATACATTTTCATAGCGCCATTCTTTCTTGTCTACTTTGTTTTTACGTTAATTCCTCAGTTTCTGACGATCTACAACAGCTTTTTTGAGACCTACCGCGACGGCTTAAAACAGATTGGACCGAACTTTGTAGGGCTGCAAAACTATATCACGTTGTTTACCCCGGATGCCGATGGAATTATCCGAATACTGAAATATGCATCGAATACGATGATTATGTGGGTGGCAGGTGCCTTGCCGCAGTTTGTGATTGCACTGCTGCTTGCAATTTTCTTCACCAGCTATCGCTTAAACATCAAGGGACAGGGCTTTTTTAAGACGGTCATCTACATGCCGAACCTCATCATGGCGGCGGCATTTTCCATGTTGTTCTTTACCCTGTTTACCCGCGGAGGCCCGATCCAGATGTATCTGGCAGAGACCGGCGCGATTAACCAGACGTTCGATTTCTTCTCCAACCGGGTTACGGTGCGGGGAATGATTGCCCTCATGAATTTCCTCATGTGGTTCGGTAATACGACGATCGTCTTGATGGCAGGCATCATGGGGATTGATCAGTCGCTCTTTGAGTCGGCTACCCTTGACGGGGCAAATGCAGTCCAGGTCTTCTTTAAGGTGACCATGCCGCTTTTGATGCCGATTTTTGTCTACTGCCTGATCACAGCCATGATCGGTGGTATCCAGATGTTCGATGTGCCGCAGGTCTTAACCAAGGGCAACGGTGCGCCGGATGAACTGTCCAGAACGTTAGTCATGTATCTGAACGGCTATCTGACGAACAAGAACTATGGTATGGCAGGTGCGATCTCTGTCATTATCTTCATCATCACCGGTATTCTGGGCGGTATCGTCTACAAGATGCTTTCCGCACAGTATAAAGATCCGGAGCAAAAGTGAGGGAGGAACGTGCGATGAACAAACATATGAGCCAAAACACGAAGGGCATGATTCAGCTGTTCATTCTCCGCTTTTTTGCCTATGCGATCCTGATCTTTCTGTGCATCCTGTGCCTGTTTTTCTTCTACCTGATGGTCGTGAACTCGACCAGATCCAACGCACAGCTGGCAAGGGGATTTTCGCTCCTTCCGAAAGAGCACTTTTTAGAAAACCTGGTCAATGCGTGGAACGATGCTTCGATCAACATTCCGCGCGGCATGTTAAACAGCCTGATCATTGCGCTTTCCACTGCGGTCTTGACGACATATTTTTCCGCACTGACCGCTTACGGAATTCACGTGTATGATTTTAAGTTCAAAAAGCTTGCGTTTACATTTATCATGGCTGTCATGATGATTCCGGCGCAGGTTTCTGCCCTGGGATTTGTGCAGATGATGAACAAGCTGCATTTAAACAACAGCTTCATTCCGCTCATCATCCCCGGCATCGCAGCACCAGTCGTCTTCTTCTACATGAAGCAGTACATGGAGAGTGTCCTGCCTCTTGAGATCATCGACGCGGCGCGTGTGGACGGATCCAACGAATTTCATACATTTAACACGATCGTCTTACCGATCTTAAAGCCCGCCATCGCGGTGCAAATGATTTTCTCATTTGTCAGCTCCTGGAACAATTACTTTATTCCTGCCCTGTTGCTTGACAAAGCAGAGCTTAAGACGGTTCCGATCATGATTGCCCAGCTTCGAAGCGCGGACTATTCCAAGTTCGATATGGGTAAGGTTTACATGTTTATTTTGCTTTCGATCCTGCCTGTTATGATCACCTATATCATCTTGTCGAAGTCGATCATTCGCGGTGTGACGGCAGGAAGTGTCAAGGGGTAAGCAGCGAAATCAGGATTCGTTTTTGGAAAGAAGGAATGAGTGATGGCAGAAGTTAAACTGGTCAATATCAAAAAAGTATATCCTCACAGCGAGGAGAAAAAGAAATCAAAGAAAAAAGACGCGCCGCAGAAGAAGACCAATCTTCAAATCACAGCGGAGGGCGTTGTGGCAGTGCAGGAGTTTAACTTGGACATTGCCAATAAAGAATTTATCGTTTTGGTCGGTCCGTCCGGCTGTGGAAAATCCACGACCCTGCGCATGGTGGCAGGTCTGGAAGAGATCTCCGGCGGCGAGCTTTACATCGACGGTGAGCTGATGAACGCAGTCGCACCGAAAGACCGCGACATCGCGATGGTCTTCCAGAACTATGCACTGTACCCGCACATGAGCGTCTATGATAACATGGCGTTCTCCCTGAAGTTAAAGCATCTGCCTAAGGCGGAGATCGATCAGAAGGTGCGCGAGGCCGCGGAGATCCTGGACATTACAGAGTACTTAAACCGCAAGCCGAAGGCTTTGTCCGGCGGCCAGAGACAGCGTGTCGCGATCGGACGTGCGATCGTGCGTGCACCGAAGGTCATGCTGATGGACGAACCGCTATCCAACCTGGATGCGAAGTTAAGAAATGAGATGCGTGCGGAGATCATCAAGCTGCGCGAGCGCATCGATACCACGTTCATTTACGTCACACATGATCAGACCGAGGCGATGACACTTGGTGACCGTATCGTGGTCATGAAAGACGGCTACATTCAGCAGATCGGAACCCCTCAGGAAGTCTTCAATCATCCTGCCAATCTGTTCGTCGCGGGCTTCATCGGCATGCCGGTGATGAACTTCTTTGACGCAGAGCTGATCCGCGAGGGAGACCGCTTCTTTGTGGAGCCTGACGGACACCGTGTGGAGCTTTCCGAAGAGAAAGCAGCCAGATTAAAGGCAAATGGTGTGCAGTCCCAGGCAGTCACCCTTGGCGTACGCCCGGATCACACTGACCTGACCGAGGAAGGCATTTCCTGCAAGGTGGATGTGACAGAGCTGATGGGTGCGTCCGCACATCTTCACGCAAATGTGGACGGCAGAGATATGATTTTGATCGTTTCTACGCAGGATACGAAGAAGATTCCGATGAGGGGCGACGAGATTCATTTCTCCTTTGACGGGGATGTGGCGCATGTTTTCTCGAAGGAAGACGAACACAATTTGGAGTGGTAAGCACCAAATGATAGAGAACGAGAAGGGAAGAAGAGGAAGAGCCTTAAACGCTCTTCCTCTTCTTTAATTGTGTCCCAATCTCGATCTTGACCGGCAGTGCACTTGGATTTTCTACGAGGTGGATCAGCCGCTCGGTGGCAATCTCTCCCATGTAATGGATCGGGACGTGTACCGTCGTGAGGGGCGGGTCGAAGTACTCGCAAACCGGTAGGTCGTCAAACCCGATGATGGCGATGTCCTCCGGGAAACGATAGCCGGCTTCTTTTAACGCCGTCATTGCGCCAATCGCGATCAGATCGTTGTCTGCAAAATAGCAGGAGGCGGGCTCTTCACCTGCGGCGAGCAAGGCCTTCATGTCTTCGTAAGCGCCTTCCTGGGAGGGCGTGAGACGATGGACGACAGACTTCGCGGTAGACATTCCATTTGCCCGGATTGCCTTGTAAAAGCCGTCGGCACGTTCCAAGAAGTTGCCGATGTTGTAGGAAGAGCGCAGATAGCCGGGCTGTGCCTTCCTCTTGGAGATGAGATAGTTGGTCGCGAGGTACGCGCCTTGAATGTTGTTGATCAGGACGCTGTTGTACTCTAGCGAATCAACGTAGGTATCCAGGATGACGAAAGGAATGTGGAGTCTGGAGAAGCGCTTCAGCACAAGTTCTTCCATTTCGGTCGCGAGCAAAATGAGCCCGGAGAAGGCGGAGGAAGAGAGCAGATATAACTGTTCCTCGAAATCTTCGTCTTCATAGAGATAGCGGATCACCAGGTCATAGCCCGCGCGTTTGCAGCCGATGCTGACGCCTTCGGAGAGTGCGGAAAAGAACGGTTTCTCACTCACGACGACACAGCATTTGCGGTAAATGACCATGCACAAGGTCCCCTTCATCGGGGACAATTTCTTTTTGGTAAAATCATAGCCGTACTTTTGCGCGGCTTCGATCACGCGGTTTCTGGTTGCGGTACTGACCCCCGGTTTGTGATTTAAAGCCATGGAAACGGCAGCCTCGGAGAGGCTTAGCATCGCGGCAAGTTCTTTGGCAGTGATAGACATTTTCGGCACCCCTTTCTGAGATGATTTTACAAAATTAAGTGAATTAAGTCAATCTTTACTTAATTATCTCTTCCAATTTAGTCAAATCCCCGATATGATAAAGCTAGATTCGAAAGAACGCATTTTGCAAAATGAACTTAGGAGGATAAACACATGGCAGCAGCAAAGATTAAGTTAGGTTATGCACCGACAAGAAGAAGCATTTTCTCCGCACCGGATGCGATCAAGTATCGTGGACTGACCGCGGATCGGCTTCGTGAGTTAGGCATTGATTTCGTGGACATCACGGACATCAACGAAGAGGGTCTGCTCTACAACGATGAAGATCGAATCAAGATTGCGGCGAAGTTTAAGGCAGAGGGCGTGGATGGTCTGTTCCTTCCTCACTGCAATTTCGGTACCGAGTTTGAGTGTGCGAGACTGGCAAAGGATCTTGGGGTTCCGGTGCTTTTATGGGGACCGCTGGATGAGCGTCCGGATGAGAACGGTGTTCGTCTGCGCGATACCCAGTGCGGTCTGTTTGCGACCGGTAAGGTGCTTAGAAGATTCCGCGTACCGTTCACTTACATGACCAACTGCAGACTGGATGATCCGGTCTTTGAGCGCGGCCTTCGCGATTTCCTTGCGGTCTGTAATGTGGTAAAGACCTTTAGAAATATCCGCATCCTGCAGATCTCGACCAGACCGTTTGAGTTCTGGAGCACGATGTGCAATGAGGGCGAACTGCTTGAGAAGTTCAACATTCAGCTTTCCCCGATTCCGATGCCGGAGCTGACCGCAGAGATGAAGAAGGCAAAGGAAGAGCGCACCGAGGTGGACGAGGTCATCGCTTATGTGAAGGAGTCGATGATTATCGAGGTCAACGATGCACAGCTTGAAAATGTAGCCGCCCTGAAGGTTGCGATGTCTCATTTGCTCAAGAAATACGGATGTCAGGCGGGCGCAATCCAGTGCTGGAACGCGCTGCAGAGCGAGATCGGCATTATGCCTTGCGCGGCAAATGCGCTCTTAAACGAAGAGGGCTACCCGATCGTCTGCGAGACCGATATCCACGGCGCGATCACTGCGTTGATCACCGAGGCAGCTGGCATGGGAGAGATGCGTTCCTTCTTTGCAGACTGGACGATCCGCCATCCGGACATTCCGAATGGAGAGCTCTTACAGCACTGTGGACCTTGGCCGATCTCCGTGGCATGCGAGAAGCCGAGACTGACCTACCCGCTGGCCTTTGATCATCCGGGTGCGATCACCGCAGAAGCAAAGCACGGAAATGTGACGCTCTGCCGCTTCGACGGAGACAACGGAGAGTACTCCCTGCTCCTTGGCAACGCCAAAGGCGTGGACGGACCGAAGGGCATGGGCACCTACCTCTGGGTGGAGGTCGATAACATCAAGAGACTGGAAGCAAAGATCGTAGAAGGACCGTACATCCATCACTGTGTGGGGATCCACAAAGATGTCGTGCCGGTGCTTTACGAGGCTTGTAAATACATGGGAATTACACCGGATCTGTATGATCCGATCGAAGAAGACGTGAAGGCTTATTTAAGAGGAGAATGAGACGATGACCAACCAGGAGCTACAGCGCAAAGCCAACGAGCTGCGCGTCGACATTTTACGCATGATTTATAAGGCAAAAACCGGCCATATCGGTGGCGACAACAGTATCATCGATATGATCACAGCGCTTTACTTTAAGCACATGAACATTTCTCCGAAGCAGTGGGAAGAGAAAGATCCGAACCGTGACCGCTTCGTTCTCTCGAAGGGACACGCGGTGGAAGCTCTCTATGCGGCGCTTGGTGATCGGGGCTTCTTTGACAAAGAAGAGATGATTGAGACCTTCTCGCAGTTTGGCTCTCCTTACATCGGGCATGCCAACAATCACGTGGCAGGCATTGATTTAAACTCCGGTTCGCTGGGCCACGGCCTGTCTCTGGCCGTCGGCATGGCGTTAGCTGGCAAGAAGGATGGCCGGGACTACAAGGTCTACTGTGTGATGGGCGATGGTGAAGTTGCAGAGGGATCGGTCTGGGAAGGCGCGATGGCAGCAGGCCATTATAAGTTAAACAACTTGATCGGTATCGTCGACCGCAACCGCCAGCAGATTTCCGGCACGACCGAAGAGGTCATGACGCAGGATTCGCAGGAAGAGCGTTGGGCTGCTTTTGGCTGGCATGTAATCTCCATCGATGGCAATGACATGGATGCCGTCGATGCAGCACTGACCGCAGCGAAAGAAGTGAAGGATCGTCCGGTAGCGATCATTGCGAACACGGTCAAGGGCAAGGGCATTTCCTTCATGGAAAATGTAGCCTCCTGGCATCACGGGGTTCCGAAAGAAGAGCAGTATGAACAGGCGATGGCAGAGCTTCAGGCTTTGCTTGCGGACTAAAGAGGAGGATGTGGCAATGGCGAAAAAGTTAAACCGTCAGGTCATCTGCGATGTTTTGATTGAAAAAGGCAGAGAAGACAAAGATATTATGGTGCTTTGCAGCGATTCCAGCGGCTCCAGTTCTATGACTGCATTTCACAAGGAATTGCCGGATCAATTTATCGAGGTCGGTATCGCCGAACAGAATCTGGTGACGATCTCGGCAGGACTTGCCTCCTGTGGAAAGAAACCGTTTGCAGTCTCTCCGGCAAGCTTCTTATCGACCAGAAGCATGGAGCAGGTGAAAGTAGATGTCGGCTACTCCGGAACCAATGTCAAGCTTGTCGGTGTTTCCGGCGGTGTTAGCTACGGTGCGCTTGGCCTGACACATCATTCGGTCAACGACTTCGCGACGATGGGCAGCAACCCTGGGATCCGCGTCTATTGCCCGAGCGATCCGGTGCAGACCGAGAAGCTCACCAGAGCGCTGCTTGAGGACGAGAAGGGGGCTTACATCCGCGTCGGACGGTATCCTTCCGAGTACATTTACGAAGAGGATGTGCCATTTGAACTCAACAAGGCGATGAAGATCCGTGAGGGCAAGGATGCAGCGATCATTGCGTGCGGCGAGATGGTTCCTTATGCGGTCAAGGCGGCAGAGCTTCTGGCAGAGGAAGGCATCGACGCAAGTGTGATCGATATGTATTGCATCAAGCCGATCGACCGCGAGGCTGTGTTAGAAGCGACAAAGACCGGCGTGATCGTAACCGCAGAAGAGCACGTCGCATTTGGCGGACTGGGCTCTTTGGTCAGCCAGATCGTGGCGGAAGTCGGTGGTGCAAAAGTGGGGAGCATTACCCTGCCCGATGCGCCTGTGATTGCCGGCGAGCAGTGGGAAGTATTTGACTATTACGGGATGAACGCCGAGGGCATCGCAAAGACAGTAAAGGAAATGCTTGCAAAATGAGTCAATATATTATCAGTGTCGATCAAAGTACACAGGGAACAAAAGGCTTGCTCTTCGATGAGAAGGGCGAGCTTATTTCCCGTAAGGACCTCCCGCACCGCCAGATCATCGATGAGCGGGGCTATGTGGAACATGATCCGAAAGAGATTATAGAGAATACGTACCAGGTGATTCGGGATCTGGTCACGTCCTCTGGCATCGATGCAAATGAAGTCGCAGGCCTTGGTATCTCTAACCAGAGAGAGACCGTGCTTGCCTGGAACAAAGAGACTGGAGAGCCGGTCTACAATGCAATTGTCTGGCAGTGTGCGCGCGGGGAGGCGATCTGCAAGGAGCTTACGCAGTACGCAGGCGTGGTCAAGGATCGCACCGGGATGAATCTGTCCCCTTACTTTTCTGCGTCAAAAGCGACCTGGATTTTGAGAAATGTACCGGAAGCGGAGCGGCTTTCCACAGAGAACAAGCTTTGCATCGGCACGATCGATGCCTGGCTGATCTACAACTTCACCGAGAAGAAGACATTTGCCACAGATGTGTCGAATGCCGCAAGAACGCAGCTTTTCAATATTCATATCCTGGATTGGGACGAGGAAGTCTGTGAGCTCTTCGGAATTCCGATGGAAGCTCTGCCGGAGGTAAAGGACTCCAACGCGCTCTTCGGCGAGACGACCGTCGGCGGTTTCTTTGCAAAGCCGATTCCGATTCACGCAGCGCTTGGCGACTCCAACGGTGCGCTCTTCGGGCAGGGATGCCTGCACGCAGGAATGACAAAGTCCACATACGGTACCGGCTCTTCGATCATGATGAACATCGGTACAACGCCTGCAGAGAGTAAGCACGGGTTGGTCACCTCAGTCGCTTGGGGCATCGATGGGGAAGTCAGCTACGTGCTGGAAGGCAATATCAATTACTCTGCGGCAAGCATCTCCTGGCTGAAAAATGACGTGCAGCTCATCGAAAATGCGGGTGAGACCGAAGCGCTTGCTTTCGCGGCAAATCCCGCAGACCGTACCTATCTGGTGCCTGCATTTACCGGGCTTGGCGCGCCTTACTGGGATTCTAACGCGACTGGGATGTATACCGGCATGACCCGGACAACCGGGCGAGCGGAGCTGGTGCGTGCAGCGCTTGACGGGATCGCCTACCAGATCACAGACATCGTGAGTGCGATGGCGGAGGATACCGGGGTTGCACTTGCCGAGCTTCGTGTGGACGGCGGACCGACGAGAAACAAGTATCTGATGCAGTTTCAGAGCGATATGACGCGCATTCCGATCCGTGTCGCAAGCAGAGAGGAACTCTCCGGCATCGGCGCAGCTTACATGGCAGGACTCGCGCTTGGCGTCTATGACGATGCGGTCTTTGAGGTGTTAGGCCGTACGTCCTATGAACCGCAGATGGCGGAAGAACGCAGAGAAGAGCTCTACCGGGGCTGGAAGGTTGCGCTAAAGAAAGCGCTCTATCAGCCGGAATAAAGTCTCGTGAAAGAAAGCGAGTAAGCATCCAAAACCAGTCACGGTTTGCAGATGCTTATTGCAAATCGATGCGCAGAGCGATACAATAAGTACATCAGGAATGCCTCTTTGACAGAAGAGGGAGAGATTTAGCGAAGGATTGGTGAGTACTATGAGAGGTTTGGCAGGAAAATATGTACTGGTGACCGGCGGAACCCGCGGCATCGGCAAGGGCGTTGCGGAGCGTTTCTTAACAGAGGGCTCGATCGTTACGATTGTCGGACGTCATGAAGACGAGGCGAAGAAAACCGTAGAAGAGCTTAGCGCGATCGGAGAGATCGATTATCAGATCGCAGATCTGGGCAAGCCGGAGACGGCTGAGCAGGTCGTAGAGGATTTTGTAGCGAGAAAGGGAAGAATCGATATCCTGGTCAATGTTGCGGGCATTCAGATCCGTAAGTGGGCGACAGATTTCAGCATTGAAGAGTTCAACCGCGTGCTGGACGTCAATCTGAAGTCGTATTATTTCGCATCCCGCACTGCGTTTAAGTACATGAGAAAACAGGGCGGCGGAAGCATCGTGTGCATTTCTTCCGGCAATTCTAACAAGTATACCAGCAGACGCTCGGCATACAATATCGCAAAGACAGCGGTCAACGGTCTGGTGGGAACACTGGCGGTCGAGTGGGCGCGCTTTGGTGTTCGCATCAATGGCGTTGCACCGGGCTATGTAGCGACAGAGATGATCAAGCATGGCGTGGAAGAAGGCATTATCGATGTCGACAGCATCATGTCCGTGACACCGATGAAGCGCATGATGTCGCCGGAAGAGATCGGCAACTGCGTAGTATTCCTTGCTTCTGACGAGGCGAGCGGCGTTACCGGTCAGACGCTCTTCTGCGACGGCGGCTGGGATATGTGTGCCCTGCCTGAACCGGAAGTGCTTCCGGAAGAGTAATCAATTGATCTGGGAATAAAGATACCCCGGCGGAAGGTTTGCTTCTGCCGGGGTTGTTTTATTTTGTAGAAAATGAAGCGCCTACAGATCTTGTTGTCCCATCCAGATGCTCATCACGAGAGAGTGCGGGAGACATTTGACCAGTGCTGCCTGGCCTCTGGCGATGAAGCCGTACATGCTCACATCTTTGCCGCGTTTTAAGTCTCTCCATGCGCGCTCGACGATATCTTTGGGATCATACATCGCGATATATTTCTTGACAACGGGTGCCTCCTCCGTATTGACCGCGCGGTCGAAGAACTCGGTTTTTGTCCAGAACGGGCAGACCGCCATGACGCGAATGCCTTTGTCTTTGACTTCGCGGTTAAGTGCGCGGCTAAAGTAGAGGACAAATGCCTTCGTTGCCGCATAGACGTTGATATAAGGGATCGGCTGCAGGGCTGCGACCGAACCAAGATTGACGATTCTTGCGCCTTCTTTCATGTAAGGGATGCAGATCTGAGAAAGTGCCAGCACGCCCTTGCAGTTTAAGTCAACCATGTTTAAGTTGACGTTCACGTCGGTTTTACAGGTCGCATCGAACTTGCCAAACCCGGAAGCGTTGACCAACAGACGCACATCCGGGGTCTCCTCTGCCAGCATTTCCTGCAATTTCTCATAAGCCTCTTCGGTGCTTAAGTCGAGGGAAATGGGTCTGACCGGGTAAGGTGCAGTCGCCTTCAGGCTCTCAAGACGATCGGCTCTCCTAGCGATCGCCCAGATCTCATCAAGTTCGCCAAATTCATCGCAAGTCTCTGCAAATCGGCGGCCCATGCCGCTGGAAGCGCCGGTAATGATTGCAATCTTCATTTCGTTCTTCCTCCTGAAAGAGTATTCAAAGCAAACTTATGCGTTCCGGTCTGGGAGTGTCTCGCGCTTAAAATCAAGCCCAAGGCCTTTGACAACCAGCGTGATAAAGTCCTGCACGTTGGTGACGATCGTTGTCGCGGTGAGGCTTCCACGATCCAACAGCTTGTTGACGACAAATTCATCCGCGTCAACGGTGTAGATGTAGAGCGGACGGATCGTACCATCCTCCAGCTTGCGGAAACAAGGGGTCATGTTGCCGACGGCGATCGTGTGCAGCATCGTAGCGAGGCAGATGACGGTCGTCGCTTTCTTTACCACCTGGCGCATGGTATTTTGCGCCTCGTAGACATCACCGATCACTTCCGGAATCGGTCCGTCATCGCGGATGGAACCCGCCAAAACGATCGGAACCTGTTCCTTGACACAGCTGTAAATGATGCCGTCCGAGATATGATAATCCTCGATAAACTGCGGAATCGAGCCGCTTGCCCGGACACGGTTGTCGATGTCTAGATGATTGTAATGGCCATTTGGCTGGGACTTCTGCGTGTAAATGTCCTGGCCAAGCGCAGTGTGTAAAAGCGCGCCTTCTAAGTCGTGGGTTGCGAGTGCATTTCCCGCAAGGAGAGCGTCCACATAACCGTTCTCCACGAGGGTCTGCATGCAGGCACGCGCGTCGTGGTCAAATGCAAATGCGGGTCCCATTACCCAGACGATGTAGCCGTGCTCCCGCTCGTAATTTAACAGCTCAAAGAGCTTATCGTAATCTCTGGCAAAGGAAGTCTCGCGGCTGCGGCCCTGGCGGAAGACAAAGCGGTCGTTTAAGTCGTCAGAATCCTCTTCAAACCCCGTCGTGTGCACATAGATACCCTCGTGCCCGTCTTCGCTGCGGCCGAGAATGACGAGATCGCCTGCCCTTAAGTTTCGATTTTCCACAACGCGAAGGCTGCCATCCGGGGCTAAGACGACGCTGGAGTCCATCCGGCTTTCTTCGGCAAGCTTCCACTGCCCGCCAATCTTATAGTACTCCGGAAACATCGAAGTGCTGTGGAAATATTCAGGAGCGACACCGTCCTTCACGACGGGCGCAAACTTGCAGTCAGGCGCACCCACAAACTCCGGCCGGGAGAAATCAGGTGCGGTATAACGAGGTAATTCAAATGCCATAATTGATCAGTTCCTTTGTGAAATGTTATTGATAGAGGTCTTCTAAGGTCAGCTGCGCCTTTGCACAGGAAAAGCCATCCGTTTGGGCGCGCTCAAAGTCAAAATCATCGTCAAAATGCATCAGTGTGATGCGTTTTTTCTCATCTGCGGTAAAGTTCTTGGTCACCTGCAGCAATCTTTCATAAGTGAAATGCACCGGATTGTCCTTCTCCGTGATCTCCTGATAGACCGCAGTGTACTCGGTCATATCGTAACAGTCCGGATTCCACTCACAGGTGTCTCCGCTAAAGAAGAGATGGAATTCATTTCCCATCTTCAGATCCAGACCCCAGACGTGTCCTTCGAGGGTCGGCACGTGCTTGGTGGGCTTAAAATAGTACTCCGGATGCCACGCATATTCATCGTCTAAGAACAGCTCGTCCCAGAGATTGACGTACATCGTGTAGTGTGTATCCTCGACCACGCCCTGCATGCGCAGGAAGTCCACAATCTGCCGGTCCGGATGGTAGAGGCAGATCTTGCGTGGTTCGTGGCGTAGAATCTTGGAGCTGAGGTAGAGAATCGTGTTGCCAAGGCCGCCCGCGTGATCGGAGTGCAGGTGCGTGATGAAAATGTGTACCTTGCGCACGCCGTCAAAGACGTGAAGCTTCACGAGTTTTGGCAGGACATCGCCGCCGCAGTCGATGAGCAGCAGGTCATCGCCCAGCTTTAAGTAAGCGCTGTTGTTTCCAAGCACCGTGTTAAATGCGCTTCCGCAGCCCAGGAACGTCAATGGGTATGCCTTGCCGGAAGCCGGCGGCGGTGCGGGTTTTTCAAAGAGTGATTTCAGAGACATAAGTTCCGTCAAGCTCCTTTATGGTAAATGTGCGATCCTCCCAGATCATGTACGAGTGACGATCATCATCCTTCGGAATCGAGAGCGAGCCGGGGTTCAGATACAAGATGTCCCGGTTCTCTCCGACGTAGCGCATCTCCTTGATATGTGTGTGTCCGTGCAGCAGGATGTCGCCCGGCAGGAGCGGCGGGAGATGATTCTCGTTATAAATGTGTCCGTGTGTGGCAAAAATGATGCGATCCTCCATCGGCAAAATCGCATAATCCGACAGGAGCGGGAAGCCTAAGACAACTTCGTCGATCTCTGCCTCACAGTTGCCGCGCACGCCGAAAATGTGTCCTCTTAAGGGCGCGAGCATGGCAATGACTTCCTTCGGTGCATACCCGTCCGGAAGATCATTTCTCGGGCCGTGATAGAGAACGTCGCCCAGCAAAATCATACGGGCGGCGCCTTCACGTGCAAATGCGTCGATGAGTTGTCTGCAGTAAGTAGCGGATCCGTGCAGATCCGAAGCGATTAAGTACTTCATCGGTGAGAGCTTCTCCTTGAGGCCGGCTTACTCATTTGCCTCAAACACATCCAGCAGCTGATCAGCTGCATCTGCGGACTGGTAGGAAGCGGTTGTGATGCAAAGTCCGTAAGGCTTCGCATTGTTAAACGCACCAAGCAGAATCTGCGTCTGGTAATGAACGACGTTATAGTCTTCCTCCATCCATGCGACATGAACACAAGGAACATCCTTACCAAGGAAAGAAACGGTTCCTTTATCGACATGGATATCAGACAGATGTGCACTCTCTGCCAGATCGTTATACTGCTTGTCCAGCTGAGGAATCAGAACATCGTAATAGGTACCCGGTGCACCCTTCAGGCTTAACATCTCCGCATAAGAGATCGAAAACAGGGTGATAGTGATCGTATCAGCCATCTGCTGATCGATCGCGTAGAGATCATACGCGGTGGAACCGGTGTCGATGAGCTCTTCCACATTGGCCTGCATCTGGTTTAACTCTGCATCGGTTGCGATGTAGAAGTTATCGCCCAGATCTGCTTTCACTTTAAACAGATCCTGACGGTAGGTCTGGCCGTCCTTCACACCCATGATATGAGCGAGCTTGGCATCTTCGACCTCCGCGGCCTGCTCGGTTGTCGTCTCAGTGACCGCTTCGGTGGTTGTCTCAGTAACTGCCTCGGTGGTAGTTTCCACCGTCGTCTCTTTGGTGGTGGTTTCCGCGGGCTTGGTGGTGGTTTCCGGAGTCTGAGAGCCGGAGCCGCATGCAGAAAGGACCAGGCAGAAGATGAAAAGTAACGCAAGAAATCTTTTTTTCATGATAAATATCTCCCCTATGGTGATGATCAAGCCCTGACCGATGCAACATACTCATCGATCATACGAATGTAGCGTTTCTTTGCTTCCTCAGAGATCCAGGAGGCGTTAAAGGAATTCTTTGCGATCTGAATCATATCATCCTCGCTGAGGTGATACTTGGTTGCCAGCGCATAGTAATCATCGGAGATGTAGCTCTGGAAATAAGCAGGGTCATCGGAGTTGACGGTGACAAGCGCGCCGCGCTGCAGCAGATAGACCATCTCGCGGCCCTTCATATCTTCCGTGACGAAACTGTTGGAAACCGGGCAGCAGGTGAAGCCGATCTTGTGGTCTACCACATAGTCAACCAGTGCAGGGTCTTCCACGATGTTGGTGCCGTGATCGATTCTCTCAACACCGATCTTATGGATGACATCGTAAATGTGTCCGATGGAGTTGATCTGATCAATATCGCAGTGCATGGAGACATGAACGCCTTTTTTCTTTGCCAGATCGAAGACTTCTGCGAACTTTAACGGCGGGTTGTCTCTCTCGTCAGAGTCAAGGCCGATGCCTAAGATCTTGTTCAGGTAAGGCTGCGCTGCCTTCCAGGTCTCCATCGCAGAATCTGCGGACATATCGCGCAGGAAGCACATGATCAGATGTGCGTCGACACCCATCTCGCGGCCGATCTCAATGCCCTTGTAGTAACCGTTGATGACCGTCTCGAACGGAACACCGCGGGAGGTATGTGCCTGCGGGTCGAAGAAAAGCTCACAGTGCTTGACATTGTGGTCTTTCGCTTTCTTTAAATAATCCACAGCGAGGGCACAGAAATCCTCTTCGTCCTGCAATACGTTCATGGCAGGATAGTAAACCATCAGGAAAGAAGTCAGGGAATCAAACTGATAGCTTGCTTTCACCTCTTCAATCGTAGACTGGCCGATATCAACATGATTCTTCTGCGCCAGGCGAAGCTTCAATTCAGGTTCTAAGGTGCCTTCCAGATGTAAATGTAATTCTGCTTTGGGTAAGCCCTTTAAAAACTCTTTGGAAACGCTCATGATGATCAGATCTCCTTTTTCAATGAATGATTAAAAATGACGGTAAAGCGAAATGCCCTACAAAGGCAATGGTAGCATTGCCGGGGATTTTTTGTCAAGAATCCGTGGGGAAAAGGATAGCGTTAACTTACCTTCGGAAATGACAGATCAGAATTTCCCCTCTGTTTAGGTAGATTTGTTTTTACCTTTGTAGTTGCTTTATCTTACCACTTTTCCTTGCTCTTTACCAGATCCTCTTCCTGCTCTTTTTATTT
>JAFVAL010000013.1 GCA_017480565.1 Lachnospiraceae bacterium | reverse complement strand
TTTTCGCCATCCCATTCGATGGGAAGCCAGACATAGCGGGATTTGCAGGTGTTCTCGCCGTGCTTTTGAAGCTCGCCCGCGACGGCGGTGATCTCCTTCGGGTCAGTGTCGGGCTGGTAGTCCTTGAAGTGCCGCACCATACCGGACTGGATGGTCTTTGCGATCTTCGGGACATACCACTGCGGCATCCAGCGGTCAGCGAGCGCGATGTACTTCTCGGTGCCTGGGAGCTTGATCACGCAGGTGATCTGTGAGGAGAAACTGGTCTCGCTCTTATCCCCGATGTGCGGATCGCCGAGGCTCCGATATTCCCCGTGATAGTCATCGAAGACGCAGACATCGGACTTGTTAGGGTAATAGCCGGAGGTGCCGGAAGTGAAAAGATACTTCTTGCTGTTTCGCTCGAAATAGGTTGGTGCCTCACGGGTGAGAGGCGGAAGAAGATGATCATAATGGACGCTATATTCTTCGGTGACCTCAGTGTAGGTGTCAGAGAGGGTTGCGCAAATCATCTGAAAATGAGGCCGCTCGTACCAGATATAGGCCTTTTTGGTGGTTTCATCTACGTGCAGGCAGAAGTCACCGCAGAACATCTTCAGCGGGTTATAAAACTTGTGGACGTACTCGTAAGGACCTCTGAATTGATCAGCCTGTAGAATCATCATAAACTGCGCGATCTCCCCAGCCATCACCTTGATCCAGCAAACATATTTGCCTGTCTTCTCACAGTAGATGATGTGCGGGCGATCAATGCAGTAGGTGGGGTGCAGAGGGTCATTGATGTCGTCAGAAGGCGGAATCAACAGCCCCTGATCCTCCCAGTTGTAGAGATCGCGGGAGGTGTAATAACGGATTCCTTTTGTCCAGATGGTACCGCCCTTTTTCGTGTCTTCTTTATTCTCTCCATACCAGTACCAGAGTTTTTCCTGCTCGTTGTAAAACACAGAAAAACCATGTGCCTGGATGGGCTTGCCGTTGACATCCAGCCACTCTTTGCCGGGGCGAATGCTGTGATAGGTCATGTTTTTGTCCTCCTTTGATCTGTGGTATGGACATCATTCTACCTGAATTTACCGGATATGTCTTTGACAGTATTCGACAATTTATTCACTTTTTCGGACATCTTGAGAGCGCATTTCGATATGCATTCGGAGTCATTCCGGTAAATTCTTTAAAACATTTGGTAAAATAACTAGGCGAGATAAAATGCAGCCGTTCACTCAGATGAGCGATTTTCTCATCCGAGCTGAGCAGCTGCATTTTTGCGTATGCAAGCCGCTTATCACGGATGTATTCGTTGACGGGTTTCCCCGTGCTGTTTTTAAAGGCAGCAGAAAAATAGTACTTGCTGTAACCAAGGACACGCGCAATGGACTCGATTGAGATTTCTTCGGTGAGATGAAGGTCGATGTAGGCGTCTGCATCGGCCGCAATCTTGGAATACTGATCATAGAGGGCTTTGTAGTCGTTGACTTTGTGGATATAGTCATCCAGCATCTCGGAATTGTAGGCATATACTTCCGTGATGGTCTTGGCGCTGTCGATTGCCTGAATGTAATAATCGCTCATGCTGTAGGCGGTCTCCGGCGGCAAGCCTCCCTGCATGGCTGCCCTGCCACAAAGGGCGACGGTCGCAATGCCGGTGTTTTTGGCGTTCTGCAGCGCATTGCGATTACTCAGCTTTCCTACGGTGCCAATCGCTTCGTAATTGTTGAGCAGTTCCTTATAATGCAGATTTCCGTCTTCCACCAGTTTTAAGTAAAAAGATTGAAACGCATAGTTGCCCCTTGCGTCTTGTTTCTGCTCCTCATTTGTTTCAGCCGGAAGAGGATTCGCTTTCTGTGAAGGCATCTGAATCTCACTGATCGAACAGACTTCGTTGTTGAGCGTGTATGCCAGCATCACAGCATATTGGAAAATGTTTGTCAGCGAGATCGTTGGGACAGTAGAGAGAAATGCGAGCACTTCTTCTTGCTGCGCACGTCCCATGGCATTCATCTGCATCTGCTTGGTGATGCCTGAAATCTGTGCATCGGCAGGTAAAACCGGGCCGAGCAAAAAGACCTGGGGCTGCGAGAGAATGTCCCCGGCCAGACAGATCCACATCAGGCCGATGCCGTCGGACAAAATGAGTGGGCGATGAGGCAAGGACTCGGTCGCCGCAATCTGTGAAAAGAGCGTGTCATTCTTGCTCTGGTACGAGGCCAGCGCAGGAATGGTGCAGTTGGATGCGACAAGCTCAAGAGCCGAAGAGTAGGTCCACGTATAAATTCGATTGATTCTTAAAAGCATTTCTGAAAAAAAGCGGATCTGGTCGGTGTTATTCATGTTGATCTCCTAAAAAACTACGCCTGAAATATAAAATATTCACGAAACATAAAATAAATTCGATCTGAATCAGATATATCAGTAATTTATTATAGAAACATCGACTGTATTATACCACATTCTCTACAGACTTGCTATGTTTATTTTAACAAGACAACGCGGCAACAAGAATTCATCTGGTGACAGGGAGGAAATGAACATGTATCTGTTTGTAGAACCGGAGCGGTCGTTTGATGTGGACATCAGACAACCGGCTTCCTATGTACGCAGACAATTCGTGATTTCGAAACCGGTGCAGAAGGCAGAGCTTGAGATGACAGCACTGGGCGTCTATATCGGGTATTTTAACGGAAAAAGGCTGACCGAGGAGGAGCTTTTACCCGGGTTTACGGACTATCGGTACCGGGTGCAGCTTCAAAGCTATGATGTGACAGATCAGGTGAGAAGCGGTGAAAATGTGATGGCTGCGGTGATCGGCGACGGATGGTACCGCGGAGGCCTCGGTGCGGGCAGTGTTCGCAATCAGTTTGGAACGCGTCTGGCGTGGATGGCAAGACTCACGGTCATTTACCAGGACGGGACAGAGGAGGTGTTCGCCTCTGATGCAAAGACCAAAGCGACACAAGAAGGGCCTGTCCGGACAAATGATAATAAAATCGGCGAAGAATATGATGCGAGAAGAGAGATGCCCGGGTGGAACCAGCCAGGATTTGACGATGCCTCCTGGCATGAGGTCAAAGAGATTTCGTATCAGGGTAAGGTCATTTCTCATGAGGGAGAGCCGATTCTGCGGCACGAATGTTTTTCACCAAAGGCTTTTACGACGCCCAAGGGTGATACCGTGCTTGATTTTTCCCAGAATATGATGGGCAGAATGCGGTTTCATTTGACAGGAAAAGCCGGCACACAGGTGACATTGACGTTTGGGGAGACGCTGGATGAGAACGGAGAATTTACCCTGGACAATCTGCACATTCCGGGCTCCGGAAATCATGTGTCAAGAGACCTTCAGAAACTGGTTTATCTCTGCAAAGGGGGAGAACAGACGTATGAATCCCAGTTTTTAATTTGCGGATTCCGATATGTGAAGCTTGAGAACTGGCCGGAAGAGGTCAAGGCTGAAAACTTCCAGGCATACGCGATCTACTCAGACTTAACACAGACAGGTTCGTTTACTTGCTCTAACGAGAAGATCAATCAGTTTGTGCGGAATGTTCGCTGGAGCCAGAAGTCGAATTTCGTGGATATTCCTACGGATTGTCCAACCAGAGAACGTGCGGGGTGGACGGCGGACATCTCCATCTTTGCGAAGACCGCCTGTTACCAGACAGATACACGAACTTTTTTGCGCAAATGGATGCGCGATTACATGTTGGAACAATTGCCGGACGGAAATCTGCCGTTTGTGGTTCCTACAGGGGAGGCGCCGGATAACACTTGGGGTTGTATGGGCTGGTCCAATGCCCTCGCCAATGTGGCAATGACCTTGTATCAGTTTTATGGCGATGAGGGCGTCTTGGCAGAGGTCTATGAAGCGGTTAAAAAGTTTGTAGAATTCAATGTCCGCCGCGCAAAGAAGAACCACCGCCTGGCATTTTTATCGACACGGAAAGATCAGGAATACATCATCGATACCGGATTTCATTTTGGAGAATGGTTAGAGCCTGGCTCCAGCATGCCGAAAGACTTTATGTCTGCGATGATTCATCCTAACACAGAGCTGACAACGGCTTGGTTTTACTTGACGGCACGACAGCTTTCTGAGATGGCTGCGCTGCTTGGAAAAAGCGAAGATCATAAGGAATACGAAGCTCTTGCGAAGAAGCTGAAGATGGTATACCGAGAGCGTTTTCTGAAAAAGGGGAACTTGCATGCAAAGCGCATGTGTAAATATGTACGGCCGCTTGCGATGGAGCTTACGCAGGGGGAAGAAGCCGGAAGAATCGCAGCAGACCTTGCCTGGATGTGTGAAAAGAACCGGTATCGGATCGGGACCGGATTCTTAACCACATGGCAGATTCTGGATGTGCTTGCGGATCATGGGTATCTTGAGTGTGCGTACCGTGTTCTGGAAAATGAGGAGTGCCCGGGATGGCTCTACACGGTCAACAAAGGAGCAACAACGACCTGGGAGAACTGGCTGGGGATTGATCAGAAAAATCATCCGACGGATTCTCTCAACCATTATGCGATGGGTTCCTGTGTTTCCTGGCTCTATTCTCATTGTGCGGGAATCAGGCCTCTGAAACCGGGGTTTGAGGAGATTCTCATCAAACCTATGCCCGGGGGAACACTCACCTATGCAAAAGCAGAATATCAAAGTCTTGTCGGTAACATTTGCTCGGAATGGCGGATTGAAAACGGGACATTTTTCTTACATGTAAGCGCGCCGGAAGGACGAAGAGTGAAGGTAGCGCTTCCGGATGGAAGCGTACAGGAAATGGACGGCGGGACGGCTCAGTTTCGTTGTTTATGGAAAAGAGCATAAAGAACCTAGTCACAAAGAATCAACGAAAAGAAAAAGGAGACCCTCATGAGTGTCGAGAAACGAAACATTGCGGACGAGAAATTCCCCAAAGGGAAGGCCCTGGGATTTGCGCTGAGCAGAGCAAGTTCTATCATTTCCTCCGTATTAATCGGAGAAGTTGTGTATTTTGGAACCAATAGTTTAGGGTTGACGGCAGCAGCCATTTCTACCGGCATGGCCGTGAAAACTGCGATTGATGCGGTCACGGACCTTGGTATGGGTGCGATGATTGACCGAACAAAAAGCAAGTGGGGCAAAGCAAGACCTTACAGTCTGGCAGGCATCCTGGTCTGGCTCTGCATTATCGCGATTTTTGCGGTGCCGACAGGCTGGTTTGCGAACCTTCCTCAGGAGGCTAAAAACACCGCGATCATCGTTTATATCACGGTGTTTGGAACGTTGGCAAGTGCCATCTTTGAGACGATGCGCGGCATTGCTTATGATACCCACTTAAAGCGATCCGTTGTCAATGATGACAATCGTATCAAAATCATGACCATCAGCGGACTTGTCTTTACAGTAGGTACGCTTGGCCTGCAGATCGCGCTGCCGCAGATTATCGAAGCATTCCATGGCGGGCAGCAGGGCTTCATTGTTCTTGCGGTGGTAACCGGAGCGATTGGAATTGCAGCAAGTATCGGAAGTTTCTTCCTTTGCCCGGAGTATACGGAGGAAGAACTGCTTGCTTACGGTGGTTATGAACGAAGCGAGGTAAAAGAAAAAGTTTCGCTTCGCGACTTTTTAAAGAGCATCGGTAAGAACAAGTATATCATTATGTGGACGGTGGTTAATTTTGCGGTCATCATCCTGATCAACGTTGCATTTATCACAGGTCAGTACTATTTTGAGTATTTCTATGGAGATTTGGGCGCGTTCTCGACACTGATCATTTTCTCCGCAGTGATTGTCCCTGTGATCATCTTTATCCCGAAGCTTTGTAAGAAGGTAGGCGTTGTCAACGTCATTCGCGGATCATTGGTGATTGCCGTGGTTGGCCTGGTGGTTCGTATGATTTTCCCGCACAGCTTTGTTGCTCTGGTGATTGGCTATGTTCTTCTGGGTGTGCCGCAGATTCCAATCTCTTTTGTAGGATCGCAGGTTACGATCGAGTGCATGGAATATGGCACTTACAAGACCGGTGTTGTGGCGGAGGCAATGTACTCATCCTTCACCAATTTCTCCCAGAAGATCGCAGGCAGTGTGAGCACGGTTGTTGTCGGCCTGATCCTTTCCCTGACCGGATTTGATGCACTGACATCGGCAGTCGTGAACAATGGTTTTCAGGACTGGGCGGCACTTTCTTCTTTAGGAACTGCCGGATACGAGCAATATGTCGAAGGCGGCGCAGCAGCAGTGGAGCGTGCGATTCACGGTGTCTACGCGGTATATAACTATATTCCTTTTGTTGCCATTATTCTGATCGGTGCTTTGCTGATTCCGTTCCATCTGGAGAAGGACTTAAAGAAGCTTCGCGTTGAGCACGGATTGAATGAAGACGGCAGTTTAAGGGTCGAGGAGGAAAGCGCACAATGAAACGAGTGACAGGCGCAGCGCGGACAAGTAACATCTCTGCGCGAGAGATCCAAAATCAGGAGATTGCCTACCAGGCAGCACTGGAAGGAATTGTCCTGCTGGAAAATGTCAACGGCGCCTTGCCGATCCGTCCCGGAAAGATCGCTCTTTACGGGGCCGGGGCTGAACGGACGGTCAAGGGCGGTACCGGGTCCGGCGAGGTGAATGAAAGACACAGCGTGTCGATTCGGGAAGGCCTTGAGCAGAATGGATTTGAGATTTGCACGAAAGATTGGCTTGCGGATTATGACAAAGAATACCGTACCGTTTTCGAGGAAGCGCCGAAAATCAAGCTGACAGAGCTTGCGGACATCAACATCATGGATCATCTGCCGCTGCTGCCAATCGGCAGAGAGATTACGGCAGATGACATAAAAAAGAGCAACTGTGACACCGCCATCTATGTAGTTGCAAGACAAGCAGGAGAAGGCGCTGATAAAAAGATCGAGAAGGGCGAGTTTGATCTGTCAGAAGCAGAAGTCAACAACATCCGAACGATCGCGGCGTGCTACGAGAAATCGATTCTGGTTATCAACGCCGGATCTTATATGGATCTGAGCAAGATTGAAGACAGTGGCCTATCCGCACTCATTTTCTTCTGCCAGCAAGGAATGCAGGGCGGCAGAGCACTTGCGGATCTGATCTGCGGAAAGGTCAGCCCTTCCGGAAAACTCACTGATTCCTGGGCAAAAACTTACCAGGATGTCCCGGCAGGCGAAGACTACAGTTATCTGTCCGGGGACACAACGCAGGAGTACTATCGCGAAGGAATCTACGTCGGATACCGGTATTATGATACGTGGCAGATTGCCCCGAGATATCATTTTGGGTATGGATTGACTTACACCGATTTTTCGGTAGAGGGTACCGCAGAAGTTACCGGGGAACTGGTTACCGTGACGGCATCTGTAAAAAATGTAGGCGCATGTTCCGGCAGAGAGGTTGCACAGGTCTACGCATCTTGCCCCGAAGGGACACTGAAAAAAGAGTATCAACGTCTTGTCGCATTTGCAAAGACAGAGGAACTCAAACCCGGGGAGGATCAAAAACTTTCGCTCACATTTTCCGTAAGGGACCTTGGATCGTATGACGAAAAGAGTGCGTCGTATCTGCTGGAGAAGGGCAATTATGTGATAAGGCTTGGAAATGCCTCCCATCAGACGAAGCCCATCGCGGTCATTGCGGTGGATGAGACGGCGATTGTTTCCAGACACAAAAACATCTGTGTGCGAAACGAAGCCCTTCCGGAGCTGAGTCCACAGAAGGAAAGCACGAAAGAGGACGTTCAGGATGTACCGGTTCTTTTTGTGCATGCAAATGAGATTCCTACGAAGACGACTTGCTACGATGCGCCGAAGAAAATCGATGATCCTAAGGTGATGCAGATTCTTAAGAAGCTCACGGTGAAAGATCAGATCGAATTGTGCGTTGGACCAGGGTTTTCCGGGCTGATGTCAAGCAGCAACGTGTTTGCGCCCGGCGCGGTCGGAAGAACCACGGACAAGCTGTTTTCAAAAGGACTCATCAATGTGAACCTCTCGGATGGTCCTGCAGGATTACGCCTGATGAGAGTGTCTGCGATCGGGAAACTGACGGGACGGATGAAATTTGTGAAGGGAAACAACCTGATCAGCATTATGGACTTGATGCCGGAATGGCTGCTTCGCCCGCTCAGAGCAAATGAAAAAGCAGACACGATCTATTATCAGTATACGACAGCATTTCCTGTAGGAACTGCGCTGGCACAGACCTGGAACGTGACCATCTGCGAAAAGGTAGGCAAAGCCCTCAGCGAAGAAATGAGCGAGTATCTGATCACATATTGGCTGGGACCTGCCATGAATATTCATCGCAATCCGCTTTGCGGACGCAATTACGAATATCTTTCCGAAGACCCGCTCTTAACCGGTAAGATTGCCGCGGCCATTGTCGAAGGCGTTCAGTCGGTCCCGGGCAATTATGCCACGCTCAAGCATTTTGCCTGCAATAATGCGGAAGAAAACAGAAACCATTCTAACAGTAATGTCAATGAACGAGCGCTGCGGGAAATCTACCTGAAGGGTTATGAGATTGCGGTCAAAGAGGCGGATGTAAAAGCCGTGATGACCAGCTACAACCTGATCAACGGTGTTCACACCAATAACAGCCGTGATTTATGTACGGATGTCCTGCGCTGCGAGTGGAGATTTGACGGCGTCGTCATGACAGACTGGTGGGCGACAGGCAAGGATACCGCACACTGTGATCTTGCCATTCGTGCCGGAAATGATCTGATTATGCCGGGCGGCGGCGATGGAAAGAAAGAGTTGAAGAAGGGATTAAAAGAAGGCACGGTCACCGAAGAAGACTTAGAGATCTCAAGTGCGCGCGTGATTCGGAGCATTCTCTTTAGCAATGTCGCAAAGAACGATAAAGTAAAAGCCTTTTTGAATCAAATAAAAAAATGAAGCTATCTTAGGAGGAAGAAAGATGACGAATTTCAGATTTTCCGTAGGACCGTGGAATGTTCATACCGGGGCAGATTCTTATGGTCCGGAAACCCGCAAACCGATAGACCTGGAGACGAAATTTGCAAAATTTGCAGAGCTTGGCTTCTCCGCGGTACAGTTTCATGATGATGATGCGGTTCCCGAGATGAACCATATGAGCGACGAGCAGATCAAAGAGTATGCACGTGGTGTTAAGAAGCTGCTGGACAAATATGGATTGAAGGCAGAGTTTGTCGCACCTCGCCTGTGGATGGATCCGCGTACACAAGACGGCGGGTTTATGTCGACGCGGGAAAGTGACAGGGAATACACAATGTGGCGCGCCTACCGATCGATCGATATCGCAAAAGAGCTGGGATGTGATATGATTGTTCTTTGGCTTGCCAGAGAAGGCACGCTGTGTGCTGAAAGCAAGAGCCCTGTATGGGCAACCAGACAGCTGGTGGAGGCGATTAACAAGATGCTGGCTTACGATGAGACGATTCGTGTCTGCATTGAGCCGAAGCCGAATGAGCCGATTGACCGTTCGATCTGTGGAACGATGGGGCATGTGATGGCAGTGTCTGCGGCAACGATCGATCCAAAACGGGTTGGCGGCAATCTGGAATCCGCGCATGCGGTGCTTGCGGGGCTTGATCCAGCCAATGAAATCGGGTTTGCACTTGCATTTGATAAGCTTTTCACCGTACATTTGAATGACCAGAACGGGATTCGTTATGATCAGGATAAATCCTTTGGTGTAGAGAATCTTCGTCAGGCATTTAATCAGGTAAAGGTGCTTGTTGAGAATCACTATGGGTCGAAGGGGGAGTATGTCGGCCTTGATGTCAAGGCGATGCGAACAACGTCGGATGAGGACAGCTATGAGCATCTCAAAAACAGTCTCGCAGTGTTCAAGGCATTGGAGGAGAAGGTTGCCCGCTACGATTATGAATATGCGAATAAGCTGATTGCAGAGCGCAAGTTTGAGCAGCTGGAAATGTACACAATGAATCTGATCATGGGGCTGGTCTAAGAAGTGTCAACGGGGCGATTCTCTGAAAAAAAGATATTATATGATACAAGAAGCCGGCTATGATATGGTTGACATCTCGAGCATGGAACTTCGCTTTCTAGGTGCAGATCCGGAATAGACTTAAGAGAAGGGGCTGCTTTTTTCACAGCCCCAATTACCTAATTATATCATCCTTCTCTTAATATAGCAAAACATCCATTTCTCAAAATAGAGCTTCTTGGTATCTTACGCCTTCCTTAAGACCCTGCATCCCGTCTTTCTCCACGCAAGATCTCCAAAACAAGTCATTCTACATTCCTCCGAGACCCCGGAAATAGAATCCGCCTTTCCAAGATCTCTAAGCAAGTCCATTTCCTCTAATTTCAGGATCTTCCCTGACCCAAAAGCTTGTCCAGGGTCCCTGAACGCGAGGCGCAGCTCCCAAAGCCCCGCGGTGAGTCCCCTCCAAACACGAAAAAGGCGGAGGAATCGGCCTTCCAGCCGATTCCTCCGCGTCAATCAACTCTTCCGCGCCAAACACTCGAACCCCAACTCATCCTCTACTTTGTCTCATCCAGCACCGCAAACGGCAGCCTGTTAAGCACATCCTTTTGCTTGTCGATCCCCGGATAAACCTCGATCAGCGCAAGCCCCTCCGGGCGCAGCGCGAACACACATCGCTCTGTGATGTAGAGGACATTCTGGCCATTTTCAATGGCTTTTTTTCCGGAAAAACTGATGCTTTGCACTTGCTTCACAATCTTTGGTATGGTTCCTTCCTTCTCTATCGTAACCTCTCCGTCCTTCTGAGAGACCGCCAGCCCCTTCGTGCTAAACGTCAAGCAGAAGATCACGTTTTTCGTCGCAGTAGTGATGTTACAGAATCCGCCAACGCCGGCAAAATGATCCGCTCCCCGGTGTGCATTGACATTGCCGTACTGATCCATCTCGAGTGCGCCCATGAAGCACCGATCAAGGCCGCCGCCGTCATAAAAGTCAAACTGCATCGACATATCACAGATCGATCCCGCGCCGATCATCGCGCCAAATTGTCTGCCGCCAGCGGGCAGTCCGCCGATACCTCCGGATTCCACTGTCAGTGTCAGCTCATGCAAAATGCCCCGCAGCGCCGCATACTTCGCGGCTCTCTCCGGAATACCTATGCCGATATTCACGATATCTCCCGGCTGCAGCTCATCCGCCGCCCGCCTTCCAATGATCTCGGAAGGCAGGTCGTCTCTCTCATAGCCGATCTTCGCGTTTTCCTCTTCCAACCGTCCGTACCAGTACTCCATGTGCGTGGAAGGCACGTGAATATCGCCGGAGAGCGTACCAAACACCTCGTTGTTCTTGTCCTGCGGACACACGACGACGACATCCACCAGCGCCGCCGGAATAATCGCATCACGCGGGCGCCTAAAATCCGACCGCAGCCGATCCACCTGCACGATCACCTTGCCATGATTGCGCCTGGTCAGCTGCGCCAGCGAAAGCGCATCGATCGAGCAGTATTCATTTTCAAAAGAAACATTTCCGTTCGCGTCCGCACTCGTCGCCTTGATCAGCGCAATATCTGGTGCGGGCAAATGATACCGCAGATACTCTTCCCCCTCAATCTCCACGAGCCGAACCAGCGATTCGTCGTGAGAAATGTCGTTGAGCGCCGGACCTTCCACGCGCGGGTCCACGAAGATTCCAAGCCCCAATTTGGTATAATAGCCCTCGTGTCCGCCCGCCTGCGCACGAATCGCGTGGGACATCGGGCCAAGCGGCAGGTTATACGCTTCGTACTGACCCGTCAGCACTTCTTTTCGCACAATCGGCATCGTCCCGTAATGACTGGCGATGATTCTCCCGACCGCACCTTCGCGAATGTACACCTCCGCGCCACGATCCGGATCGCCAAGCCCGAAACCGGAAGAAGAAATCAAGGTCAGATTCCGCGGGTGACCGGTCTCCCGAAATCGTTTTGTGATTGCATCGTGCAGCTTCTCCGGATTTGCCAGCATGGCAAATGAATTCAACCCGATCACTGCATTGTCTTCAATGAGTGTTGCCGCCTCATAAGCATCCATTATTCTGAACATGAAAAGCCCCCTTTGTCTGATAATTGCAGCTTTCATTCCTATGTTTGAAAAACGTTCCATTTCTTACATATCATTATATCACGCTGTGCACTCACAAACAATAAAGAAACCTCATGAAACGAATGCTTCCCTCTCCCTTCTCCTCACATTGTCCTTACACTGTCACACAGCCTAAAACACAGCTTTGCTACTTCCCGCGCCGGCAAATCAAACCCCGCCTCAATCCAGTCGATGATAATGTGCACCGACCCATGCATCAAAAATGTATGCACGTAGCGCTCGGTTGTTGGATCCCCGTAGTTTGGCAGATTTGTGCGGATTCCCTCTAAGATGTACTGGATGAGCTCCACCTGAAAGTCATCCCCGTTATTGTTACACAAAAGGGTGCGAAACAGGACTTCATTTTTCTGAATATAGTGCAAAAACGCCTCGATCAGATCCACCGCTTTCGCGCTGGGATTTACATTTTGAATGTAGGCCAAGGTCTGTTCTTTCACCTCGCGTTCGATGTCGTCCAGAACACTCTGCTGGTCTGCATAGTGCAGATAAAATGTTGTCCGGTTCAGGTCCGCCCGCTCACATAGCTCCTTGATCGTGATTTGTTTAAATGGCTTTTCCTGCATCAGTTCCATCAAGGCTTCATGCAAAAGCCGCTTTGTCATCTTTGCTCGTCTGGATTCATGTTTCTCCATGGATTTCCCCCATTTCTTTAAAAAAAATTTCCCGGAAATCGACACATTTCCCCCGAATGTCGATCTGTCAGCATTTGAAAAACATCTGCTGATTGTAATATCAACATGCTGTCGATAAAATGATAGTAACGTTGATAACAAATGTCAAGGAGGACTTGAAAATGAAAGTATTTATGATTGGTGGTACCGGACTTTTAGGCTCGGAGGCCGCGAAAGAATTGATTGCCAGAGGACACGAGGTAGAAAGTCTTGCGTTGCCGCCACTGCCTACAGGCGCGGTGCTTCCGCCCCAGATGAAGCTGGAGTTCGGCAACTATCTGGAAATGAGTGATGACGAGCTAAGAAGCCACTTAAGCGGCTGTGATGGCTTCATCTTTGCCGCAGGCGTGGACGAGCGTGTCGAAGGCCCCGCTCCCATTTATGAATTGTACCGCAAGTACAACATCGACCCGGTGAAGCGCCTTTTGGGTCTTTGCAAAGAATGCGGCGTCAAGCACGCTGTGGTTTTGGGCTCTTACTTCTCTTACGCTGCCAAAAAATGGCCGGAGAAGGAGCTCACCAAGCATCACCCTTACATCAAGAGCCGTATCGATCAGGAAGTTGCAGCGCTGAGCTTTGCAGATGATGACTTCGATGTGGCCGTCCTTGAACTTCCCTACATTTTCGGTACCCAGCCAGGCCGTAAGCCCGTATGGGTCTTTTTGGTCGAGCAGGTGCGCAGTATGAAGGGTGTCACCATGTATCCGAAGGGTGGATCTACGATGGTAACCGTCCATCAGGTGGGCCAGGCCATCGCCGGTGCCCTGGAGCGCAACAAAGGCGGCCGCTGCTATCCGATCGGTTACTACAACATGACCTGGGTGGAGCTCTTAAAGATTGTCCACAAGTATCTGGATTGCCCGCAGAAAAAGATTATCACGATCCCTAACTGGATGTATGCCGTAGGCTGCAAAGGCCTCATGAAAGATCAGGCAAGACGCGGCATTCAGGGCGGCCTTCACATGGTGAAATTCACGGATATCATGTGCTCTAATCTGTTTATCTCCAAACAGGAAGGCTGTGTGGAACTCGGCGTGACGGGCGATGATATCGACGGTGCCATCGGCGATTCCATTTTGCTCTGCCGGGATATCCTGGACAATAAAACCACCGTGATCGGCATGAAGGGAGAATGACACATGAAACGACCTGTGGTATTTATAACCGGTGCAGGCGGAGGTATGGGCTTTGAGAGCTTCAAAGCCATGCTCCCGGACCTTGGCAAACTCTATGATCTGCTCATTCTCGTGCGTGACAGCGAGAAAAACCGTAAATTGTTCGAGCGCTACATCGGAACGCCCGGAATCCGTGTGATGTTCGGAGATCTGTTAAATCAAGAGGATGTGGCAAAATGTGTGCAGCTCAGTGACATCTGCCTGCACATCGCGGCCTTTGTCTCGCCCCAGGCAGATTATTTCCCCAAAAAGGCCATGGAAAACAACTACGGCTCCACGCGCAATATCATCGAAGCCATCCATGCGCAGGGCAAGGCAGAAACCTACAAGTTTGTCTACATTGGTACGGTCGCAGAGACCGGTGACCGCATGCCTCCCATCCACTGGGGACGTGTAGGCGACCCCATCAAGCCCAGCATGTTCGACTATTACGCCGTTTCCAAGGTTGCTGCGGAGCGATATGTCATTGAAAGCGGCCTGCGCTACTGGGTCAGCTTACGACAGACCGGCATCATCGGCCCCGCCATGGCGAAGATCCGTGATGCCATCCAGTTCCACAACTGCCTGGACAATGTTTTGGAGTATGTCTCTGACCGCGACAGCGGGCGTGCCATGAGAAATCTCTGCGCCTTTGACACGGAAGGCACTCTGGATCCCTCCTTCTGGGGACACATTTACAACATCGGCGGCGGAGAAGCCTGCCGCGTCAGCACGTACGACATGTACAAGAGCATGTACGGTGAGCTTGGTTTTCGGTCCCTGGATGAAATCATCTGCCCGAAAGACTACGCCACCAGAAATTTCCACGGCCAGTACTATCTGGACTCGGATCGCCTGGAAGACTATCTGCATTTTCGCTCCGACAGCATCCAGTATTTCTATGACGCGTATCTGAAAGAGCTGGGAAATGCACGCGCAGCCGGCAAGATCATGACCAAACTTCCCAAGGGCGAAAAGCTTATGGGAAGCATCATTCAAAGCACCTTCAAGCCGCTTTTAAACTCAGAGCATGGCACGAAGCACTGGATTGACAACAACCAGGAAGACCACATCGATGCTTACTGGGGCAGTAAAAAGTCTTGGGAGACCCTGCCGGAGAAGGTCAGCGAGATGAAGCATTTCACCGATTGGGACACCGTCGTCACCATCGACCATGGCTATGATGAGACGAAGCCCGAAAGCGAATTGAATATTGCTGATATGCAAGGCGCGGCCAAGTTCCGTGGCGGTGAACTTCTCTCCGAGACTATGACGACCGGCGACTGGAAGAGCAAACTTCGTTTCAGATGTGCCTTCGGCCACGAATTTGACGCAAGCCCTCGTCTCGTCCTGGAAGGCGGCCACTGGTGCCCCGAATGTGAGCGCAAAAGCTGGAATTACGGCAGACGTGCACAGGTCGATCCCTTCTTCGCGCAGGTTTGGACACCGCTCCACGAAGAAGACGAATTGCGGGATTACCCGAAAGCCGTAACGGAGCTCGACGTGTAATTGCCAAATACTACATCTTCCCTCATACAACGAGCCGGGCCTCATTTAGCCCGGCTCGTTTGTGGTTTACTTCTTCATCCGAAATCCGTTTTCATACACCAGTTCCAGAAACTTCGGATGTTCCTTTCCGAATGTATTCGGATAATGCAGCGTCAGCTGATACCGGCCCTCTTTGTCACGGAAGATCATCCCATGACCACCGTCATGATCGTACAGCAGTCGCTCATCGACCCGCCAATTACCGTTGATCTCCTGATTGTCGGAATGCGCCAGCGCTTCCACATATCCGGTCTTTGCGCTGGTGGACCAGAGCATGTGCAGCACATCGTCGTCCGTACGGATCAGGAACGGCCCGTCCGTAATATAATTTCTGAAAAAGTATTTCTTGACAAATGCCTTCGCTGAGGAGGCATGAAAAAGCTCCTTCGGCTCCCCAATACTGCACTTTAAATCCTCTGTCAGACGAACCACGCAGATTGTGCCGTCATGAATCTGTCTCCACTCATGGCAAAAAACCATGTAGGGATGATTCTCCTTGTCGATATATAAGGTCCCGTCCAGACATCTCCACGCCTTCGGCGTCACATAACCATCAGACCACATCCGGAACGGCCCCATCGGGGATTCCGCTTTCAGCACAGCTGTGCCAAGCCCTTTTTTCTTGTCTGCAAATGTCGCAAACATATAAAATGCATCCCGATATTCATAAACCTCCGGCGCCCAGTAGCTTTTTTCACTCCAGAAATTTTCAGGCCTGTGGAACACCTCAAACGGCCCCTCCCAGTTCACAAGATCTTTACTCGTGTACACGTCAAATCCGTACGCTTGCCCGTAAAAGGCAGTCTCACTCCTCGTTCCGTACAGATAATAGGTGTCCTGCCACAGCAGGACAAAAGGATCTCTGATTTTGATCTCTTCCACCTTCATCGATGCTTCCTCCATGTCTCTATATCTTCTCGTTCCGATCAGGACATCTTTTATTATAGCAGGTAAAACGTCCACCCGATATCAAAAAACTGTATACATTTGTCAAAAAAGAGTTCTTCAAAAGAAAACAGGCCGCTTCTTGCCTCTTTCCTTCGCTTGCTGCGAAATGTTCTGCGGTGACTTCTGCCTGCACGTAGATGAAGCCACAAAAAGGCCTATATCTGGTACGAGCGGCCTCATTTTCAGATGATTTGCGCAACCCTCTCTGACACCTACACTGAGGTCACCGAGGAATATAGCGTCCATTATGATCATCTTCTTCCGCCTCTCACCCGTGAGGCACCAACCTATTTCGAGCGAAACAGCAAGAAGTATCTTTTCACTTCCGGCACCTCCGGCTATTACCCTAACAAG
>JAFVAL010000012.1 GCA_017480565.1 Lachnospiraceae bacterium | reverse complement strand
TGCCTATTCCATTTTCAATAAAATTTGTTACACTTAAATACATAGAGGGCCTCCCTTCGTGTGATTTATTTTGGCAAACAAATCTTACCACAAAGAGACAAGCCCTCTCTTTTATTTTCCCGAATGTAATGTTACGCTACTCGGATCTGGTGTGCGAATCTTGTGAGGAGGACGGGGTCGCGAAGACGTTGATGCGGTTGGGGCTGTGTGAATTCTAAGTGCGATGGAAAAATACAAAAGAGGCTGTGAAAAATAGCTGCTATAGAAAAAGCAAGGGCATGTGAAATAACGCATTTACGTTTTTACATGCCCTAAGATTCATGATTCATGTTATCTCAAATTCCGTGAATCATTCAGACATAAGGATTTCTCGAATCCAGCTTGATAAACGCTGGTTTTCCTCCAGTTCAATATATTCCCGCTCTCCGAAATACAATCTGCCCTCGACAAATATCAGGGAAAACGTTTGACCATCTGCCTCTGTAAAGGTAAGCTGATACTTCTCACCATGTTTTGACTCCGGAAAATGTGTGTCCATATCATACTCATCAAATGTCTGTTGAAAAACCGGTAAAAACACCTCCCCTGAGACCGTCGTTTTTTGGCCTTTTTGAGCTGAAACGGCAAGAGTTTCCGCATGCAATATTCGATGAATGATTTGAAGACCCCGATAACCGGAGTACTGTTCTAGAACGCAATGAAGATTGTTCGCATAAGCCAGTGGTGTACGGATAGGATAGATTAAAAGTGAATCTTTTGAAAGATCCTCTTCATTAATACCGCGAAAATATGCGAGGACATGATCTAAAAAGTTGGAATTACTATAGAATTCGTCGAGATCCTCATTATAGCCGATCACAATTCTTCTTTCTTCGACTCCCTCTGCCCAAGGCTCGGTTTCATAAAATAGTTCACTGTTTTCATTCTTCTCAAGAAGCCAGAAGTTGTCTGCGACTCCTTTCCGAATGGAATGAATCATATATTTTAAGTCTTGATCTTTCAAATCTCTGGAAGTCATTTCTCGAATCCCAAGTTCATCATTGATCCAGATCAAAAATGTTGCATAATCAGCTTTCGTCAGAATGAAATAAGGCCGCAGTTCAGAGACAATCCCGCTTCGCCATTCTTTATCGGTCCAATACAATTTCGGAAGGGGAATTGATTGTAACTGTTCCTTGAAGGTTCGATACGGATAACCATCCACTGCTATAGCCATAGACACTCGCTCCTGTCGTTTTTATGTACGCTGACGTTAATGGGGTGTTGATACTTCTATAAAAAACCCCAATAGGGATATTGCTACTTGAGCCCATTGGGTAATCATAAGTGGTAGTAGATGTTACTGAGAATAGTTTTGAGCCTCCAGAGCTAGTTTTAATCTCTAATGTACTAAGTTTTGTTGCACTTATTATAGAAAGATCACCAGCAACACTACGTAAATATATTTCATATTTGTATTTAGTTCCTGTAGCATCTGTTGTTAATGTGTTGTGAATGTTAATAGAAATGTAAGGACTACTTGAAACAGCCATAAGTTCAGATGATTCTTGTAACAGTTTCATGCTGTCTGAATCAGGTAACTCTTTTGAGGATACAGTAAAAGACCCAAGTAAATTTACTGCAATAAACATGGCTAATAACATACAGATAAATCTTCTGATAGTTTTCATTATTACCTCTGCTTTAAAATAAGAAATCCAATAGAAAAACAGATTTTATCGTCACGATACCTCATTATCTATTAGAATAAAGCGCGCCGGTCACTTTGTCAAGAACTTATTAAAAAATACGAGACAGTCTTAGAATGAAAATCTAAATTCCACATTCCCGTAGAGTTTTCTCTTTCACATCTCTCCTGTACCATGTATGAGTATATTTGTCCTCTGCTCATGGCAGATTGGATCTATGTGAGAATCCTATTGCCCGGAGATAAAAGAGTAATCGCTATCATCAAGAAAAAAATCAATTGCGACAAGCAGTACCGCCCGTCTGTTCTTGCATACACTTTTTCAGAAGGTAGGGCTCATCTCCTCCGGAGCTCGCTGACTGATATGGCTGTTTCGCTGTCCGATTTGGAGTGGACGTTTATTGTGAGCACCGGGGTTCAGCCGGTCAGCGGGACAGAGCTTATGAACGCCGGACTTGAGGAGCTGGTGCGATCCGGTTTTTTTGTCGAGAAAGGCGTCCCATTCCGATCGAAGCTCATCACCAATGCGACGTTCATGACTCCGGAGCTGTTGGAAGAGGCTGTTACACTCTGGCATCTGGATACAGTTCAGGTATCCGTTGACGGTGAACGTAAGGACTATGAGGCACGGAAACAGTATGTAAATCCAACAGCATATCATTATGAAGCCATGATGGAAGCAGTCGGACGGATGCTGGAGAAGGGGATCCGTGTAACACTTCGCTGCAATTATGATGGGGAGAACTTAGATGGTCTGAAGCATTTTATCGATGATGTGAAAGATCAATTCGGATGCCCAGAAAATCTATCTATTTACCCAGCGATGCTGTTTCAGGCAAAAGCCGAGGAAAGTAATGTGAAAGAAAGTAGAGGACAGCCAAAAAGTGGCACACTTAAATAGGCTATTGAATAATAGCCACTTTCGACAGGTTGATTGATTAAGACTTGCTACGAGGCAAGCAAGGATTCGTCAAGAATCCCTTCGGCGATTAAAAGCTTCTTAGCCTGTTTGATAGCCTTTTCCTTCTGTTTTTCCTTGAGAGGTTCAGGCATATCAATCTTGTAAAGATCGGTGGGATTCCAAACCTCACCCGTAGACAGCATTTGATAGGCGGCAGTAAGAATCATCCTGGCGACCGCAATAAATAGCACGTTTCTTACCACGACGTTTCATGATGCGTTCGTATTTGGCTTTGTAGTAAGGAGATTTGTTGGATTTCACGGCTGCATGGGCAACTTGTACCAATGCAGGTTTGAGGTAGACGCCGGCACGCGTGATCCGAACAGATTTCTTCTTACCGGCTGACTCGTTATTACCCGGAGTCAGGCCAGCCCAGCAACATAAACGCCTGGAATTAGAAAACTGTGTCATATCCGTACCAATCTCGGAGATTATAGTTATCGCACTGTTGCGGTCAACTCCGGGGATGGTACACAGTAACTTGACAGCATTATCATAAGGTTCGACCAACGAATTGATCATTGAGTCTATATCGGAGATCGTAGACGTGATATAATCCATGTGTGCGTGGACGAGACGCATGACCGATGGTACCGCCGAATCGTACGAAGAGGCATAAACTCCGTGAGACTCGAGGTAATTCTAGTTTCTATCGGTCATAATCTTTATAAATATCAGAATAAAAAGAATAGAAACAGCTGTGCCGCATAAGGACAAAAGAGATCTGCCTTATGGAGGTAAGGGGGATTTTGCCCTTTTATCAACAAAAACTGCAAAGCTTCCACAAAAAGAAACGTGTGAAAAAACGTATTCACGTTTTTTCACACGCCCTCTTTTCGTTACTTATAGGTAAAATACTTCACATGATAGACGCCAGGAGCTTCAAAGGAGAACGTTGCGGTCTCATCGCCGTTGAAACGACGTCCCGGGCACCAGGTGTTGTCTTTAAATGTTCCTTCTTCGACCAAAAGCAGATCGAGGTTCGGGGCATCTGCATTTGCGGAGGCGAGGTCGATGCTGCAGGCATTTCCGACCAGATAAAGCTCGTCGTCAGCGACCTTGAGTGCCAGCAGGACACCGTCGGTGCGAGGCTGCATCGGGCTGGTAAAGCGTGCGGTTACATTTACATCACCAAAGTGCATCACGGGCTGGGTGACTTGGCCGGTCATCATGAGCTTCATCATCTCCTGCATGGAGAGTCCTGCAAGCTTCGCAGCGCCGGAGGCTTCCGCACTGACCGCCTGGAGACGATCCGTTCCGTAGGCATCGCCAAGCAGAGGCATCATACTCTTTAAGATGGAGCCAAGCTTCCCATATTCTGCGAAATTCTGCGGTGTCTTAAGCGCAGGATCGGTCACATCCATGCCGAAGAGGTAGCCCTGGGTTGCGGTAAATGGCTTGCCGATGTCGTCAAATCCGAAGGGAGAATAGCACATAGCGTGGTAATGACCAACGGTGTAGACGAGTCTCGGTGCGCAGTAACTGTGGGTCGCACTCTCCGGGATGAAGAGCGGATTGCCGCGCCGCACGTATTCCTTGCAGACGTCGTCAAAGTAGGACACATAGATGTCCGGGCAATAGACGTCGATTGCCGGGGCACAGAAGTCCCAGACCTCATGGACGCGGGAGACCGGCCCGCCGGAGGGATAAAAGCCCGGTGTATCATCCGGCTTGTTGAGCCAGCAGTTGGCTGCCAGAGGAAGGGGATAGATGGCCTTGCCCGCGGCTGCGACTGCATTGACGTAAGAGGAGACATAGTAAGCGCTGAAGATCTCTTCTGCATTCTCACCGAAGACCTCAGACCATGTGCCCGAAGCGGCACCATTTTCCACGCTGGCACGCACGTCATCGACCATCGTCTCGGTGTGCGCACGCATATAGTCGACAAAGTCCTGCGGCACCCGCGCTGCGAAGGCTGCGTCCGCTTCGTCGGAGACCTCTCTTGCTGCGCCTAACAGGCCGGTTTCATTCTCCACCTGCACCGCGAGAACGGTCTGCTCTTTCTCATCAAAGTCCTTTAAGAAGGTCATTAACGCGGCAAATGCCTTCGCATCCGCCTTGCATGTCGCCTCACAGAGATAAGAAAGCGAGTAATAAGGGATCTGCACCGGCATCTGGGCAGAAACTCTGCGGCCGGCCTTCTTCTGCCCCTTCACGATCTCGGCACGCTTATAGGTCTCGGTATCTTTCTTGACCCAGGCAGGCGCATACATGCACTCTGCGTTCTTCCAGCTGCCAAACCACAAGAAGACAATGTGCATCTCTCGCGCTCTGGCCTGCTCGATCAGCTTCTGCGGCACGGAGAAATCGAAGGTGCCTTGCTCAGGCTCCACCATCTCCCAGGTCACCGGCAGTAAGAGGGTGTTCATGCCAAGCCCTTCTGCGATGTCCCAGATGCCTTCCATGTAGGTGGGGGAAGAAGAGTCGGAGTTATGCACTTCACCGGCGAGCATGATAAATGGCTTGCCATCGACGAGCAAAACGGTGTCTTGGTTTCTTTTTTCTAACTGAATCATGGGAAGTCCTCCATTCTCATTTTCTTAAGAACAGTATTTCAGGAAATGGCGGAAAAGACAAGCTGAAAACTGGAGAAAAATGTCAAAAATTAGCCCAGTCTTCGAGCGTGTAAACGACCGAGAATGGGGCATTGTTTCATGTCAGATAAATTCATTTTAAACAAGTTCAAGAATTAAGCCTGTCAAAATACAGCAGGAATTTCATGTGAGACAAGAATCGGATACAGTATTATCAGTAAATCATCAAAGCCACAGAAAGGATTTTGTCATGAAGAAATATGCCTGGAATACTGGATGGACGGTAAGAAATGAGTTAAAGAAGACGGAGGCGATGCCCGTCACGCTACCTCACGATGCGATGCTTGCCGAGACGCGTCTGCCGAACATGAAAAATGGTGCTGCGGCAGGCTTTTTCCCCGGCGGGAAGTACATTTACAAAAAGGTGTTTACGCCAGAGGAGACTTGGAGAGGTCAGGATGTGGTCCTCGAGATGGAAGGTGTCTACCGCCGTTCTTCTGTGCTCCTAAATGGCAAGAAGATCGGTGGCTGGATCAACGGCTACACGGGTTACACCGTGGATTTGACAGAGGAGCTTGTCTTCGGTGAGGAAAATGAGCTCGTCGTGATTGCAGACAACTCCCAGACCCCCAACAGCCGTTGGTATACCGGCAGCGGTATTTACCGTGACGTCTGGGTGCATGTCGGGGCGAAAGAGCACATCGTTCCGGATGGGATCTGCGTGCTGACAGAGTCGATTACCTCGGCGGTGGTTCATGTGACGACGAAGGTAAGTGCGCTCTCTGCGCAGAGCAAGGTCATTGTTCGCATCTTTGACGGAGAAGCGCTTGTGGCAGAGGGTGAGGGGCAGGACGTAAAGATCACCGTGCCGGAAGCCAAGCTTTGGAGTGCAGAACATCCCTATCTCTACCGCGTTGTGGCGATGATTGAGAAGAATGGAGACGTGCTCGATGAAGCTGAGGTTCTTACGGGCATCCGCAGCCTTTCCTGGAGTGCAAAGACCGGGCTTCTGATCAATGGGAAAGAGACGAAGCTGCGGGGCGGCTGCATCCATCACACCAACGGAATTCTCGGCGCAGTGAGCACCAGAAGCATGGAATATCAGAAGGTGAAAAAGCTGAAAGAGGCAGGATTTAACGCGATTCGTTCAGCGCACAATCCGGCGGCGAAGGGACTTTTGGAGGCCTGCGATGCGCTGGGCATGTATGTGATGGATGAGGCATTTGACCAGTGGCAGCTGAAAAAAGTGGATTACGATTATTCGGTTTATTTCGATCAGGAGTGGAAGAAGGATCTTGGCGCGATGGTGAAGAAAGATATGAGCCACCCGTCCGTGATCCTCTATTCGATCGGCAACGAGATCGGAGATACCGGAAAGCCCGAAGGCGCTGTGCTTAGCAAGCAGCTTTCAGACCTCTGCCGCGCGCTCGATCCGACGAGACCGACAATCAACTGCATCAATCCGGTGGTATCTAACATGGGCGGCTCCCGTTCAAAGGGAAAGCCGGAGGACGTGGTAAATCCCTATGAAGAGACGAGAAACTCTGCAGCGACCGCCAGCCTGCTCGCCAATATCATCGTCACGGTGGTTCCGTTTATTCAAAAGATGATGGGAAAGCCCGAGAAGGTAGAAAAGCTGCTAAAACCTTGCTTTGATACGGTGGATATCGTGGGCCTAAACTACGCAGAGAACTGCTACGAGCCGCATCACGGCTATGCGCCGGAGCGCATCATGCTTGGGTCAGAGACCTATCCGCACGGCATGGCAAAGCGCTGGCCTTTGATTGCAAAGGAGTCCTATCTGGTCGGTGATTTTATGTGGACAGCGATGGATTATCTGGGAGAAGCCGGCGTGGGGGTTCCAATTTATGGAACGAACAAGGGGGGATTTAACCGTCCGTATCCGTGTGTGAGCGGTGGCTGCGGTGCAATCGATCTGATCGGCCATGCAGATACAGAGATGTATGCGGCTGCGATCGCCTGGGGCAAGTACAAGAAGCCTTATATTGCGGTGCATCCGGTCAACCACAGCGGAGAGAAACATTTCTTCGGCATGTGGAGAGACACCGATGCGGTGGCAAGCTGGACCTGGCCAGGATGCGAAGGAAGAAAGGCTGAGATCGAAGTCTACAGCCCGGGAGCACTCGTGGAGTTGTTCCAGGATGGTGTAAGTCTTGGGAAGAAGACCCTTTTGGAGTGCAAGGCAACATATGAGACCATTTACAAAACGGGCAGCTTAAAGGCAGTTTGCTATGACGTGCAGGGAAATGAAATCGCAAGCGCAGAGCTTCACACTGCGGCACAGGAGACGAACCTTGTCTTGCATCCGGAAAGCACCTGCGCACCCGCGGATACCGGAAGTCTGGTGTTTGTCGAGGCTGTGCTTGAAGATGAAAAAGGCATCACGAAGCTTTTACAGGACCGAAAGGTCACAGTGAGAGTTGCCGGAGAAGGAACCCTGGCAGCCATCGGCAGCGGTAATCCAGTCACCGAAGAGAGCTTCTTGGGGGACACTTATACCACTTGGTTTGGCCGCATGGGCTTTTATGTGAGAAGCACCGGCAAGGCCGGTGAGGCAAGAATCACAGTGATGGCAGAGGGACTTGCAGAGCAAGAGATGACACTGCAGTTTACATGAATCGGGTTCGGGAGGAAGAGAAAATGAAGACAACATTTGAGATTAAAGATTCGACACCACGAAAGAACAATAGCAAGCACTGGCAGTACTGTGTCGGCTCCGGCCAGGCAAAGCTTGCGCTGCGCTCCGACTATGCCGAGCAGTTGAAGTTCATCCACGATGAACTTGGGATCGAGCGCGTCCGTTTCCACGGTATTTTCGATGACAGTATGCAGGCATACATGGGCCTTGATGATTTTATGCCTCTGCCAGGTGCGAAAAACTTCAAGAATTATAACTTCCACAATATCGCCGTCGCGTACGATCACATCCTTGCGGCAGGCATGAAGCCTTGGGTGGAGTTATCCTTCATGCCTTCCAGGCTTGCCAAATCGCAGAAAAAAGTGACTGTCAATGCAGACGGGCGCTGTGGGATGCCAAAGGACGATGCCGCATGGCAGGATTTCATCAAAGCATTTATCCGGTTTTTGATTCACCGTTACGGGGCAGAAGAAGTGGAGAGCTGGAACTTTGAAGTCTGGAATGAGCCAAACATGTCCACCTTCTTTTCCGGAAGCCAGGCAGACTATTTTCATCTCTATGAGATCACCGCAAGGGCGGTCAAAGACATCGATCCGAAGCTTCTGGTCGGAGGGCCTGCGAGCGCAACCGGTGCCTGGATCAAAGAGTTTATGCAGTTTGTGAAGGAAAATGAAGTTCCCTGCGATTTCATCAGCACGCACAATTATCCGGGCGATGGGATCGGTGAAGTCTTCCTCGGAAAGATTATGTTTGATGCAATTGTCGGCGGGGTGAAACGCTTAAGCGCGAAAAAGAACGGACGGACGTTAGAAGGCTGCCAGGCAGTCATGCAGGACAAATCCGAGATGAGCGAGATGCCCAAGGGGCAGATGCGGCAGATCATAGAACAGATCCAGGAAGTGGTCGGAGGGGAATACCCCATCTATCTCACGGAATGGAATTGCAACGCGATCTTGATGTCTCCGTCAAATGATACGCGCAAGGTTGCGGCATTCCAGGTCAAGGGAATCGACGAGATGGAAGGATACCTGACAGGCAGTTCGATCTGGGCATTCAGCGACATTTTCGATGAATTCGTGATGATCCCGGATGAATTCTCCGGCGGATTTGGCTTATTAACGATCAACGGAATTCCGAAACCACAGTTTTACGCGCTCAAGCTGATGAGCGAGACCGGACCCAGAAAATATGATCTTCCTTACACGAACGGGGAAGTGGAGATCGCAGCCTACGAAGGCGAGGATGAGAAGCGTATTTTTGTCTACCGCCAGCGCATGAAACAGGTAGCAGAGCCCGCAAAGGAGTACGAAGTAAAGATCGAACTGCCTGATGGCGCAAAGAAGGTCACACGCTACCGGATCGATGAGGATCATTGCAATCCGAAAAAGGTCTGGGAGCAAATGGGCGCGCCGGTGGAGATGTCCCGCGAGGAGATCGCCCAGATCAAGCAGAAGTCCGGGCTCGTTAACGAGACGGTCGAGGCAGAAGTGCAGGACGGTGTCTTAACACTCTCCGGAACGATAGGCGTCAACGATGTGCACTGTTATGTGATTCAACGAGCATGACATCAACTAAAAAATGATATACACGTTCTTTTCATACTTCTCCGAGTACGGGGAAGTATTTTTTTGCCCTTTGGCGGGCGTGGGTGATCTCCTTTGGAAAGAGGTCAGAGATCAGTTCGTTTCCCTGGCAGAAGTGGGTGGTGCGCCGAAGACCTGACAGTAGTCCCGGTAGAAGGAGGAATAATGAGCAAAGCCCAAACGTTCCGCAACCTCAGTAGCAGGAAGACCTTCAAAGAGCATCGTGCGCGCAGCCATACATTTGCGAGTGCGGATATAGGACATTAAGGGTGTCTGAAACTGAGCAGAAAAGGTCTTATAAAGCGTGGATTTTGACATGTGCAGCGCACGGGCAATATCCTCGGCGCAGTGGATTTCAGACAAATGTGATTCCACATATTTCTCAATGGTCCTGCTTTGCTCATTTACATAGTCTGCGCTCTGAATCAGCCCCTGGGAGCTGACCAGGTAGGCGATGATGATCTGCAGCGATCCAAGACAGGCACCTACGCGCACGTCATCGTGGACAGCGTTAAGATGGACATCCATCCGGTGGAATTCCGCTGCCAGAGGGGTTCCTTCAATATAATAAACGGACTTTGTTTTTGGGAGCAGCTTTTGCAGGCGGGAGTAGATAGACTGCGGCATAAAACGGATCACATAACGTTCGTACGGAGCTTCGGAACGGAACACGGTATTATGATATTCTCCGGGCTTGATGATCAGAAGGGAGCCGGGCTTCAGCTTATAGAGTTTACTCTCAATCATAAAGTCTGCGTCACCTCTGACGAAATACAGGAGTTCATAGCTGGTATGAAAGTGCGGCTGATAACGCGCCGCCTTCAGATCTGGTTTGGGGGCGGTTGTGTGCTTAAAGGTATAGTCCAGATAACGAACATCAAAATCCATGAGGAAACACCTCCTTGTTTTCTTAAAATCATTTTAAGACAGAAATAGACGAAATGCAATATATAGATATATTTTGCAATTATATTCCGAAAATGTGGACGAATTGCAATATAAGATAGGAGAACGTGCAATTCACGGCCCCGAAATGGCTTGGTAATATAATGACATAAGAAACTCAGTGACCAAAAGCATAAAAGGAGGAGTTGCTAAATGACAGATCAGCAAACGATTCTGGAAGTACTCCACATGGATAAGAACTTTGGCGTAACTGTAGCCCTTAATGATGTATCGTTCACTCTGGAGCGTGGTCATGTTTATGGCTTGATCGGAGAGAACGGCAGCGGAAAATCCACTGTATCTTCCATCATCGCAGGCATGCAGACAGCCACCAAGGGCGAAATGACCTACAAAGGAGAGCCTTGGAAGCCGATGTCCATGCTGGAGGCACAAGAACATGGAATCGGCATGATTGTTCAGGAAGCGGGCACCATTCCGAACATTACCGTGGCAGAGAACATTTTCCTCGGCCATGAAAATATGTTCAAAAAAGGCCCCTTCATTGACCGTGCGAAGCTTACCAGCGACGCACAGAAGCTGCTCGACGATCTCGGCATCAAAGAGTTTCGCGCGAGCGACCGTACCTGGAACCTGGACATGCAGATGCGCAAGATCATTGAGATTGCGAAATGCATGTACTGGAAACCGGAAATCCTGATTGTAGACGAAACCTCGACGGCATTGTCTTTGGAAGGACGTCAATTCCTGTACAAGATTATGGCCAAACAGCGCGAGGAGAACAAGACGGTCATGTTCATTTCCCACGATCTGGATGAGATGATGGAGCATTGCGACAAGCTGACCGTACTCCGCGACGGTGTCATCATCGGGACGCTGGATAAGAGCGAATACGAACCGAACCGCATCCGTAAGATGATGGTTGGCCGTGAGCTCAAGGGCGACTATTACCGGTCCGATTACGAAGGGTATTCCGACGAAGTGGTGCTTACAGCAAAGGATGTGACAACCCTGAATGATCTGTTGGTCATGAATCTGGAGCTTCACAAGGGCGAGATCCTGGGCATCGGCGGCCTGTCCGAATGCGGCATGCATACCGTTGGCAAAGCTCTGTTTGGTATCGAGAAGGTTCTGGACGGAAGCGTCACCGTGAAGAACGGGACCAAGATCACCAGTCCCCGCGTCGCCATCGACAACAAGATGGCCTACGTCTCCAAAAATCGTGATACTGAATCCCTGGGCCTTTCCGGTACGATCGCCGAGAACATTGCCTCTACCGGTTATAAGATCAATGCAGTGCTTGGAAACCTGATTTCCTTTAAGAAGGAAGCCCGCTACGTTGACAAGCAAATCGAGGATCTGCAGATCAAATGTGCCGGCAAAAACTACATGGTCAGTACCCTTTCCGGCGGCAACAAACAAAAGGTAGTCTTCGGTAAATGGGTGGCATCAGATGCAGAGATTCTGGTTCTGGACTGCCCGACCCGTGGTATCGACGTTGGTGTCAAGGCTTCCATGTATAAGCTTTTTACTGAGATGAAGCGTTCCGGCAAGGCGATCCTGCTGATCTCCGAGGAGTTGCAGGAATTGATCGGTATGTGCGACCGTATCCTGATCATGAAGGATGGTCAGGTCACCCGGGAGGTTATGCGGGCTGAGAATCCTACAGAGAGCTCCCTCATTGATTACATGATTTAAGGAGGCGGCCAACATGAACGAAAAGAAACAAGTGAATCCTATCAAGAAAATCCTGGAAAGCCGTCTGTTCAGCCAGATCATGCCAGTTGGACTGTTGCTTTTGCTGGTGCTGGTCTTCGGTATCATCACCGGCGGTCGCTTAGTCTCACCGGCCAGCTTAAAGATCATTATCCTGCAGGCAATCGTGGTTGCTACCGTTGCAACCGGCGGTGCATTTATCTTTGCCTCCGGCAATGTCAGCCTTTCTCTGGGTGCTACTACAATCCTGACGGCAACGATCGCAGCCTTGGCCTACAACGCAACCGGCTCGCTGCTCGTCATGATCATCGTCGCTATCCTCCTGGGAGTGATCCTGATGACAGCCTCTGCACTGCTTTCTACTGCCTTGGGTGTGCGTGTTATGTACGTAACCATCGTCATGATGACCATGTTCTCAGCTCTGCAGCAGGCAATCCTCGGCGGCTCCACAGTGGCTCTGCCGTATGACCTGGTGCAAACGCTGACCAACAACGGCTTTATGTATATCGCATTCGGGATCTTCTTCATCGTTTGCGTGATTTTATTCCACTTTACCGACATCGGCCGCTCGCTTCGTTTTATCGGAACGAACAACACCTGTGCCGAGCAAACCGGTATCTCCAAGGCCAAGTACCTGCTGATTGCTTTTATCATTGCGGGTGTCGGCTGCGGCATCGGCGCACTGCTTGCCCTTGTTCGCGGTGGTTCGATCGGTACCAGCACACTGCCGAGCCTTAACATGGACTGCATGCTGGCTCTGGTTCTTGGCGGCATGAGCATCTTCGGCGGATCGAAGAGCTATGTCTACTCCGGCGTCGTAGGAGCCATCACCGTTGTGGTATTAAATCAGGGCCTGCTGATGGCAGGTGTGGACTCCACGATCATCCAGGCAATCCGAGGCATCGCATTCCTGGCCCTGGTCGCAGCTTCCCAGGTACGTCCGAAAGGTCTGCCTGCTCCGGAAGGTTAATCGTTAAGTATTGGAACATCGTTCCTGTCAAATAAAAAAACAATTGCAATATGAAAAAGGAGATTATCATGAAAAGATTAATTGCACTGATTCTGGTTGTCGTAATGGCAATGAGCTTTGTGGCTTGCGGCAACGCTGACAAGCCTGCTGATAACAGCAGCAACACCTCTTCCGAAGGTACCGTAGATGTATCCAAGCACCACAAGATCGGTGTCGCAACCGTTCACAGCGGTGAGAACTGGGAGATTGCAAAGACTTACCTTGAGACGGTCATTGCACCCACATACAATTTTGAGTTTGTTATTTCCGAAACCCTGTCTGATGCGAACGGCCTGATCGCTTTCATGGAGCAGTGCTACGCAGCCGGCTGTGATGGTTTCATCAACCTTGTTACCTCTAACGACGCCATTTCCCAGGGTGCTCACAAGGCAGACGAGCTGGGCATGTGGTTTGTAACCCAGAACTCTGCATGGGTGGAAGATGTTGCTGAATTGCCTAAAAACATTGGCCACTGCGGTGCAGATCCTGTTGCTGTAGGTACTGCTTATAAGGAAGCTTTCTCCGAGTATCTTTCTGACGGCCAGCCTCACTCTGTTATCCTCTTTGAAGGCGCTGCAGTTGGCGGCGACAAGGGCCAGGGAGCTGCTTCTCACTTCTATTCCGCAGTTGGCGTTCTGGAAGCGTTCCAGGAGGCTTATGGTTTGACCTATGACAAGCCCATCGCTGACCTTGTTAACCAGCAGGATCCCGGTGAAGTCAACACCGGCAATCCGGATGTGCATATTTACCTCTATCCCGGCCGTAACCCTAACGATGCTGTGACCGCTCTGCTTCCTGTTCTGCAGACCGGCAACTATGACATCTTTGCAGCAGTATTCTCTTTCGCAGCATTCACCAACGCGATCTCCGATGTTGAGACCTCTCTTGGCAAGGACATCAAGGTAATCGGAACTGCTCAGATCGAGAAGCAGACAAAGACCGGTTTCGAGACCCAGGATCCGACTGGCGATACCGTGCTTAACTCCGCAATTTTAAACGACCTCTCCTTGGCTTGCGCTATCAACTGCATCGAGCTGAAGCAGGCATTTGACGGACATGCAGATGCAATGAAGGACAACGGCAAGACCGTTCTGATCGGTGTTCGTTCCTGGGCTGTCAACGGACCGGAGACCTACGCGAAGATGGAGAAACTCAACACCTCTCCTGAGCTGTATATTCTGACCGCTGAGGACCTGCTGCATTACGCAGAGGCAGGCATTACCTGGCAGGATTTAGACAACCTGCTCGCTGATCTTGCAAGCGTTGATACTCTTCTGGAGCGCAAGGGACTGAACTAATTACCGCCTAACATCACCTGATCTCTCCGGAGCATCCCTCCGGAGAGCAAAGAAAGCAAGAGGTGCGATTATGAAAAAAAGCAGCAAGTTTAAGGATGTATTATTCACCCTGGCTTTTCCGGTTCTTACCTGGCTTGCCATGGAGATCCTGTGCCTGCTTCTGAAAGACAAGCATGTGATTTCCACCATGCTGGATATTAAAACCATCATCCGCAACACCGGTATTGCTGCCGTGACAGCATTTGCCCTGTCCTTCAACTTAAAGGAAGGCCGTTTCGACCTGTCCCTGGGTGCTCAGCGTATGGCGGGCACCATCATCGGTGGACTGTTAGCGATGGCGTTAGGTTTGTCTGGCCTGTGGCTTCTGGTTTTCGCGGTTGTCTTCGGCTTCGCGTTCGGCATTTTAACTGGTCTGGCCTTCATCAGCCTGCGCGTTCCGCCCATGGTTCTGGGTGTCGGCATGGCATTGATCTGGGAAGTTGTTCCTTACGTCATCTCCGGCGGCAAAGGCTTGAACCTCTTTGGCGTTGAGGGCATGGGTATCCTGACCGAGAGCTGGTTCCAGATCCTCGTGGTTGTTGTCATGGCGGTTCTGGTGTATATTCTGATGAACTTCACCCGGCTCGGATACGAGACCAAGGCGGTGCAGGGCTCTCAGCTCATTGCCCGCAACAGTGGCATCAACATTTTCCGCCATGCGGTAGAGTGTTACGCGCTGGCAGGCGCTCTGGTCTGCATCGCAGGTGTGCTGGACGTTTCCTTCTCCACACAGATGGGCGCGAACCTCGGCAACACCTCCAACGGCGTTGTCACTGCCAACATGTTTGCCATGATCCTTGGCAGCTACATCGGCGAGAAGTCCGACTCTTCTGTCGGCATTCTGACCGCTGCATTTACACTGACGATCTTTAAGTACGGCCTGTCCATCATGGAGTTCTCAGACCCTGTAAACTCCGTGATCAACATGCTCGTATTCATTGGGTTCCTGGTATTCCAGGCCAACCGTCATGTCCGTGGCCTCAATAAGGCACGGAAGGCCCGCGTCGAGCTGGCCAAGCAGCGCAAGGCTGAGTCCGCTGCCGCTTAATAAAAACCAAATGGGGCTGCGGCATCCTGAAGATACCGTGGCCCTTTCTGTATCATAAAGGAGAAACAAATGGTCAATCTGAGAACAAATCCCTTCTTCCTGAACGATGAGCAAATCGACTGGGTAGAGAACACCATCGCTTCCATGACGCTGGAGGAGAAGATTGGGCAGCTATTCATTTGCCTGAACTATGACCATCGTCAGGAAGCCTATCAAAACATGATCGAAAACTACCATGTCGGCGGTGTTCGCTGGCAGGGCGGCTCCCTGAAGGAGCAGTACGAGCAGAATAAGTATTATATGGAGCATAGCAAAATCCCTGTGCTGATCGCAGCCAATCTTGAGGCAGGCGCAGAGAAGTCGTTAAAGGGCGGCACACTTTTAGCGCCCGGCCCTGCAATGGGTGCGGGTGGTCCTGAGGTGGCCAGACTTATGGCCGACAAGGCTGCCGAGGAGGCCAAGGCGATCGGTGTCAACTGGACATTTGCGCCGATCACAGATGTGGTCTACAACTGGCGCAATACCATCGTCAACAACCGTGCCTTTGGCAACGATCCCGACGAAGTGATCGCGGATTCCATCGCCTACATGGAGGGCGCTCACAAGCATGGTATCGCTTGCTGCTGCAAGCACTTCCCCGGCGATGGCGTGGAAGAGCGTGACCAGCACCTGGTGCTTGGCTGCAACGATCTTTCCGTCGAGGAGTGGGAAAAGTCGTTCGGCAAGGTTTACCGCGCGGTCTTTGAGGCTGGCGTAGAGAGCGTCATGGTCGGACATATCTGTATGCCTGCATGGAGCAAGAAGCTTCGTCCCGGCATGACCGACGCTGACATTCTCCCTGCAACCCTGTCTCCTGAACTGTTACAGGATCTTCTGAGGGATCACTTGGGCTTTAACGGTCTGGTGCTGACGGACGCAAGCCACATGGCAGGACTGTCCACCGCGGCACCCAGAAGCGTGCAGGTTCCCGGCGCGATTGCGGCAGGCTGTGATATGTTCCTGTTCTTTAACGACCCTGCAGAGGACTTCGGCTACATGATGGATGGCTACAAGAAGGGCATCATCACACCCGAACGTCTGGACGATGCATTGCATCGCATCCTCGGCCTGAAGGCGAAGCTGAATCTTTACAAGTATCAGTTCCCGTCCGAAGATGGTCTCTCGGTTGTTGGCTGCGAAGATCATCATGAGGCTGCGGCAATCTGTGCGGATAAGGCTGTTACGCTGGTCAAGGACACGCAGCACGCGCTGCCTATCGATCCGGCAAAGAAGCCACGTGCGATCCTCTACTATGTCGAGACCGCACCGGTCAGCAACTTAAACGGTACGGATCCTGCGAAGAAAATTGTCATCGAGGAGCTGGAGCGCGCCGGATTTACGGTGGACGATCACAAAGATTATTACGAGATGGAATGCGAGCAGATGAGCCCGGCCAATTCCTTTAAGATTATGGCAACGCCTCCCGTGGAGGAATTTAAGAAGAAATATGATGTCGTATTTATGTTTGTCCATATGAAGGGCTACGCCCAGGAAAACAACGTGCGCGTCAAATGGTCCGCTGCACATTCCAGTGAGCTTCCGTGGTTTGTTTACGAAGTACCGACCATCGGAGTTTCTCTAAATTATACGAATCACCTTTACGATCTGCCCATGCTGAAGACCTTCGTCAACGCGTATGCACCGACGAGGGAGTACATTCGGGCAGCCATCGAAAAGATCACCGGCAAGAGCGAATTCACCGGCAAGGCAAATGACCTGGTTTGGTGCGACCGCTGGGATACCAGGAGATAAGCGATGCGATATTTTGAAACTACATTGGAGCCAAATGGGGCGCAGCTTACGGGCTTTTGCTATGAGCCGAGCGTGACATTGCCCGAATCCGAAGCGAAACCATGCGTACTGGTTTTTCCCGGTGGTGCCTATATGCACTGCGTGGACAAAGAAGCAGATCCCATCGCTATGGCCTATTTGGCTCGGGGTTTCAACGCCTTCATTCTTCGGTACTGTGTGACGGGGGACCGTACCCCGGGCTGTCCGCAAAAACCGGCTGAGGAGGTTTTCTCCTGCGCTTTAGCCGATGCGCAGAGTGCGATCCGTTATCTGCGGGAAAATGCGGCTAAGCTGCATCTTGATCCGAACCGGATCGCTACGGTGGGGTTTTCCGCCGGCGCAAATCTAAGCGCCTCTCTCAACCTTTTGACCGAGGACAAGGCCAACGCGATGATCCTGGGATACGGGGCGTATGATGACAATCTGTCAATCCGCGATGTCAAGACCGAGCCGCTGTTTGACAAGATCGATCAGACCACCCCGCCGGCCTTTCTATTTGCTACACAGCCCGATGCCACGGTGCCCTGTATCAGCACCTTGCGCATGGCTGTGCAGTTGGTAGAGGCAGGCGTACCCTGTGAGAGCCATGTCTTTGTCTCGGGCGATCATGGTCTGGCACTGGCTACCCACACGACAGGGGATGAAAACCCTGACGCCGCAAAATGGCTGGACATGAGCGTATCGTTCTTAAGTCATGTCTGGTCGGGAGAAAACCTGCTTTGGGGCGGATTGGACCGAAAGAAGCCGGATTTAGATACCCGCTGCGACATTCTTGCCGCACATTCTCAAGCACGGGCACTGATCGCCGATCGGTTCCCGGATCAAGTAAATCTATTGAACGCCAATCCCTTCTTCAGCTACATTAGCTTCCGTCGCTTTGCTTCCATCATGGAACTGGATCCTGCGGGGGTTGCAGCGGTTGAGGAAGGCCTGAGACAACTTCGATAAACGGAGGCAGTCCCCCATAAGGAGCCCATTATGAGACAAATCATTAACATCAATCAAGATTGGTTTTTCCAAAAAGCTGCCGAGCTGCCCGCCAAACTCCCGGAGCAATGGACGAAGGTTTGCCTGCCCCACACTTGGAACGCACTTGACGGCCAGGATGGCGGCAACGACTACTGGCGCGGCAGGGCTGTTTATGCAAGGGAATTGTCCCTACATCCCCAGAATGACGAGGCAGTCTTCCTGGAGTTTTTGGGGTGTAATTCCAGTGCGGAAGTCTGGCTGAACGGGGAACTGCTGTGCACGCATGATGGGGGCTATGCGACCTTCCGGACAGAGCTGACCGGACGTCTGACGGGCAAAGATCTGCTCTGCGTGGTTGCAGATAATGCGGCAAATGACCGGGTTTACCCCCAGCAGGCGGACTTCACCTTCTATGGTGGTCTGTACCGCGATGCGAATTTGATCGTTGTGCCACGCACTCATTTTGAACTGGTATCCTCAGGCTCCCCGGGCATCAAAGTCCGGGCGATATCGGAGGGCGAAGCATATGCAGTTACCGTGGAAACCTGGCAAAACGGGGGCATGGTAACCTTCATCGTGGATGGGCAAAACGTCACGGTTCCCAGCGAAGAGGGTCATGCGAAGGCAGAATTTATCCTTAAGAATCCTCGGCTGTGGGATGGCCTGAACGATCCGTTCCTTTATGAGGCGAAGGCTGAGCTGACCGGTGAAGACGGAGCCCTGTTGGATGAGGTATCAACCAGGTTTGGCTGCAGGAGCTTTTCCATCGATCCGCAGCAAGGTTTCTTTCTCAATGGGAGATCATATCCCCTGCGCGGTGTGAGTCGCCATCAGGACCGCCTTGGCCTTGGAAATGCCCTGACAAAAAAAGAGCATGACGAAGATATGGCGCTGATCCGTGAAATGGGCGCGAATTCCATTCGCCTTGCCCACTATCAGCATGATCCGTATTTTTATGAACTCTGCGACCGGTGCGGGCTGGTCATCTGGGCGGAGATCCCGTACATTTCTGCACACATGCCAGACGGACGGGAGAATACCTTCTCTCAGATGAGAGAGCTCATAATACAAAACTATAATCATCCTTCGATTGTCTGCTGGGGCCTCTCCAACGAGATCACAATGCAGGGCCTTTCGGATGATTTGCGCGACAATCATGAGCAACTCAATGCGCTTGTCCACAGGCTTGATCCGGACCGGCTTACCGTCATGGCAAATGTCATGATGCTGGAGATCGACGATCCGCTGATTTCCCTGCCGGACGCTACGGCCTACAACATCTATTTCGGCTGGTATGTCGGCAAACTGGAAGACAACGATGCCTTTTTTGACACCTTCCACACGAAAAACCCAGACGTACCGATCGGATTTACGGAGTACGGATGTGATACAAATCCTGCTTTCCACAGTGCTAAGCCAGAGCGGGGCGATTACTCTGAAGAATACCAGAGAGTCTATCACGAGCATATTCTGTCCATGTTGGCCAAGAGACCGTGGATTTGGTGCAGCTACGCCTGGAACATGTTTGATTTTGCTGCCGATGCCAGAGATGAGGGTGGAACCAAGGGCATCAACCAGAAGGGGCTTGTGAGTTTCGACCGAAAGCTCAAGAAAGATGTGTTCTACCTTTATAAAGCCCACTGGTCAAAGGAGCCGTTTGTCTATCTCACCGGCCGACGCTACAAGAATCGTACGGAGGAAATGACGGATGTGACGGTCTACAGCAATCTGCCGGAGGTAGCTCTGTACGTGGACGGTACGTTTTTTGCCAAGAAGACCGGCCAGTATCAGTTTACGTTTGCTGTACCGATCAGCGGAGAGCACCGCATCGAGGCTGTGGGCGGAAAGCACAGAGATGAGATCGTGATTCAACATGTGGACACGCCAGACGAAAGCTACATCCTTAAAGGGGGCGGTATCCTGAACTGGTTTGACGCCGGAGGCCTTAAGGAAGATTACTATAACCTGAAAGACCGGGTCTGTGACCTGATGAAAAATGAGGAAGCAGCGGCCATCGTCCTTGGCTGTGTCAACCGTCCCGGCAAAGATGAGAGCGACTTCATCCGCAATCTGCGGGCCCATCCAGAGGAGCTGGATGATCTGGAGCTTCCGATGGAGCAGGTCTTGACACTGGCCAATCCCTTTATTTCCAACAATATCAAGCGCCATGTTAACGCTGCGCTGCAGCAGATCAAGCGCGGATGACACTTTCAAACACTTCAATAAGGAGAGAACCATTATGGCTGATAATACCTTAAACCTGATTCGCAAGCATGACCTGCTGGTATGTGTCGATTCTGACGGCTGCCTTCTTGACAATATGGAGCTCAAGCATAAGGAATGCTTCTGCCCCGCAACCGTCAATGTCTGGGATCTGCAGGCGGTATCTAAGTATGCCAGGAAGGCAGCAGAGTTTGTTAACTTGTATTCTCGTTCCAGAGGATGGAATCGTTTCCCTGCGCTCGTACGGACGCTGGACCTGCTCTATGACCGCCCTGAGGTCAAAGAGGTCGGGCTTCAGAAACCGGATTTAACCTCGCTGCGTCACTGGATTGAAGTGACACCGAGCCTTTCCTCGCCGGCACTTCGTCGTTATGTTGAGGAAAATAACATTCAGGACGAAACATTGCTTAGGGCTGCCCGTTGGGGAGAAGAGGTCGACGAGAATATTCGACGCATTGTCCGCAACATTTTGCCCTTCCCGAATGTCAAACCGACATTGACCAAAATCCGGGAATATGCCGACGTGATGATTGTCTCCGCAACACCGGATGAGGCTTTGATCCGCGAATTGACCGCCTGCGGTGTCATTGACTACTTTGACTGTGTCGCCGGACAAAACACCGGCACAAAGACGGAAAGCATCCGGATGGCTCTGGAGACCGGCGGCTATACCCCTGACCAGGTATTAAAGGTTGGCGATGCTGCCAGCGACCTGAAGGCTGCGCAGGACAACGGCGTTATGTTCTTCCCCATCGTTCCCGGAAAGGAAAACGATAGCTGGAAAGAGTTGGGCGACGTGGCTTTGGCAAGCTTTGTTGCGGGCGTATATCGTGAGCAAAAGATGGATGCATATGTGGAGAATTTCCTGAATTCTCTGCCGGATGCGCAAACTTGGGACTAAGTAAAAGAGGTGCTTTTCATGCAGCAAAATGTTTTGAACACGGATCTGTCAGGAAAAGTCGCGGTCGTGACGGGCGCCGGCGGCGTGCTATGCTCTACGCTTGCGAAGGTGCTGGCAAGGGCTGGCGCAAAGGTTGCCCTGCTTAACCGCACGGTGGAAAAAGCGGAGATCTTTGCAGAGGAGATCCGCGCTGAAGGCGGCATCGCCAAGGCTTACGCTTGTAATGTGACAGATAAGGCCCGCTGCGAAGCCGTGGCAGACGAGGTTTTGCGGGATTTCGGACCCTGTGACATTCTGCTCAATGGCGCCGGCGGCAACAACCCCAGAGCGACCACTGATAAGGAGTACTATGAAATCGGCGACATCGATGCCGATACCAAGAGCTTCTTCGACTTGGATGAGGCCGGTGTCGAATTCGTCTTTAACTTAAACTTCATCGGAACCCTGATTCCGACGCAGGCATTTGCCAAGCAGATGGTCGGACGCGAGGGCTGCTGTATCCTTAACATCAGCTCCATGAACGCCTACAAACCGCTGACCAAGATCCCGGCCTATTCCGGTGCCAAGGCTGCGGTGACCAACTTCACCCAGTGGCTGGCAGTTTATTTCTCCAGGGTGGGGATCCGGGTCAATGCCATCGCCCCGGGCTTCTTCTCGACCAAGCAGAATCATGCACTGCTGTTTCATCCCGACGGCACGCCGACGGAGAGAACCAAGAAGCTTCTGTCGATGACTCCGATGGGACGCTTTGGTGACAGCGATACCGAGCTTAACGGTGCGGTACTGTTTCTGTTAAACAACGAGGCCGCAGGCTTTATCACCGGCGTCACAATCCCAATCGATGGCGGTTTCTCCGCCTATTCCGGCGTATAATGTTTGGACCTCAAAGCGTACTGTGCAAGGTAAACATGTAATTTACATTTCTCTTGAAAAATGTTATGATAAAATCACATGTAATCTGTGAACTATCAACAATTTAGGAGACTATCATCCGTTCAAAAAAGGAGAAAAGCATGGAAAACAAGAAATACGCAATCGCCGCAGTCACTTCCATGGGTCTGCGCATCACGCCGCAGGACCGCATGGCAGTACAGAACAGTAATCTGTATTATCTGCAGGTAACGTCCGCAGAGAGCAACGTCCTTAACGTCGCTTCCAGCCTTGGCAAGGAGTGCCTTGTCCTGACGAAGTTTGTCGAGGGATCTCCGATGGCTGACTTTATCAAGCGTGGTTTAAGATCAAGGAATATCCGCTATGAGGGCAAGGAAGTGCCGCAGGGCGGGCCTTGGGGATATCGTCATCAGTTTAATATTGCGGACTCTGGTTTCGGCCTTCGTGCACCTCGTGTCTGGAATGACCGCGCAGGAGAAGTCGGCAGAACCCTGAAGCCGGAAGACTTCGATCTCGACCGCATTTTCGGAGAAGAGGGCGTTGGCATTCTGCATCTTTCCGGCCTGATTGCTGCAATGAGTGAGGATACCACACGGACATGCCTGGAGCTTGCAAGGGTTGCGAAGAAGTACGGTACACTCGTGAGTTTCGACCTTAACTACCGTGCATCCTTCTGGAAGGGCCGTGAGGAAGAGCTGAGCAAAGCGTTCCATGAGATCGCTTCTGTCGCAGATATCCTTGTGGGCAACGAAGAAGATTTCCAGCTTTGCCTTGGATTTGCGGGACCGGAAGCCGGCGGCAAGGAGCTTGGCAGCAAGATTGAACGCTTCCAGGCGATGATCGATCAGGTACGTGAGAAGTATCCGAACGCAAGAGCTTATGCAACCACACTTCGCCAGGTCATCAGCGCGAACGAGCATCTGTGGGGCGCAATTCTTTGGGCGGACGGAAAGTGGTACGTCGAAGAGCCCAGAGAGATCCAGGTCATGGACCGTATCGGCGGCGGCGACGGTTTCTCCGGCGGTCTGCTTTACGGCGTGCTGATGGACTGGGAGCCTGAGAAGTGGCTGCAGTTTGGTTGGGCTTCTGGCGTGTTAGCAGCTTCGAGCTTGAATGACTATGCGGAGCCTGCAGACGAGAAGCAGGTATGGGACATTTATAAGGGCAATGCCCGTGTACAAAGATAAGAAAGGGAGATTGAGAATCGTATGAAGAAAGCGGATATCGGCCTCATCGGCCTCGCCGTCATGGGCGAAAACCTGGTTATGAACATGGAGTCCAAGGGCTTCACCGTTGCTGTATTTAACCGTACCACTTCCAAGGTGGACAACTTTGTAAATGGCCGCGCTGCGGGTAAGAACATCATCGGCTGCCATTCTCTTGAGGAGCTGGTGGACAATCTTGAGAAGCCGCGCAAGGTCTTTATGATGGTCAAGGCCGGCGCAGCAGTCGACGCACTGATTGAACAGCTGCTTCCTCTGCTGGAAGATGGGGACATCATCATCGACGGCGGCAACTCTCATTTCCCGGATACCATGCGCCGCACAGAGTATGTGGAGTCGAAGGGCAAGCTTTATATGGGCACCGGCGTTTCCGGCGGCGAAGAAGGCGCTCTGAAGGGACCGTCCTTGATGCCCGGCGGATCTCCGGCAGCATGGCCGTATGTCAAAGACATTTTCCAGAGCATCAGTGCACATGTTGAGAACGGTGACCCTTGCTGTGACTGGGTTGGTGAGAACGGTGCAGGCCATTTTGTCAAGATGGTTCATAACGGTATTGAGTACGGTGATATGCAGCTGATCTGCGAAGCTTATCAGTTGATGCGTGACCTTCTTGGCATGTCCGATGAAGAGATGCATGAGGTCTTCACCGAGTGGAACAAGACAGAGCTTGACAGCTATCTGATCGAGATCACCAGAGACATCCTGGCTTATAAGGATACCGACGGCGAGCCGCTTGTGGAGCACATTCTGGACACCGCAGGTCAGAAGGGTACCGGCAAGTGGACCGGCATCGCAGCTTTGGATGAGGGCGTTCCGCTGACCTTAATCGGTGAAGCCGTATTCTCCCGTTGCCTTTCCGCAATGAAGGAAGAGCGTGTGGAAGCAGCAAAGATCTTCGACCGCAAGATTCCTGCATTTGAGGGCGACAAGGCTGAGATGATCGAGGCGATCCGTCAGGCACTCTACGCTGCAAAGATTGTCTCCTACGCACAGGGCTACACCTTGATGAGAACCGCAGCACAGCATTACGGCTGGAACTTAAACTATGGCGGTATCGCACTGATGTGGCGCGGCGGCTGCATCATCCGTTCCGTCTTCTTGGGCAAGATCAAGGAAGCTTATGATGCAAATCCGGAGCTGAAGAACCTGATTCTGGATCCGTACTTTAAAGAGACCATCGAAAAGCTCGTTCCTGCATGGCGCAAAGTTGCGGCAGCGGCAGTGCAGTACGGCGTTCCGGCACCTGCGATGACTTCCGCACTGACCTGGTTTGACGGTTACACCACCGAGCGTCTGCCTGCAAACCTGCTTCAGGCACAGCGCGACTATTTCGGTGCGCACACCTACGAGCGTCTGGACACCCCGAGAGGCCAGTTCTTCCATACAAACTGGACCGGTCACGGCGGCAACACCGCGGCAACGACTTACAATGCATAATATCAAGCTGATTGCGTTTGATCTGGACGGTACGCTTTTGACCTCAGACAAACGACTTACCGAAGAAAACGCGGCAGCGCTTCAGAAAGCGGCAGAGGCGGGGATAGAGATTGTCCCCGCCACAGGCCGTTTTTATAAAGGCATGCCGGAAATCATCCGTAACCTCCCCTATGTCCGCTATGTGATCACGATCAACGGCGCTCAGGTCTATGATGTGAAGGAAGACCGCACGGTCTGCGGCTCGGAGCTGCCCTGGGAGAGAGCGGTGGCGTTGATGGAGCGTCTTGACACCTTGCCGGTCATTTACGATTGTTATCAGGACGGCTGGGGATGGATGACGCAGGCTCTGTATGACCAAGCGGAGGAATATGCCGCGAACCCGCACAGCCTGGATATGATCTTACACCTTCGGACACCGGTACCGGATCTGAAAGAATGTTTGGCCTCACGTCAAAGAGGCGTGCAAAAGGTGCAGGCGTTCTTCCAGGATATGGATCTGCGCGCGCAGATGTTAAAGATCTTGCCGGAAGAATTTCCCGATATGAAGGTCACGTCTTCGATTGTCAACAACATCGAAGTCAATAGCCAGGAAGCGAACAAAGGCAATGCCCTGCGGCTGCTTTCTGAGCACCTTGGCATTCCGCTTTCGCAGACGATGGCATTTGGCGATGATTTGAATGATATTGATATGTTAAGCGTGGCTGGTATCGGCGTCGCTATGGCAAATGCATACGCCGAGGTCAAGGCTGTGGCGGACCGGCTGACCGATGACTGTGATCACAGCGGTGTTGGCCGGGCAATCAATGAAATCCTTATGGAGAGATGAATATGAACGACATTTACAAAATTGCAAGCACGGACGCGGGATTGTCTCCGGAGGAGATCAAGGACCTTCTGTTAAAAAGCCTGGAAGGCAGAGACCTTCACAAGGTATTGATCCTTCCGCCTGACTTCACCCGGTTTCATTCCAACGCAGGATATATCACGAATGTGTATTACCACGTCCTGACAGAACGCGGCGTAGAGGTTGACATTTTACCCGCATTAGGCACCCATGTTCCGGTGTCAAAGAGCCAGTGGGAAGCAATGATCGGCGATGTACCTTATGAGCGGATGCTGGTTCACAACTGGCGTACGGATGTGGTAAAGCTGGGCGACATCCCGGCAGAATTCCTCTCCGACATCACGGAAGGCCTCTGGAACGAGGCGATCAGCGCGGAGATCAACAAGCGCATCATGGACGAGAGCTATGATCTGATCATTTCTCCCGGACAGGTGGTGCCGCACGAAGTGATCGGCATGTCAAACCACGCAAAGAACCTGTTTGTCGGCGTGGGCGGCAGCGAGATGATCAACAAGTCCCACATGGTCGGCGCGGTCTATGGCATGGAGCGTATGATGGGCAAGGATTACACCCCGGTCCGCAAGCTCTTTGATTATGGCCTGGAGCATTTCTTAAAGGATCGTCCGATTCTCTTTGTACTGACCGTCACCACAGCGCCCGGCGGCAAGATCCACACGCATGGGATCTTCATCGGCGAAGGCCGTGACTGCCTGACCGAGGCTGTGAAACTGGCGCAGGAGAAGAATATCGACTTCGTCGAGCACGGCTTGAAAAAGTGCGTGGTTTACTTAGATCCCGAAGAGTTTAAGAGCACATGGCTTGGCAACAAGGCTGTCTACCGCACCAGAATGGCGATGGCGGACGGCGGTGAGCTGATCATCCTGGCACCCGGTGTGGAGCGCTTCGGCGAAGATGACCTAGTGGACAAGTTGATCCGCAAGTATGGCTACCGCGGAAGACTCAATACTCTTACACAGTTCCGTGATCCTGCAAATGAAGACCTGCGCGCCAACATGGGCGCGGCGGCTCACTTGATTCACGGCTCCAGCGACGGACGATTCACCATCACCTATGCGGTGAAAGACATCACCAAAGAGGAGATTGCCTCTGTCGGTTTCCATCCCGCAGATTACGAGGAAATGGCGAGGAAATACAATCCGCAGACGCTGCAGTACGGCTATAACACCGTGGACGGTGAGGAAGTGTATTTCATCCCGAACCCTGCATTGGGTCTGTGGATCAACCGCGAGAAATTTAATCAAGACTGATGGCAATACATATGTAACACAAAAGAAAGCCCGAAATCATCACGATCTCGGGCTTTTTAAAATTCATTTACAGATTATGCCTCGGCATCTTCCTTTAAGCTGCCGTCTTCGTTCAAGCCATGTTCCACGCGAAGCTTCTTTAAGTCGCGATCCAAGTGGAAGAAAGCGAAGAGAACGATATCAAGGGCCAGGAAAATGAGTGGCACCCAGTTATAAGCGAAGCTGATACCGGAGAGCGCTTTGGTGACTGCAGCTGCACCACCTTCGACATACTGTTCATAGCCTGCGGTGCCGAGTGCGGAGAGCTCCGCCCAATCGGTAAAGCCATTCTTTGTGACTGCCTGGGTCAGAACATCAAAGCCGCCGGCTGCGAGAATCAGACCGATTAACAGAGAACTTAAGCTGGTTGCCATTTTCTGCGCAAAGCTGATGAATGCGGAGTACATTCCTTCTGCGACGACACCGGTTTTGTACTGGCCATATTCCATGCACTGATAGTTGATCTGAGAGCCGACACATGCGATGAAGACATTCGGAAGGCTTGCGCACAGATAGCCGACCATCTGGATGACCAACATGTGAGGCAGGAACATACGAAGGATCACGCCTGCAGCAGCGATGATCATGGAGACCATGATGACTTTCGAGACGCCGTATTTCTTGCAGAGCTTCGGAATAAAGATGTAGATCGGCATCATACCGGCAGAAGCGGCAAGCACCAGGGAGAAGGTGCCAAGGTTGCCAAACACGTACTGGAAATAGTACTGACCGATGGTGAAGGAACTCATCAGGATTAACATGTAAAAGAAGTTGATCAGGGTGTACATAAAGAGGTATTTATTCTTTAACAGGCTCTTTAAGAAGACACCGACCGAAACCTTTTCTTTGGCTTCTTTGACATCATAACCACCATAAGCAGCGAGGTCTTCTTCAGAATACTCCGGGCAGATAAAGAAGCAGATTAAGATGCCTGCGATACCGATCACTGCGGTGACCAGAGCCATGATGACGAAACCGGACTGAGAGCCGTGGAAAGCATTGATCAAGGCAGGCAGTGCAACCTGCAGACCGAGGGAACCGATCGCAAACACCACACCGACGATGGTCAGGGTCTTGATACGGTTGTCTTCCTTGACGATGGCGCGCTTGATATGTGTCTCATAGGCGATACTGATCATCGTCGAGAAGACTGCACTCTCTAAGGTAGCAAGTACCGTAATGTAAGCAACCAGCGCGCCATCACTCATGGCAGCTCTGGGTGCGAGGAAAAGGGCAACGAGGGAAAGCCACATCGGGATGCCCGCCAGGATCCAAGGTCTTGCCTTGCCGAACTTCGTATGGGTACCGTCGACGATCGCGCCCATGATCAGATCGGTGACCGCATCAATCGCGGTTTTTGCGGCAAGACCGGCGGAGATCGCTGCGATCGCAAGGCCTAAGCTGTTGGTGGAAAAGTAGGTAATCTCACCCGCCATAAGACCTGCAAGGATGTTGCTTAAACGAACCAGGGAAAAGCCGAGGGCTTTCTTTCCCGAAAATTTCTCATCTGCGACATTGAGTCTTTTTACTTCACTCATAGATAAAACCTCCCTCAAAAAGAGTCTTGTTTGATTCTGTTGTTATTGTAAAGTGTTTTTATTCACAATGAAATCACTGGGGTATTCAAACAGCTGTAAAATGTGAACGAGAGGCAAAAACATTTATCTCAGATGAAACAAAAGCTGTTGCGCCGGAGGAAAATGAGACCTATAATGAGAGACAACGAAGGATTCTGTCATCCGGAAAGAGGAATGCTGTGAATACGATAGATGCGAGGCAGGTTTACAATATCCTGCAAAACTTAATGAATCTGGAGATTTCCTATATGGAATACTCCAACAAGCCGCACAATTTTGAGGAATATCAGACTTATACGGAATACTTTGACAACTATGTGCTTCGTTCAAAGGATTTATATCGGTTTTATTTTCCGATGTCTCTAAGCTCCGCGACACTGCCGAAGTCCATTTCCGATATCGGTGATGTGACAGATGCACTGAATATCATGTCCGGATACGATTATTCGGTCTCTAAAATGTTTAATTTCCCGGGTGGGCTGCGCCACAAATGTAATTATTATTCACTGTTTTATCAGATGGAGGGCACGACAACGATTACCCTGGATGAAAGTACCCACGGACTTCGGGCGGGGGACTTTTTTCTCATATCTCCGGACATCTATTATTCTGTGGAGACAAGCATGGACGGACTTTGTATCTGCATTAATTTAAGGAAATCCTACCTGGCAGCAGAGTATAAGACGGTCTTTTTGGGACACCCGGCGCTTTCAAGGTTTATTACGGAGTCGGTTGCGGAGGAAGAGAAAGCTTCGTATGCTGCGATTCATACGGATGGAAACGAGGAGATCAGACAATTGATTCTCAGTATATTTGCGGAATACATCAAGCAAGATGAATACAGCAATGTGGTCATGCGAAGCTATCTGCCGCTTCTGTTTGCGGCTGCATTTCGTGCGCCGGAGACAAAGATTGAGACGGCTGCGAAAGTGACCCGGATGGATGAGCAGTTCCGTGAGATTGAAATGTACCTGCAGAAGAATTATCAAACTGCAAGTCTGACAGAGCTTGCGGATACGATTCATTTCAGTAAGCAGTACATTTGCCGGATCGTCAAGGAGAAGACGGGGGATACGTTCAACGCACTGTTGATGCAGACGAGATTAAAAATTGCGGAACAGTATCTGGTCGAGACAGAGCTGTCACTCGAAGAAATCGCGTATCTGTGCGGATTTTCGGCGGCCTCGCACATGAGCCGGACCTTTAAAGAGGCGTATCAAATGACACCGTCCGCGTATCGAAAGGCGCGGACGGCGAAGTAAAGTTCATATTTAGGGTTACAGGTCATAGCTTCCCGCGAAAAGAGTTACAGGCTCTCTTCCGGGGAGCTTTACTTGTGCGCTGCAGCCTGCCGGGACGGTGATGTGATAGAGGACATTGCCATCTACGTGCTCCCAAGCACTTGCAACGGTACCGTAAACGGAAGTATAGGTGAAAGAAATGTGGTCGATCTGGCTGACTGGGTGAGGCTCGATGATGAAATGATTCTCTCTTCCGTCAAGCTTCACACCGCAGACACAGTCAAAGAGCCACTGGCAGCAAGCGCCTTTGGAGTAATGGTTTAAGGAGGCATCCGGCGTCCAGTTCTCCCAGACCGTGGTTGCGCCCTGATGAATCTGCTGCATCCAGCCAAGCTCCGGATTGGTGAGGGTCCGATACGCATCATCGCTTGCCCCCGCCTCGGAGAGCATCTCAAAGACAAACGGTGTGGTTAAGAAGCCGGTCCCAATCTTGTAATTTCTCTCGCGGTTTAACGTGACAATCTTTTCTAAAAGCTTTTCTCTGGCAGTGCCTTCTGCAAGGTCTAAGCCGCAGGGACGCACGTACTTGCACATGCGGTTCGACGTGACATCTCCATTTTTCACAAAGTAATAATTGTATGCTTCTTTCGTGCGGTCCGCGATCTCTTGATACCTCGTGGCATCGGCAGACTTGCCAAGATAGGAGGCCATCTCTGCCATCAGGCGCGCTGCGTAGGAAAGATATGCGGTCGCTTCTTCTGCCGCGGGCAAAACCAGGGAGGATTTGCCAGGCGCACAATCATCCGGCTCTGTCCATTCTCCAAAATGTCGTCCGCTTGCGACCAAATACTTATCATACGGACTGCGCTCAGGGCTCTTTAGGGAGAAGAGATTGCGCTTGCCCATGCGGCTTTCAAAGAAGGCGAGGCAGCGCTCCATCGGCGTCCAGAATTCGCGTAAAAGCACGTCGTCTCCGTATCGCTTCCAGTAATAGTAGGGGATAGTGATCATCGCATCGCCCCAACCTGCGCTTCCTTCCATCGAAACCCACTCGATGAACCCGTTGCCGGAAGGCGCGGAAGGATTGATATTATAGACCAGACCGTTCGCCTTTTGACCATCCGCCACGTCGCGCATCCATTTGCGGAAAAAAGCGCGCTGATCCATCATGTAATTGCCTGTGTTAAAGAAGAGCTGCGCATCTCCGGTCCAGCCGGCGCGTTCTCTGGTCGGGCAATCGGTCGGGACATCCAAGAAATTGCCTTTCACGCTCCAGAATGTATTCTTTACGATCTGGTTGATGCCTGCATCGGAGCTTTCAAAGGCAAATGTGGTATCCATGTCTGAGTAGACCGCGATGGCGGTGAAATTCTCTGCACGCACCTCTTCCGACCAGTCAAGCAGCAGGACATACTGGAAGCCCATGACAGTAAAACGCGGCTTATAAGTGTGCGATTCCGCGTCACAGGTCAGGGTGATCTTCTGGAAACGGCTGTCCGTATATTCTCCATGATAGGAGATGTTCTTGACCGTAAAATTGCCAGCGTTATCAAGCTTCTCACCAAAGACCATCTCACAAGTCTTGCCCGCCGCACCGGTAAGCTTTACTTCCACATAACCTGCCAGATTCTGTCCGAAATCAAGCACGGTATGACCGTCGGGAGTGTGAAGGACTTCCGGCAGATCAAAACGCTCTTTTTCGTGAATCGGATTGCTGTTAGAGCAGCAGACGATGCCTTCATAGGAGGTCTCTCTTGCAAAGCCGCTGTAAGAAGGAGTGAGGGAAAAATCAACGATCTCACCGTTTTTCATGTCCGCAAAACGCACCGGGCCATCATTTGACCAGGCAAAGCCGGGATCGGTGATCAGGGTTTGTACACTGCCGTCTTCTTTCACAATCTCCAACTGTGCCAGAACCTTCGGCTCATAGCCAAATGGTTTATGCTTATTAAACACGCCCATATCGCTGGCGTAATAGCCATCCGAGAGATCGATGTGCCAGACATTTCTGGCAGAAAGCAGGTCCGTCACATCATAGGTCTGATAATGGACACGCTTCTGAAATGCGGTCGATCCAGGAGTGAACACCTGATCGCCCACTTTCTTGCCATTGATCCTGGCTTCATAAATGCCGCAGGCGGTGATGTAGAGGCGTGCACGCGTCACCTGCCCCGCAATCTCAAATTCTTTGCGGAAGCAGTCTGCGGGGTAGCGCACCTTGCCGGACTTGCTGTGATCATAATTGCCCATGATCCAACGAGCTTTCCAGTCATTTTTAGATAGAAGCCCCATCTCAAAGGAGGCATCTTCGCTCCAAAGGCCGACGACACCATCCTGATCGGTCAGGCGCACCTGCCATGCGATGCGGTCACGGCTGCACAGCGGCAGATCGAAAATCGTGTGCATGGAAGAGCTCTGCATTACCGGAAGTTCCTCCCATGCGGCATCATTTTTCGAATAACGAAGCTGGTAGGCGGTCTGCTTGTTGGCATTCTGCACAGTCCAGGAAAGAGTGACAGGGATAAGGTCGATCCCTACAGGATTGGTTAAATATGCACTTTTTAAGTTGACGGCTTTGATCATGGCGGCAACCTCCTCTGATTTTCTAAGTTTATCCTAACAGGTTTTGGCAAAAAGACCAGACGCGCCATTCTCAAATGCAATGCAGGGATGAATGTTTTGGAGAGATATTTGACTGAGATGAAACTGCGAGAATATTTGGCAAATAATTCCGCAAGAAGCAAGCATTATTCCGCAAGATATCAATCAGTATTTGACATATTGCGGAATTTTTGCTATTATTTGCGGTAACAGATAAAGGATGGTATACACTGAGGAGATGAGCGTCTATGAGGACATGTAGAGAAAAAGCGATAGAATGGGGAGTTTCTGTACGAACCGCTAATGATTTGTGTAATAAAGGTAAAGTGCCTGGTGCTGTGAAAGTCGGAAAGTCATGGGAGATCCCTGATGAAGCGGAGAAACCGGTAGATGGAAGAGTTCGTTATGGACAATATGTAAAGAATTTACCGACAGGAGAACCAAGGCCGTTACCTGTTGGTATTTCAGATTACATTAGGGCACAATCAGAATACTATTATGTAGATAAAACCCTCTTAATAAAGGAATTCCTTGACCGCAAAGCACTGGTTTCTTTATTTACCAGACCCAGGCGGTTTGGCAAGACCTTGAACATGGATATGCTGCGGGTGTTTTTTGAACTGTCTAAAGAAGATACAAGTAAGTACTTCTCTGATAAAAAGATTTGGAAGTGCGGTGAAAAGTACCGAGAGCATCAGGGCAAGTATCCTGTCATTTTCCTGACATTTAAAGATGTAAAGTTTGAAACGTGGGAGGCAACTTTTGCAAAGATTGGCGAACTTTTGCAGGAGGAATTTGGCAAGCATTCAGAGCTGAAGGATAGTAAACAGCTTGAGAAGTATGAGCAAGTATATTTTCAGAAGGTTATGGATGGAGTTGCCAATGAAGTAGAGCTTTCGTCTTCCCTGCAGAGACTTTCCAAGATGTTGACGGAACATTATGGAAAAGCTCCAATCATCATTATTGACGAATATGACACACCGATTCAAGAAGGTTATTCAAAAGAATTCTATGACGAAATCATTGGATTTATGCGGAACTTCTTATCAGGCGCTTTTAAGGATAATCGGTATCTGTCGTTTGGTTTTTTAACAGGCATTCTGAGAATTGCACAGGAGAGTATTTTCAGCGGGCTGAACAATTTAACGGTAAGTTCTGTCATGGAGGAAGAGTACGACGAATATTTCGGCTTCACGGGGGCAGAAGTACGAGATATGTTGGCGTATTATAATGCATCTGAAAAAATGACTGAGGTAAAAAGTTGGTACGACGGGTATTGTTTTGGAACCAAGGAAATGTACAATCCCTGGTCTGTGATTAACTACATCTCAAAAGGATTTCTGCCGCAGATCTACTGGGCGAATACTGGGAGAAATGAGATTCTGGAAGATGTGCTTAAGATTGCGACAGATGAGATCTCAGAGAAATTGTATGCTCTGATGAAGGGCGATCGCGTCATCGCAAGAATTGATCAGAATGTTGTGTATCGGTCGATTGCGGAGGATCCGGACAATATCTATAGTCTGCTTCTGGTGGCAGGGTATTTAAAGGCACCAAAAAAGGAGCTTCAAAGTGATGGTTCATGGCTTTGTGAAGTGTCGATCCCAAACCGGGAGATTGCAGCGGTCTATAGAAGCGAGATTCTGTCTCATTTGCTGCAAATTGGTGCGATTACAAGGTCAACTTCCAACAAGATCTTAGAGAGCTTATATGCGCTTGACTGGACGAGGCTGCAGATTGGAATTACAGAGTATCTGAACAAGTCCATCAGTTATTACGACGCAGGTGCAGAGGGTTTTTACCACGGCCTTGTCCTGGGACTGATCGCGATCATGGATAATCAATACAAGATTAAGTCCAACCGAGAGTCCGGAGATGGCAGATATGATATCTGCCTATTCCCCAAAGAGCAAAAGTATCCTGGCATCATCATGGAGCTGAAATCGGAGAACCATTTGGATGACGAAGCGCTGAGCTCGTTATCCTTGAAAGCACTGGAACAGATTGATGAGAAGAATTATGATGTGGAGATGAAGGCCGAGGGAGTTGTTAAGATACTGAAGCTGGGAATTGCATTTTCCGGGAAAAATGTAAAGATCAGCCAGAGACTGTGATAGGAATGTTTTGGTTGGTGTATTGGATAAGGAATCTGGTCTTCGCACCAGAAGGAGGAGTAAGGTTATGAACCAAGTCGAGCGAATTCATTATTACGAGCAGCTTCTAACGGAAGCGACGGCGGTTCTTGCACAGTATGAGGAAGCGCTGGATACATATCTCAACGCGCAAGAGAAGATCGCTTTGCTGGAGAAGTATTACACCAGCAAAGCGTGGAGGAAGGATTTTGAGGCCTTTGAAAGAAATGAGCTCCCAGAAGGGCTTCTGTGTGGCGTCCTGTCAGAGGACGGGATCGACCATTTGCTGGAAGAGAATAAAGAGCTGTTAAGGAGAAGTTGCGAACTATCAGCAGAGGAATGAGAAATGGCGTATGAAACAGTATAAATGACAGGAGATAAATATGGTAGGCAAATATAACGTCATCACTCTCTGCGGGAGTACGCGGTTTAAGGATGCATTTATGGAAGCGCAAAAGCGCTTGACTTTGGAAGGTAATATCGTGATCAGCGTTGGGCTTTTCGGACACTCTGGTGATGCGGAAGTTTGGACGGAAGGGACGAAAGAGATGCTGGATGATATGCACAAGAGAAAAATCGACATGGCAGATGAGATTTTTGTGATCAATGTTGGCGGCTATTTTGGGTCCAGCACAAGATCGGAGATCGAGTATGCGATCGCAACGGGAAAAGGCGTGAGATACTTGGAAGAAGCATAATAATAGATTCAAAGAACGGAGGATACATACATGGAGAAAAGAACATTACGCGTGACAGGCAAGGGAAGTCTTAGGCTGACGCCTGATATGACGCGTCTGACGTTGACGGTAACGGGGAAATTTGCAGAATATGGAGAGGTGCTGCGGCACTCTTCAGAAGACACAGAGAAGCTAAAAGATGTGCTGGAAGCGTTGGGATTTGCCAGAGAGAGCATGAAGACGCTTTCGTTTGATGTAGATCCGCAGTACGAGAGCTACACGGATGAGAATCACAACTATAGACAGAAGTTTGTGGGATATGTGTTCCGTCATGTGCTCAAGCTTGAGTTTGCGTCGGATTCGGATTTGCTTGGAAGAACGTTGTATGCGCTGGGACATTCGTCTGTGGAGCCTGAGCTGCAGTTAAGCTACTTTGTGAAAGATCAAGAGAAGGCGAAAAATGAGCTCCTTGGCCGTGCGGTGGAAGATGCCGCGCAGAAAGCGAAGGTGCTGGCTGCGGCAGCAGGTATTGTTCTTAAGGAGATCCTGACCATCGATTATTCGTGGGACGAGCTGAATTTTGAGGTGACACCGATGTTTCGCTCCATGAGCACGGGCTATGGGAATGCGAAGATGGCGAGCGCAAGCTACGACATGAATATCAGCCCGGACGATGTGGAAGTGTCGGATACTGTGACTGTTGTCTGGGAGATTGGGTGAGACAATCGCGTTACGCATTTGAATTCTTGACAAAGTACCTGGCGAAGTCTATAATCAAAGCAAATATAGGCGAAAACATAGATTTAGCCTATATTTACAAAAATCGTGAGAGGGTTTGTCATGCTTTATACATATAAAGAATGCCAGGAGCGATGGGGATCAGATTATCAGATAAAAAAACAAATAATAGAATGTAAACTGTTTCAAATCGAAAAAGGAATCTACTCGGATACACCAGATGTATCAACACTTGCGGTTATTTCTGCAAAGTATCCAAAGGCAATCTTTACGATGGACAGCGCATTTTATTATCATGGGTTAACAGATGTAATTCCTGATGAATACCATATTGCGACAGAGAAGCATTCCATTAATCTCGGCGATCATCGCATTTGCCAATATTATATTAATTCGGAGATTTTGAATATAGGTGTTATCTCGATGACTCGCAGAGACGCATCGTTCAAAATCTATGACAGGGAGAGGATGCTTATCGAGCTCCTTCGTTACAAAAATAAGTTGCCTTTTGATTACTATAAGGAAATTCTTAGGAATTATCGAGACAGGATTTATCAGCTTGATATCGAACGCATACAGGAATATGCAGCGACATTTCCTAAATCAAAAATGATCAGTGAAGCATTGGATGCGGAGGTGTTTTAATGGCGACGATCCGAGAAATGATTCGGCAGGCTAATGCAGAAGGATACATGGATGAAAATGCCGAGGCAAAGGTCTGTCAGGATCTTGTTCTTAAGGCATTATCTGACAGTGCGCTTAGCCAAAATGCTACGATCAAAGGTGGAGTGGTAATGCGTAGCATTTCCCATAACTCACGAAGAGCAACGCAGGATATGGATATTGATTTTATCCGGTATTCGCTCAGTGATGAAGCCATTCGGCAGTTTATTGAGAAATTAAATTGTCTTGAGGGTGTTTATTTCAATCAAATCGGTGAGATCACTGAATTGAAGCAACAGGACTATCATGGCAAGCGTGTGTATATAGAAATAACAGATGATAGTGGAGATTCTATCGAAAGTAAGATTGACTTGGGTGTGCATAAAAACTTCTCTATTAAACAGGAAGAATATTGCTTTGATATTGCCTGTTTTGATGAAGGAGCTAACCTGCTTATTAATTCCAAAGAGCAGATGTTTACCGAGAAACTGAGATCACTGTTGAAATTTGGTCCGAACTCCACAAGATATAAAGATATCTTTGATATGTGTTATTTATCGAATTTGTTAAATCGAGATAGTCTTAAGATCTGCCTAAATACCTATATCTTTAGTGATCCTGGAATGAGAGAAAAAGATTTGGACGATATTCGGAGAAGAATAAGAAGTACATTTGCCTCTGAGCAATATAGAAATCGCCTTTCCAAATCCAAGAAGAATTGGCTTGAAATGGATACTTCTGCGGTCATAGACAAACTCATTGCCTATATTGAGACCTTGCAGTAGAAGAGTAATCGAACAATGAAACGGATAACCATTGTTGTGACAAAGAAGGATAAGACAAATGAACTGTAACACAAAGTATCCAATTGTGTTGATCCACGGGGCTGGCTTTCGTGATTTGAAATGGCCGGTCTACTGGGGGCGGATTCCCGGTGTGCTGGAGGCGCATGGTGCGAAGCTTTATTATGGGCTGCAGGACTGCTGGGGAAGCATTGATACCAACGCGGAGGCGATTGCAAAGCGAATCGACGAGATTTTGGCGGAGAGTGGCTGTGAGAAGGTCAACGTGATCGCGCATTCCAAGGGTGGTTTGGACATTCGCAAAGTCGCTTCTTCGCTTGGCTATGCGGACAAGATTGCAAGCATCACAACGATTGCGACGCCGCATCGCGGGTCGAAGACGATCGATATGCTAGGCGTGATTCCCAAAACTTACTGGAATCTCGCTGCATTTGCCATCAACAACTGGATTCGCGTGGTCGGGGACAAAAAGCCGGATTTTCTAAAGCTGTGCGAGGGATTTACGACGCAGAAGATGACGGAGTTTAACGAGCAGAATCCGGACATGCCGGGTATTTTCTACCAGAGCTATGCCTGCGTGATGAAGCATCCGTTTTCCGATATCAATCTGTCGACTGCAAACTGGGTGGTGAACCGCCTGGAGGGGCCGAACGATGGCCTGGTTTCGGTCGCATCTGCGCTCTGGGGCGAGGAGCAGCACATCCTTTCCGGAAATGCATTTCGCGGGATCTCGCATCTGGATGCGATCGATCTGAGAAGAAGTGCACTGACAAAGAAGGCCGGGAAGGGTGTCTCAGACATTTGCAATGTATATGTGGAAATCGTCTCCGACTTGAAAAACAGAGGATTCTAAGACAAAAGCGGGAAAGTTTTTTAGATTTTCCCGCTTCATTTCTGTTCATTTGTAGTATAATAAAAGCAACAACGACGTGACACAATTTCATTATGTGAAGGAGGTAAAAGATATGTCACTGATTTTTGACCCCAACAAAGCGTATGTGATGCCTGTATTCTTTGGACCGACCTGGATGCAGCAGCAGCCGGGCGGAAAGGACATGACCGATCATTTCCAGCCGGGCGTTGTCAACGTTGCCAGCATTACGTATGAGACGGACCGTGAGGTGCTGGAGAAGATGATTCCGGACTGTTACACGTTAAATGATCCGTTCGTTAACGTTTCGGTCTGCGAGTTCACGAACCTTGGCTGGCTCAACGGCAAGACCTACAATCTGATCAATGTCAACGTGCCGGTGCATTTTAAGGGCGAAAGAGATGACTTAGACGGTGATCTTGTGCTTGTGATGTTCGAGAATCATACCGATCCGATCATCGGCGGCCGTGACACGATGGGCTACAGCAAGATTTACTGCGACATTCCGCCAATTCAGCACAACGACAACAAGTACATCGCATTGGCGAGCGCTTGGAACTTCCAGTTCATGAAGCTGACGCTCGATACCAGCAAACCGGCGCAGGATCTGCAGACCTTGATTCACAATGAGGTGCGTTCCGCAGGCAAGATGCATTATAAATACATCCCGGGCGTGATGGAGTACGGCGAGGATCCGTTCCACAACTTTACGACACCGTCGATCGCTTACCCGACCATTTTACCGAAATGGGTGAAACCGGATGACTATCCGTACCCGATCCGCAAGCCGGAGATCACGTTCTGCGACGGTACCATCGAGTGGTTTGAGCCGACCTGGGAAGATTGGCCGACCTTCGGAAATGTCGGCGCTGGCCTTGCTTCACTGAAGGTAAAGAGAGTGCTCGGCTGCAAGCAGTTGGTCTATGATGAGCCTTGCGAGTACATCACCTGCTACAGATTAAGATAAATGAGATCAAATGAATTCGAGGAGGTCCTCCATGTGACAGTGGAGGGCCTTACTTAGTTGGAGGAGAGTGAAAGCAGAGGCCTTGTTGATCTCACGTTGTCTCTGTTCAAAGAGCTGGATTTGCCTGAGTGAAACGCCTGATAGTTTTGCAAGCTGTGATTGAGAAAGGCCCGCGTTCTTTCGAAGCTTGGAAAGCCTGGTTTGTGGGATCAGCTGTAGGTGTCGGGCATACATTTCCTCCACAAAGTGCGACAAGTCCATCTCGTGATAGAGGGGATACATCTCGATCAATTCCGAAAAAGAAACGCTCGAGAGGATCTCTGAAAAAGGCAGTCCACACTCCCACTGATAATAGGCAAGCGCCCAACCAGCCCAATATTCTGGTGATTTATCCAGGTACATCACATCTTCAGCGTCTTCATATGAAAAGTGCACTTCGGCCAAAACCTCTCTGGCAAATTCACAACCTGTCAAACCAGCCACATAGGCAGGATTTCCTTGCCCAAATTGCTTTGAGGCGTGTGAGACCACAAAGGCTTGTTCAAATGCTTCCGGTGAAAGCTCCAGTGTCATGATGGCAAAGTCCAAGGCATGGCCGAGAACATTCTGCGCATTTGCCAGATATAATTCATCGTAAGCGTGGATCTTCATTGGTAATTCCTTCTCTCATAATGTCGAGCATGTATAGTTCTTCGCTCGGGTGTGAGTTTCGTACTGACAATCGATACTGCCGCCTTGCTTCCTGGTCTCTTGACACCTTCTTCTCATAGTAAATGGATGCCTCGGCTACTTCCGCACCTTGAAACTGCAGCCGTTCAAAGGCGGCTTGGCTTTTTACGACAACTTGTTCTCCAAGCTTTCCCAAATGCATTGCCTCTTTTAGCTTTTCAACAGATATCACCCCTGCGACAAAATCCTGGGCAAAGGTGAAGTAAGAATCATCAGCCCGGTAACCGATGACGACATCATAGGCATCGGGATCAACGAAATAATGTTGCTGCAGATAGTTCTTCGCCTCTTCGGCAATACTTCCATTCTGCCAATACGTGCGATACCTGGCAAGGACAGCAAGCCAATTCAAAATGCTGTACATAGGATCATTCAGACGCAAAATGCGAAGCCCTGTCAGATTGATCTCATAGATATTCGCAAATCCGTCCGTTCCCTTAGCACATGCCCATTCCTTCGCAAGTTCCAGATGCTCTGTCATGTAAAATCCATAACCATAATCGTTAGTGCGCTTGCCCCCGCCTTGACGTGGCGCTTCGACGATGTGATCAGAACCATGATATAAAAGCATGTGGTCACCTCCTTTTGTTTGATTATATCGCTGTAGCGATACACCTGTCAACTTGTTCTTTTCAAATGATAGATTTGCGTGTAAAATAAAAGAGGCTGGGAGGGACGATGATCAAGAAAAGGAGAGTTTGCGATGCAGGACATTTCTCTGTTTCACGCGGGCTACCAGGTGATAAAGCGGCCTGATCTTAAGATCGGCAGGAAAAATGCGGACTTCGGGCAGGGCTTTTATCTCTCCGACAAGGAAGCGTTTTCAAAGCGTTGGGCGCGTGAGCGAAAGGGCGAGCAGGTCTATATCAACAAGTATCTGCTCGCGACGAAAGATCTGAAGATCAAGCGCTTTTCACGTGACCGGGAGTGGTTTGAATACATCGTCGCAAACCGCGCGGCAAGGGAAGATCTCTATGCGGATTACGATGTGATCATTGGGCCGATCGCAAATGATACTATCTACAACACCTGGGGTATCATCACGAGCGGCATGATTCCGAAGGAGATTGCGCTTGAGTTGCTTTTGCTGGGACCTGCGTATGAACAGACGGTCATCAAGACCGAGAAAGCGGCGGATGCGCTTACATTTCTTGGCGCGGATATGATGGCACACGAGGAGATTGCGTCATACCAGGAGACGGTCGCCCAGGAAGAAGAAGCGTTTCAGGAGCTGTTTGCGAAGCGGTTAGAAGAGTTAATGGAGGAGTAGAGATATGAAAAAGAAGACGAAGAGAAACCTGTTGATTTGCGGCGGTGTTCTGGCAAGCATGGCTGGTGCACTTGCGTACTTGGGCTACCAGATGAAAAAACATGCGTCCGGCGAGGGCTTGCCGGGAAATGACGAGGCTTTTTCCGTGAAAAACACGCCTTTTGAAGGAGAAAATGTGTTGACGGGCAAGCAGATCATTTTCCTCGGAAGCTCGGTGACGTACGGCTCCGCGGCGCTTGGCGAGTCGTTTGTGGACTTCCTTGAAAAGCGTGACGGAGTAATCCCTTACAAAGAGGCGGTCAGCGGAACTACGCTTGTGGACGAGGAAGTGCGCGGTAAGGCTTCTTACATTGCCCGCTTGAAGACGATCGATCCGAACTTCAAAGCGGACGCCTTTATCTGCCAGCTCTCAACCAATGACGCGACGCTTCGCAAACCGCTCGGAGAGGTCTCGGAGTACACGGCGCCGGCATTCTTCGACACGCATACGGTGGCGGGCGCACTGGAATATGTGATCGCCTATGCGAAGAATACCTGGAACTGCCCGGTTATCTTCTACGTCGGCACGAAGTATCGGAGCAAACAGTATGCGAAGATGATCGAGCTCCTCTACGAGCTGCAGCAGAAGTGGGGCATCGGCATTCTCGATCTGTGGCATGACCCGGAGATGAATGCGGTTGCGAAGAATGATTACAAGCTTTATATGGCAAATGGCATTCATCCGACCCGTGCCGGATACTTGAAATGGTGGACACCGAAGTTTGAGACGTATCTGAAAGCGCTGTTTGCACGCTCCTGATCGGGAAGTGCACAAGGTTTTTTCTATAAACCTTGCACCTTGCTTGGAATTGGGGTAAAATAAGCCTATCTTAAGAAGGGAGGACTTCTGTTTATGAAAAAGTTTTTAGCAGAGTTTAAAGAGTTTGCAGTCAAGGGCAACATGATGGATATGGCTGTCGGCGTTATCGTCGGTGGTGCGTTCGGTGCACTGGTTACCGCTCTGATCGACAACATCTTAATGCCGATCATCAGTCTTGTGACCGGCGGCATTGACTTCTCCAACTGGTTTGTCGCTTTAGACGGCAGCAAGTATGCAACCCTCGCTGAGGCACAGGAAGCAGGCGCAGCAACCTTGAATTATGGTCTGTTTATCTCCGCAATCATTAACTTTATTATCCTTGCACTGGTTGTATTCTCCATTGTCAAGGCGATGAACAAGTTAAGAAAGCCTGAGGCACCGGCAGAGCCGGAAGCACCGACCACCAAGACCTGCCCTTACTGCCAGTCCGAGATCGCGATCGCAGCGACCAGATGCCCGCATTGTACGAGCGAACTGGAAGTTTATGTGGAAGCTGAGGAATAAGGGTTA